>SVPJ01000033.1 GCA_015065885.1 Oscillospiraceae bacterium | reverse complement strand
ACTACAACGGCGGATACGGCACGACGGTGTTGATCGACCACGGCGACGGCGTGCAGACGTTGTATGCTCATCTGGACGGCCTTGCGGTCACACCGGGTGAGTTCGTTCAGGCGGGGCAGACCATCGCCCGCGTGGGTATGACGGGTGTGGTCACCGGCCCATGCCTGCACTTTGAGGTGCGGGTGAACGACGTGGCGGTCGATCCGCTGAAATATTTGGACGTGCTGATGGATGAAGCAGAAACGATCGTGGACGGAGAGGAGAAATGTCATATTCCATAAGCAAAGTAGGATCGGAACGTTGTATGTGTCCCGTATACGTGACGGACGATAGTGTACCGATTGCGACGGATTATAGGCAAAGGTTACAAAATTGTAACCAGATATTACAAGTTTGTAACTTGATTGACAAAAATCGGCAGAGTATAATAAAAGCGAAGGGATACTGTAAAAAGGGGTGGACGGTTATGTTGAAACAAAACGGATTGGTACTCTGCTTGGTGTGTGTGCTGCTGCTCGGTATGACTTCCTGCGCGGGTGGCGTGCCGCAAGATAAGGCGGAGCCGCCTGCTTCTTTTACAACAGAGCCCGTGACGGTGACGACCACGGCCACGACTACCCGCCCGACCCGCCCCACCGTGCCTGCACCCGCGGCGTTTGGGTTGGACGGTGTGCCGCTGATCCCGCAGCATCCGCTGTATCCCACGGGGTGTGAGTCCGCCGCCGCCGTGATGGCGTTGCAGTGGGCGGGGGAACCCGTGACGATGGACGAATTCGTGGACAAGCATTTGGTGAAGGATACGAAGTTCTACTACGAAGACGGCGTGTATTACGGACCCGACCCGCGGGAGGTGTTTGCGGGCGACCCGCGTACCACCTCGTCCTACGGGTGTATGTCCCCCGTGATCCGTCGGGCGATGATAAGCGCGCTCGGCGGGGACGAGCGGGTGGAGGATGCCTCGGGGCTTTCGATGACCGCTTTGTGCGAGCAGTATGTGGCGCAGGGGATCCCCGTGGTGGTGTGGGTGTCCATCAATATGCTGAACGTGTATCCCGCCGCCTCGTGGACCACCCCGGCGGGCGAGACCTACACCTGGCCCGCCAACGAGCATTGTATGTTGCTCATTGGGTACGACGAAGAAAACTACTATTTCAACGACCCGTACAAAGGACGCGAGGTCACCTACGCCCGTTCCTTGTCCGAGTCGCGCTACGACGCACTCGGCAAACAGGCGCTCGCCGTAATTCCCCTCTTGTAATTTTTTCATATTTCTGCTATGATGGCAGAGAGGTGAGAGTATGTCGGGAACGGTGTTGTTGATCTTCGAAATTATCGGTACCATCTCGTTTGCCATTTCGGGTGCGGTGACCGCACTGCAAAAGAAGATGGATATCTTCGGCGTGGTGATCTTAGGGCTCACCACCGCCGTCGGCGGCGGTGTGATCCGCGATCTGATATTGGGGCAGACGCCCCCTGCCACCTTCCGCAATCCGCTGTATGCGCTGGTGGCGGTCGCCACCGCGGTGGTGGTATTCTTCCCGGCGGTGCGGCGGCTGTTCGGTCGGCATCACCGCTCGTATGAATTGGTGCTTTTGGTGATGGATTCGCTGGGACTCGGCGTGTTTACGGTGGTGGGTATCCGCACCGCCTACGGTGTATCCCACGGATTCGGACTGTTTTTGCTCATTTTCGTCGGCGTGGTCACGGGCATCGGCGGCGGTGTGATGCGTGACGTACTGGCGGGGAATATGCCCTACATTTTCGTAAAGCATTTTTACGCCACCGCATCGCTCATCGGCGCGGCTTTGTGCGTTGGCTTTTGGGGCCTGCTCGGCGAGACGTGGGCGATGGTGTGCGGTGCCGCCGCGGTGGTGCTGCTTCGTTTGCTCGCGGCACGATATCACTGGAGTTTACCGAAAGCGGAGTGAAGAGAGGGAATGGATATGAACACGTTTTGTATTACGGATTTTGGCGCTAAAACGGACGGCACGCTTTGCACCGCCGCCATTCAGGCGGCGATCGACGCGTGCTTTGCGGCGGGCGGCGGTGAGGTGACGGTGCCTGCGGGTACGTTCACCACCGCAACGGTGCGCCTGCGCAGTCGGGTGACGCTGCATCTGTTGAAGGATGCCTGCCTGCTCGGCAGTCGCGATGCAGAGGATTACACCCACTGGACGGAGGATAGCGTGGAGCCGTTGGATGCAGAGATCAAACGGCTGGAAACCGCCGTGGTGGCGGGCGATCCGTTCACCTTCAACTACGTGTGTACGCGGTGGCGCAATGCGCTCATTCGTGCGTTTGGTGCGAACAATATTGCCGTCATCGGTGACGAAAATGCGGTCATCGATGGAGCGGATTGCTACGACACACAAGGGGAGGAAGGCTTCCGCGGTCCGCACGCCATCGGGTTGGAAGGCTGCACGGGCGTCACGCTCTGCGGATACACGGTCGTGCGCAGCGCCAACTGGGCACACTGTATTTTCGGTTGCCGCAACGTCACGGTGGAAAACGTGCGGGTGATGGGCGGACACGACGGAGTGCATTTCCGCACCTGCGATCACGTGGTGGTGAAAAACTGCGTGTTCCACACGGGGGACGATTGCGTGGCAGGCTTCGATAACACCGACGTTTTGGTGGAAGATTGTGAGATCAACACCGCGTGCAGTGGCTTCCGTTTCGGCGGCACGCGGGTGACGGTGCGCCGTTGCCGCTTGTTCGGCCCTGCGGAATTTATGCACCGCTTTTCATTGACCGAAGAGGAAAAACAGCAGGGGGCGGCGGCACTGCCTGCTGCGCATCACCGCCGCAATATGCTGAGCGCGTTCACCTATTTTGCAGACGAAACGCGGCTGATACGCGAACAGCCGGGCGCGTTTTTGGTGGAGGATTGCACGGTGGAAAACGTGGACCGCTTGCTTCACTATAATTATTCGGGCAACGAGGTGTATCAGAAAAATCGCCCGCTTCACGATATCGCCTTCCGTAACTTGAAGGCAACGGGCATACGTATGCCGCTGACGTTGTACGGCAGTCCCGACTGTCCCGTTACCGCAACGTTCATAAACGCGCATATTGAGACGGTGGGAGATATTCCGCTGATGCAGGCGGCGTATTTCGAACGTATTGAATGGAACGGTGTCGTGACAGCCGACCCGCGGGTGCGGGTGTGGACCGAAGGTGCCGTCACGGGGGATACGCCCGTGACGGTGGAGACGGCAGACGAGCCGTTTTTCACCGAAGCGATATGAAAACAACCGAGCCTACACGGCTCGGTTGTTTTTGTAAGTAAACCGCGTTTATGACATCCCCCTTGTCGGGTGATTCCCCGCACGCGGGGGAATAACCTGACAAGGGGAGCCTTGGGTCACAGCCACTTTCCAAGTGGCATAAACATCCACAAAACACAAGGAGAGAAGGTTATGCCGTGCTGCGCATTTTTGGGGCATCGAGATATGTTGTTTTGTGTATCCTCACGCGCCGCAAGGCACGCCGTTATTGTTTTATCCTGCGCAGACGCCAAGCAGTACGTCGAGCGCTTCGTCCAATAGTTCCTGCGGGATGGTGAGCGCGGGCAGCAGCCGCACTTTCGTCTTGGCGGTGAGGCACAGCATGCCGCGTTCCATGCAAGCGCGCACCACTTCGGCGGCAGGTTTTTCGGTCTCGATACCGAGCATCAAGCCCTTTCCCGTGACCGCCTTGATGCCGCGTGCGCCCGTGAGCCGTGCAACGGCGTGTGCCGCCTTTTCGCGCACGGCGGCGAGCAAGGTGTCATCCAGACGGTCGAGTACGTGGCATGCCCCCGCAGCGGCAACGGGGTTGCCGCCGTAGGTGGAGCCGTGATCGCCTGCGCCGAGTACGGCGGAGACCTTTCGGCTCATTAGAGTGGCACCGATGGGCAGTCCACCGCCGAGCCCTTTGGCGGTGGTCACCACGTCGGGGGTGATGCCGTAATGCATATACGCGTACAACGCACCCGTACGCCCGTTGCCGGTCTGCACTTCGTCCACCATCAAAAGCATATCGCGTGCGGCGGCAAGCCGTGCCAGTTCCGCAACAAAGTCTTCCTCCAGCGGCAGCACACCGCCCTCACCTTGCACACATTCGAACAGTACGGCAGCGGGGGCGTACTCCTCCACTGCGGCGCGCAGTGCGGCGATGTCGTTGGCGGGGGTGTGGACGAAGCCGGGGGTCAGCGGCTGAAACAAAGTGTGGAAATGCTCCTGCCCCGTTGCAGCCAGCGTGGTGAGGGTGCGCCCGTGAAAACTGTTTTCCAGCGTGAGGATGGTGTGGCGCCCCGATTCAGCGGCGTATTTGCGTGCGATCTTCACGGCGCATTCGTTTGCCTCGGCACCCGAGTTGCTGAAAAACACCTTGTCCATACCGGTGCGGGTACACAGCCGTTCGGCTAAGTCGGCACACGGCGCGGTGTAGTAGAGATTGGACATGTGCTGTACGGCGCTCAGTTGCGCGGTCACAGCGGCGACCCAACCCTCGTCCGCGATGCCCAGTGCGGTCACGCCGATACCGGAACCCATGTCGATGTAGCGGTTGCCGTCGGTGTCGAACACTTCACTGCCGTGGCCGTGGTCAATGGTGACGGGGAAACGGGCGTAGGTGCCCGCAACGTATTGTTTATCCTTCGCTTGGATCTCGTTCATGTTATTCGTCCTTTCCGCGGGTAACCATGGTGCCGGCACCCTCGTCGGTCAACAGTTCCATCAAAATGGAGTGGGGTACCCGCCCATCCATAATGGTCACGTTCTTTACCCCGCGGTGGATCGCCTCGATACAGCAATCCACCTTCGGGATCATACCGCCCGAGATGATCCCCTCGTCATACAGGTGCGCCGCCTCGTCGATGGTCACCTCGTTGATGAGTGTGGAGGGGTCGTCCTTGTCGCGCAGAATACCTGCGATGTCGGTCATCATGATCAGGCGTTCGGCGGCGAGCGCACCCGCGACGAAGGCGGCGGCGGTGTCGCCGTTGATGTTATACGTGTTGCCTTCGCGGTCACAGCCGATGGTGGAGATGACGGGAATGTAACCGCGCTCCAACAGGTCGAGTACCGGCTTGATGTGTACATGGGTGATCTTACCCACATAGCCGAGGGCAGGGTCTTTCATTTCGGCGCGGATGAGACGACCGTCAATGCCGGAAATGCCCATGGCTTTGCCGCCTTTGGCCTCCAGCAGGTTAACGAGTGTTTTGTTTACCTTGCCTGCCAGTACCATCTGGACGATATCCACCGTCTCCTTATCGGTGACACGCAGACCGTTTACAAATTCCGGCTTTTTGCCGAGTTTGTCCATCAACTCGTTGATCTCCGGACCGCCGCCGTGTACCAGCACCACCTTGACACCGATGAGCCACAACAAGACGATGTCTTCCATCACCTGCTGTTTCAACTGTTCGTTGATCATGGCGTTGCCGCCGTATTTCACTACTACGATCTTGCCGGTATAGCGTTTGATATACGGTAGCGCCTGTGTCAGCACTTCGGCGCGCTGTGCGTTGGAAAATGTGAGTTCCATGGTGTAATCTCCTCTGCTTTAAGTGCGATAATCGCCGTTGATCTTGACGTAGTCATAGGTGAGGTCACAACCCCAGGCGGTCGCGGCGGCAGTGCCGTTGCCCAGTGTGATCAGGATTTCGATCTCTTTTTCCAAAAGGATCCGCTTGGCATCCTCCTCGGAGAAGGGGATACCTGCACCGTTTTTGCAGACAGCAATGGTGCCCGCCGCGCTGCGGAACGAGACGCCAACTTGCTCGACATCCACCGCCGCGCCGCTGTAGCCGATGGCGCACAGCACGCGCCCCCAGTTGGCATCTGCACCGAACATCGCCGCCTTCAACAGACTGGAGCAGATGACGCTTTTCGCCACCGCTTTGGCGGTCGCTTCATCTGCCGCACCGCTCACGCGGCATTCCAACAAGCGGGTGGCACCTTCGCCGTCCCCTGCGATCATACGGCACAATTGCACGGTGACGGTATTGAGCGCTTTCATAAAGCAGGCAAAATCCGTGTTTTCTTCGGTAATAAGCGGGTTGCCCGCCGCGCCGTTGGCAAGCACCGTCACCATGTCGTTGGTGGAAGTGTCGCCGTCCACACTCACCATATTAAAGGTGTTGGCAATGTCGGTAGACAGCGCTTTTTGCAACATAGCAGAGGAGATGGCGACGTCGGTGGTGATAAACACCAGCATCGTTGCCATGTTGGGGTGGATCATACCGCTGCCTTTCGCAATACCGCCGATGCGGCAGATCTGCCCGCCGAGCGTGAATTCCACTGCAACCTGTTTTTTCACTGTGTCGGTGGTCATAATGCCCTCGGCGGCATTGTCACTGCCATTGGCATTGAGTCCCGCTGCGAGAGCGGGCAGACCTTCTGCGATAGGTGCGATGGGCAACGGTTGTCCGATCACACCCGTGGAGGCTATGACCATCGCTTCGGGTGCAAGACCCAGTGCGTCGGCAGCCAGACGGCTCATGGTTTCGGCGATCTCGATGCCGTCGGCGTTGCAGGTGTTGGCGTTGCCGCTGTTGCAGAGGATCGCCTGCGCGGTACCGTCTGCCAAGTGCGCTTTGGTGACAAGCAACGGAGCGCCTTTTACGAGATTGGTGGTGTACACCGCGGCGGCTGCCGCGGGGGTATCGCTCACGATGAGAGCCAGATCCTTTTTATTGCGGTTCTTGCGGATGCCGCAGTGGATACCGTTTGCTTTAAAGCCTTTTGCGGCACAAACGCCGCCTTCGATCAGTTTCATGCCTTACCTCCGCATACTAAGCCTGTGTCCTCCGGTACGCCGAGCAGCAGATTCATCAACTGAATGGCGGAGCCTGAGGCGCCTTTTCCCAAATTGTCAAACCGTGCCGTGAGCAGCAGCCGCTCCGCGTTGCCGCTGACGGTGAGCTGCATATCGTCCCGTCCCGCGAATGCGGCGGCGGATAAGAACCCGTTTTCGTCCGCGCTGTCGGCGTAGTGTACCAGACCGTCACGGTAATAGTCGCGGTACAGTGCCTGCACGTCGGCAGGCGAGCCGTTCAGTTGATGGGCAAACAGCGGCACCGTTACCTCCATTCCGCTGTAATACGGTGCGACGATGGGGCAAAAAGCGGGGGCGCTTTTAAGGCCGGTAACAGCGACCATTTCTTTGAGGTGCTTGTGCTGTTGGGTGAGTCCGTACTGCCGCGGTGCCGCGAGCAACGGGTCGCGTTCGGCCGACTCGTATTCTGCGACCATCGCTTTGCCGCCGCCGGAATAACCGGTGAGCGAAAAGCAGGTGAGGGCGGCATCCGAGGCGAGGAGTCCGTTTTGTACCAGCGGCTCCACCAATGCCACGAAACCGCTTGCGTGGCAGCCGGGATTGGCGATGCGGCGGGCGAGTTTCAGCCGCTCACGCCGCCCGTGCAGTTCTGCAAAGCCGTATTCCCACGCAGGGTCGGTGCGGTGGGCAGTGGAGGTGTCAATGATCGCGGCGTGTGTTCCCTCCGCCAGCGTGACCGCTTCGATCGCCGCCGCATCCGGCAGGCAGAGGAACACGATGTCCGCCTCTTGCATCGTTGCGCGTCGTGCGATGGGGTCTTTGCGTCGGTCGTCCGGCAACAACAAGAGCGTAATATCCTGCCGCCCTGCCAGACGGTCGTATATTCTGAGACCGGTGGTGCCGGCCTGTCCGTCAATGAAGATCTTTGCCATAACGGGTCTGTCCCCTTTTTTAAAATATGGTACTTATTATACAAGGTGCATCGCGCGGTGTCAAGGTTTTATTCATAAATATTCAGTGGATTTGTAAAATTTATGCACCGTGACCGCGTAAGGACTTAATTTTGATGAAAGTTTGGTAAATAATATAAAATTACGGTAGAAAAAAGATCGCATACCTCCATGCGGAAGTAAACGATCTCGTTTAAAAATGAATAATTATGCAGTCAATTCATAACGGCATCCTGTTTCACACCAATCCCTTCGGCAACGCCACAAGCGGGCAGTGGCATGCGGCGGCGAGTGCGCGGCACTCGTCGAACAGCAGTTCTAAGCCGTCCTTGTGGTGCACGTCGCCCGACAAAATAGCGGTGCCGCCGCACTGCGCGATATACGCGAGCAGTTGCGGTGCGGGGTAGGGGGCGGTGCGGTATCCGCGGAAGATGGCACCCGTGTTGATCTCGAACGGGATGCCGTAGGGGATGAGTGCGTCGATCGCCGCACGGGCGGCGGCGACGTAGCGGGGATGATGCTCGTCGAACAAGCATCCGCCTTCGTTGTATTTGGTGATGAGATCGAAGTGCCCGATGATGGCAGGGGAGAGCTTCCAAAGCTGCGCCACGGCGGCGTAATACGCCTCTGCCAGCGCGTACCAATCCCCGCCGAAGAGACGGTCTACCCCTTCCGAGAGATGCTCTTTGGAGAGATCCAGCACCAGGTATTCCCCGTCCTTTTGCACGTAATGCACCGAGCCGACGATATAATCGCAGTCGGCGGTATCCATGGGAGAATAGAGGTCTTTTTCCATCCCGCAATAGATGGTGATGCGCCCGCGGTACTCCGCTTGCAGGGCGCGGATCTCACGGTAGTAATCGGTCATATCGCGCAAGGTATAGTCTTCCGAAAACGCCATGGGGGAATGCGCGGAAAACCCCAAGTGGGTCATCCCGCGTGAAAGCGCCGCCTCCACCATCTCACGCGGGGTGTGCTTGCCGTCGCAGTGGGTGGTGTGGACGTGAAAATCACCGCGTATCATTTGGTCATCTTCTCCTGTTTCACCTTGTGGTCGATCACATGGCGCGAGGCGAGTTCGTCGTGGATATCTTCGAGCGACAGCCCCATTTCGATCATCAGCACCATCACGTGATAGGTGAGGTCGGCGATCTCATAGATGGTCTCTTTTTTGTCGTCCGCTTTACCCGCAATGATGACTTCGGTGCATTCTTCACCCACTTTTTTGAGGATCTTGTCGATACCCTTTTCAAAGAGATAGGTGGTGTAGGAGCCCTCCTTCTTTTCGGTCTTACGTCCTTCGATGAGGGTCATCAACTGTGCGAGCGAGAAGGCGTGGCGCTCGTCACTTTCCCACACGGGATTGTGAAAGCAGGAGTCCTCGCCCGTGTGGCAGGCGGGGCCGTCCTTTTCCACCAAGATCTCCAGCGCGTCCTTGTCGCAATCGGCGGTGATGGAGACGATGTGCTGGAAGTTGCCGCTGGTCTCGCCCTTCAGCCACAGTTTTTCGCGCGAGCGGCTGTAAAAGCAGGTGAGTCCCTTCTCCATCGAGAGCTGCAAACTTTCGCGGTTCATGTACGCGAGGGTGAGCAGTTTACGGGTCTTGGCATCGATCACCACGGCGGGGATGAGGCCTTTTTCGTCAAATTTCAATTCGTCGATGTGTATCATACTCATGCTCCTTATATTCTCACGGGAATACCGTTTTGTTTCAGTTCTTGCTTCAGATCGGGGATCGCCACTTCGCGGAAGTGGAAGATGGAAGCGGCAAGACCCGCATCCACCTGCGGCAGGGCGCGGAACAGGTCGGTAAAGTGTTGCTTGTTGCCCGCACCGCCCGAGGCGATGACGGGGACCGACACCGCACGGCAGACAGCATCCAGCATCTCCAGATCAAAGCCGTTCTTCACCCCGTCGGTATCGATGGAGTTGACCACCACTTCCCCCGCGCCCGCGTCTACGCATCGGCGGACCCAGTCGATGGCTTCCATACCCGTATTCTCGCGCCCGCCTTTGGCAAACACGCGAAACACGCCGTCCACCCGCTTGATATCCACCGACAGCACGACGCATTGGTCGCCGTAGAGTTTAGCGGCTTCACGGACGAGCGAGGGGTTGCGGATCGCGCCGGAATTGACACTCACTTTATCGGCACCGCATTTCAGCACGCGGTCGAAATCCGCCGTGGTGTTGATGCCGCCGCCCACCGTGAGCGGAATGAAGATGGTGCGTGCCACTTCGCACAAAATGTCGGTGAACAGCCGCCGCCCTTCGGCAGAAGCGGTAATGTCGTAAAACACGAGTTCGTCCGCACCGTTGTCGCTGTAGTATTTCGCGAGTTCTACGGGGGAGGACACGTCGTTTAGACCTTCAAAATTGACACCCTTGACCACCCGCCCGTCGCGGACGTCCAGACAGGGAATGATACGTTTGGTAATCATAACGCCACCTCGATCGCACGGCGCAGATCAATAGCGCCGGTGTAATACGCCTTGCCGATAATGGCGCCGTACAGCCCCGTTTTGGCAAGTTCTTCCACGTCGGAAAGGGAGGAGACACCGCCCGACGCGACGATGTCGAGCGCGAGCGTTTCGCTCATCGTGCGGTACAGTGCGTGGTTGGTGCCCTGCATGGCACCGTCACGCGAGATGTCGGTGCAAATGACGGTGCGGACCCCGAGTGTTTCCAGTTCGCGGCAGAAATCCATCGCGTCTTTTTCGGCGGTCTCGGTCCACCCTTTGATGGCGACTTTACCGTCGCGGATGTCTACGCCGACGGCGATCCGCTCGCCCCACGCGGCAACCGCTTCCCGCAAAAACGCGGGATCACACACCGCGGCGGTGCCGAGGATCACGCGATCCACACCCGCCGAAAGGTAGGCGTTCACGGTGGCCATCGAACGGATGCCGCCGCCGATCTCGGTGAACAGGTCGGTGTTTTGCACGATGTGCTTTACCGTGTCGAGATTCGGTGTGTCGCCGCTTTTGGCGCCTTCCAAGTCCACCAAGTGCAGGCAGGTTGCCCCCGCCGCTTCAAAATCGCGGGCGACGGCGAGCGGGTCGTCGTTATACACCGTCATTTGGGCGTAGTCGCCTTTGAACAGACGAACGGCTTTGCCTTCGTATATATCAATAGCAGGAAAGATCTTCATAGGGTCACTCCTCACAGAAAGCGCGCAGGATATTCAGCCCCACCGTGCCGCTTTTTTCGGGGTGGAACTGACAGCCGAACACGTTGCCGTGTTGCACGGCGGCGGTCAGCGGTGCGCCGTATTCGGCGGTGGCGATCACTGCCTCGTCACAATCGGCGGCGTAAAACGAGTGGACGAAATATACGTGGTCGCCGTCCTTGATGTAGCGGAACAGCGGGCTTTGCTTTTCGGTGAACTGCAGAGCGTTCCATCCGATGTGGGGAATTTTCAGCCCCGCGGGGATCACGTCCGCGATCGGGCGGATGCTTCCCTTGATGAGTCCCAAGCCTTTGTGTTCGCCGTATTCAAAACTGCGTTCGAACAACATCTGCATACCAAGGCAGATGCCAAGGAGCGGTTTACCGTTTGCCGCTTCCGCTTTTACCACGTCGGCAAGTCCGCTCATCCGAAGTTTTGCCGCGGCGTCGCCGAACGCCCCCACACCGGGGAGCAGGAGTTTGTCCGCCGCACGCAGAACGGCGGCGTCGTCCGTCACGGTGACTTCGGCGCCCAGTGCGTGAAGCGAACTGCTCAGCGAAAAGAGGTTGCCGACCCCGTAGTCAATGATCGCGATCATGCCAGAACTCCCTTCGTGGAGGGGATGTCGTCCGAAAACGCGGTGTCCACCGCTACCGCCGCACGCAGGGCGCGGGCGACCGCTTTGAACTGCCCTTCGATGATGTGGTGGGAATTGGTGCCTGCCATTTGGCGCAGGTGCAAGGTGCAGTTCGCATTGCGCACGAACGCCCACCAGAATTCCTCTGCCAGTTCGGTGTCGAACGTGCCGACCTTTTCGGTGGGGATCGCCATATCGTAATACAGCCCCGCACGGCCCGAAAGGTCGAGCGCCGCCATCACGAGTGCTTCGTCCATCGGCAGAAGCGCGGAGCCGTAGCGCACGATCCCCTTTTTGTCGCCGAGCGCTTCGGCGAGCGCCTGACCGAGACAAATGCCGATATCCTCCACCGTGTGGTGGTCGTCCACCGCCGTGTCGCCGTGGCAGGTGAGGGTGAGGTCGAAGCGGGCGTGTTTCGCAAACAGCGTCAGCATATGGTCCAAAAAGCCGCAGCCGCTCTCAATGCGGCTGACACCGCTGCCGTCCACGATCAGTTGCAACGAAATGTCGGTCTCCGCCGTGCGGCGGTCAATGGTCGCGTTTCTCATAACAATTCCTCCGAGATGGTTTTCAAGGCGGCCAGCAGGGCGTCCATATCGTCCTGCGTGCCTATTGTAATGCGGTTGAATTGGTCGATGCGCGGTGCGTCAAAATGGCGCACCAGAATGCCGCGTTCTTTCAAACGGCGGTAGATCTCGCCGCCGTCCATTTTCGGGTGACGGGCAAACACGAAGTTCGCCCGCGAGTCGGTGAGTTCGAAACCCATCGCCCGCAGTTTTTCGGCGGTGTATTCGCGGTTTTGCACCACCGTGCGGCAGTTTCGGCGGGTATACGCTTCGTCTGCCAACGCCCCCACGCCCGCCGCCATGGTCATGGCGTTCACGTTGTAGGGATTGGTGGCGTATTTGATGGTGTTCAAGTCTTGTATGAGCGTTTTGCATCCCACGCCGAAGCCCAGCCGCGCGCCCGCCATCGAGCGGGATTTCGAAAAGGTCCCCGTCACAAGCAGGTTGTCGTACTCCCGCATGAGCGGTACAGAGCTTTCCGCCCCGAAATCCACGTATGCTTCGTCCACCACCACGACGTTGTCGGGATTGGCTTTCAAAATGCCCTCGATCTGTGCACGGGTGAGCGGGATGCCTGTTGGGGCGTTAGGATTGGCGATAAACACCGTGTGTCCGCCGCCGTAATAGTCGGCGGGGTCGATGGTGAGGTCGTCTTTCAGCGGGATCACCTTGTACGGTACGCGGTTGTATTCCGCAAACACGGGATAAAAGCCGTAAGTGATGTCGGGAAACACCGCCGGGCAGGTGTCGTCGCAAAAGGCACCGAAAGCGAAGTTCAGCACCTCGTCCGACCCGTTGGTGAACAGAATTTCGTCTGCTTCCACCCCGAGCAGTGCCGCCATCGCCTCGTTCAACGCACGGGCGGTCGGGTCGGAATAGAGTTGCACGTTCTTTGCCGCTTCGCTCGCCGCCGCCACCGCACGGGGCGAAGGCGGGAAGGGCGATTCGTTGGTATTGAGTTTTATGTATCGGCGCTCACGCGGTTGTTCACCGGGGGTGTAGGGGGTGAGCGCCTTGAATTTGTCACTGAAAAAACGGCTCATGCTTTCTCCTCAAAACGGATGCGTGCGCTCTTCGCGTGGGCGGTGAGGCCCTCTTGCTCGGCAAAGTACGCCACGTCTTCCGCCACCGCCGCAAGGGCGTCACGCGTGTAATAGGTGTATTGCGTTTTCTTGATGAAATCGTCCACCGACAAGGGGCTGGAGAACCGTGCCGTGCCGCTGGTGGGCAGGGTGTGGTTGGGGCCTGCAAAGTAGTCGCCGAGTGCTTCGGGACAGTGGCGGCCCATAAAGACGGAGCCTGCGTGGCGCACGCGGTCGAGATAATCGAACGGGTTGTCCACGCACAGTTCCAAGTGTTCGGGCGCGATGGCGTTCGCAATGTCGATTGCCGTTTCGATGTCGGGGGTGATAATGATCTTGCCGTTGTCGTCGATCGACGCACGGGCGATGTCCGCACGGGAGAGGGCGGGGATCTGTTTTTCCAGTTCCGCCTGCACCGCCGCGGCGAGTTCGGCCGAATCGGTCACCAGCACGGCGGATGCCATCTTGTCGTGTTCCGCCTGCGAGAGCAGGTCGGCGGCGGCCGCGCGCGGGTCGGTCTTGCCGTCGGCAACGATCAGGATCTCACTCGGGCCTGCGATCATATCAATGGATACGAGACCGTATACCTGCCGTTTGGCTTCCGCCACGTAGGCGTTGCCGGGGCCGACGATCTTGTCCACCTTCGGCACCGATTCGGTGCCGAACGCGAGGGCGGCTACCGCTTGTGCGCCGCCGACTTTGAAGATGCGGTCGATGCCCGCGATCTTCGCCGCCGCCAAAATGACGGGATTTACTTTGCCGTCTTTCCCCGGCGGGGTGACCATCACCACTTCGCGGCAACCCGCGATCTTCGCGGGGATAGCGTCCATCAACACAGTGGAAGGGTACGCCGCCGTACCGCCCGGTACGTAGAGACCTGCACGGTCGACGGGGATGATCTTCTGGCCGATGACCACGCCGTTTTGTTCGTTCAGAATGAAACTGTTGCGCACCTGCCGTTCGTGAAAACGGCGGATGTTTGCCGCCGCTTTTTCGAGTATCTCCAAAAAGCGGGGGGATACCGCCGCGATCGCTTCGTCGATCTCTTCTGCCGAAACGGCGAGGGTGTCGAGTACCGCCCCGTCGAAACGGGCGGTATAGTCTTTGAGTGCGGCGTCGCCGTTTTCACGCACGTTTTGTAAAATGGCGGCAACCGTGTCCGCCACGTTCACGGTGGGGACGTTGGGGGCGACGATGGCGGCGGTGTCTACCTCGCCGTATTTGAAAATGTTGATCATACCGTTTCCTCCGTTTGAGAAGCGAGGCTTTTGACGATCGCCTCAATAGGCTCGTTCTTGAATTTGAAACTCGCTTTGTTTGCGATCAGGCGGGCGCTGATGGGCACCACCGTTTCCACCACTTCCAGGTGGTTTTCTTTTAGGGTCGTGCCCGTCTCCACGATGTCCACGATCACGTCCGACAACCCCAAAATGGGGGCGATCTCGATCGAGCCGTTCAGGTGGATAATGTCGATATCTCTGCCGCGTGCCGCGTAATGCGCGCGGGCAATGTTCGTGAATTTGGTGGCGACTTTCAGCGCACGGCGCGTATCGTCGCGAAATCCTTCGGGGGCGGCGACGGCCATACGGCAGACACCCGTTTTCAGGTCGAACAGTTCGTACACGTCGGGGGCGTATTCCAACAGAATGTCCTTTCCCGCGACCCCGATATCCGCCGCACCGCGTTCCACGTAGATCGCGACGTCGGAGGGTTTCACCCAAAAGTAGCGGACGCCGCAATCGGGGTTTTCGAAGATCAGTTTGCGGTTGTTTTCGCGAATGGAGGGGCAGGGAAACCCTGCCTTTTCAAACATCGCGTACACCTTTTCGCCCAAACGTCCCTTGGGCAGTGCCACGTTCAGCATCTTATCCAATCTCCGACACCTCCTCGCCGTTCAGTTGATAAAGCGTGCGGTACCGCAACCCGGCGGGCAGTGCCGCTGCCGCCAACACCTCGCGCCCTTCGGCGGTGAGTTTTGCCACCGCATTTTGCACCGTCGCAAGCGGAGCCGCGCTATCGTACAAAAGCACCGTATCCGCATCGTACTGCACGGCGGGTGCGGGCAATTCCGAAAGCAGATCGAGATACAACGCGAAGCCGATCGCCCCCGCACGGCGGCCCATCTTCTGCATTAAGCGGTCGTACTGACCGCCCGACAGCACGGCGGATGCAATGCCGTGGATAAACCCTTTGAACACGAAGCCGTTGTAGTAGTTGCCGTCGTTCACCACCGAAAAGTCGATGCGGATCTTCTCACCGAAGCCCTGGCGGGTGAGCGCGTCGGCTACGGTTGCGAGTTCTTCGACGTACGGTGCGGCGGCGGTACCGCGGAGTAACGTCTGCAGGCGGGGCAACACGGCGGCGGGCGTGCCGTAGAGCCCCACTAGCTCGCCCAGCAGAGCGGCTTTTTCGGGCGGGACGTCGGCGGAGGCACACAGTGCCGCCAGTTCGTGACGGTTCTTTTCGCCCATCAGCGAGAGCGTGCGGCGGGTATCCTCCGCCGACAGTCCGCACTCCGAAAGCAGGGCAAACACCACGTTTAAATGCGAGATATCCAACACCCATTCGTCCGAAAGAGCGGCAAGCGACGCTGCCGCCAGCATCAGCACCTCGTAGGTCGTATACGGGTCAAGCGTGCCGATGCATTCCAGCCCGACCTGCTTGAGTTCTTTGAATGCGCGGGTGCCTTCCGCCACGCGGTAGACGTGCTCGTCATAATATACCTTTTGTATGCCGTCGCTGTCCTGCCCGTTTTTGATGATGGACAGGGTGACGTCGGGTTTCAGCGCCATCAGTTTGCCGTTGGTGTCGGTAAAGGTGATGACGTTGTCCGAAATGAGGAATTCCTTGTTGCGGCTGTACAGGTCGTATTCCTCAAATTTACTCATTTTATAGTGGCGATAGCCACAGCGGCGGTAGAGTGCGCGCAGGGCGGCAACCGCCTTTTCTTCACCGGTGATCATAGGTCTCCTCCATAGCAGGGAATTAAGTCTTCAACATAGTAGCACATTATCACGCTAAAGTCAACTATAATTTTCATTATTACGGATTTTTTTCGCCTTCGCGTTTGAAGGCGCTGGGATTTTGCCCCGTGAGGGACAAAAAACAGCGGTTAAAACTGCGCAAAGAGCGGAATCCCACCGCGTACGCCACGTCGGTGACGCTCATATCGCCGCGCTCGAGCAGCTTTTTGGCGTCGTGCACACGCAGGGCGTTGATGTAGGCGGGAAAGCTGCTGCCGATCTCACGGCTGAACATGTGGGATACGTAATATTTACTGCGGTGTACGTTTTCCGCCACGTCATCCAGCGTGATGTCGGAGGTGTAGTTCAAATTGCAGTAATCGAGAATCGCCTGCATCGCCGAAATGTTGCGGCGGTCGACGTCGGTCAATTCCAGACGGCGAAACAGCTGCGCCAGAATGATGGATAAGCCGCCCTCCACCACCGAGCGGGTATAGCGGTCGTGCTGCGAATATTCCGCCTCCATCGTGTGCAACAGCGGAAGCACGGCTTCTGCGTCGAACGGCACGATGGGGTTGGTCGGGTGTTTTTCGCAAAAAGCGGCGTAAAACGACGGATACAACTCGGGTGAAAAGATGAAGATGCGCCCTTGGATCGGCCCGTGATTGTCGGCGTAATGATGCGCCTGATTCGGGAACGCGATGAACGCCTGCCCCGCACGCAGCACGCCGCCGCGATTGTCGGCGTACGCTTCCGCCTCCCCTTCCAGCAACAGCACCAGCTCAATGTGCGGGTGCAAATGCTTCAATGCGGTAAGGCCGTCGAAGCGGGAGAAATACAAATCCTCCTTGCGCGATTCGTAAATCGGACGCATATTCGTCACCTCTTTTGAAAAACAGCAATTTTTGTCTTATTATACACCTTGTTGTGACTTGTAATATACCACATTATCTTATAAAATACAAGAGAAAAAGCAAAGGATTTTTCTGCTTTTTGACACCATTGGATGAGATGCTCAAAAAATGGCGAGTATGATCCAAACTCTCTTGAACGAGAAAGGAAGATGTCTGATGAAAACCGCAGTTCAGCTGTATTCGGTGCGCGACGACATGGCGGCCGATTTTGCAGGAACTTTGAAAAAGGTCGGTGCGATGGGGTACGAAGGCGTAGAATTCGCCGGCGTGTTTGGTCACACCGCTGAGGAAGTGAAGGCGATGTGCGAAGAGGCGGGCGTGACCCCGATTTCCGCACACGTGTCGCTTGCCGAAATGTTCAACGATCTGGAAGGCGTGATGGACGTTTACGCCGCGATCGGTTGCAAGTACGTGGTCATTCCGCATATGTCTACCGACTATCTGCCGGGACATAAGGATTGGGATGCCCTGCAGGAGATCGTCAACCGTGCGGGTGCGGCGGCGCGTGCACGCGGCATGGTGCTGTGTTATCACAACCACAACTTTGAGTTTGAGCGCGTGGGCGGTGAATGGGCGATGGATCTGATGTACAAAGCCTTCTCGCCCGACGTGTTGCAGACCGAGATCGACACCTGCTGGGTGAACGTGGCGGGCCTGAATCCTGCGGAGTACGTGCGGCAGTACAAAGGGCGCGCTCCCGTGGTGCATCTGAAGGACTTCCATCAGGAAGGGCACATCACGGGCAAGTTGTTCGACCTTATCGGTGTGGATGACGACGCCCCCGCGCAGGGCACCAACGATTCCTTCGGGTTCCGCCCCGTGGGGCACGGGTGCCAGGATATCCCCGCTATTTTGGAAGCGGCGGCGTACGCAGGTGCGTCGTGGGTGATCGTGGAACAGGATCAGCCCTCGGGTGACAATACCCCGATGGAATGCATCAAAATGTCCATCGACTATTTGAAGACCCAAACCTATTAATTGATAATAAAAAACACATACTATAATCTCAAGGAGGATGTTATTATGTCGGATGCAGTATTGAGTCAATTTACCCAAGCAGAGAAAGAAAAAGCCATTGATACTTCGCGCAAACTGCGCTTTGGTATTATTGGTACGGGTTGGATCGCGGAAGCACACGTGCAGGCGATCAAACAGATGCCCGATGCCGTCATCGTGGCGGGCGCGGATCTGATCGAAGGCAAGGCGGAAGCCTTCTTTGAAACGTGGGGCGTGCCGGGTGTGCGTTGCTATCCCGATCACAAGTCGATGATCGACAACGAAGAACTCGACTGCGTGTGCGTTTGCACCTATAACAAGACCCACGCGGAATGCACCATCTATGCGTTGGAACACGGCTTGCACGTGATGCTCGAAAAGCCGATGTGCGTGACGCAGGAAGAGGCGGAAGCCATCATCAAGGCGGAGAAGAAGAGCGGCAAGATCCTGACCGTCGGCTTCCAGCCCCGTATGGATGCCAACATGCAGAAGATCCGTGAGATCGTGCAGTCGGGCGAACTCGGTAAGATCTACTATATGCAGACGGGCGGCGGCCGCCGTCGCGGTATCCCCGGCAAGACCTTTATTGAAGAGAAGACCGCCGGTGTCGGCGCTTTGGGCGACATCGGTTGCTACTCGCTCGACGTGGTGCTGAATGCGATCGGCTATCCGAAGCCGCTCACCGTCAGCGGTTACAAGTCCAAGTATTTCGGCACCGACCCGAAAACGGTGGGTGCGGTGGATGCCGCCCGCTTTGACGTGGACGACTTTGCTGCGGCGTTCGTTCGTCTGGAAGGCGACATCATCCTCGATTTCCGTATTTCGTGGGCGATGAACATGAGCACCCCCGGTGACACCATCATTCTCGGTACCGAAGGCGGCTTGCGCATTCCTTCGACCGATTGCTGGAACGGCACCTTCCCGTCCCCGATGACGGTGTATAAGAACGTCGGCACCTCGCAGGTGGAATATCAGATCCCGTTGGTGCCGAACACGGGTGCGGCTGCGAAGGGTCTGTTCTACGCGAAGATCCGCTCCTTTATGGACGCTATTCTGAACGGCGGTGCGGCTCCCGTGCCGACCAGCCAGATCTATTACAACCAGGCGATCATTTCGGGTATCGTGAAGTCGGCGGAACTCGGTCGCGAGATCGAACTGGATATTCCGAGCTTTGAGGAGATCTAACGGCGTTTAAAAAGAGGAATTCACTATGAAAACTTATCAGGGTGCTATCGTCGGTTACGGCGGTATGGGACGGCACCACAACGTGAACATTTTGAAGACCGACCGCGTGCGTTACGTCGGCGTGTACGATATCGATCCCGCCCGTATGGAACTGGCGCTTTCGGACGGTATTGCGCGTGCCTACGCTTCGCTTGAAGAGGTGCTGGCGGACGATTCGTTGGATTTCATTTTGTGCGCCACGCCGAACAATTTTCACAAGGACATTTCGATTGCCGCACTGCGTGCGGGCAAGGCGGTCATTTGTGAAAAGCCCGTGACCATGAACAGCGGCGAACTCGCCGAGATCATGGCGGTGCAAAAGGAGACGGGGAAACTCTTCACCGTACACCAAAACCGCCGTGCCGATACCGATTACCTCATCATCAAGGAGGCGATCGCATCGGGCAAACTCGGCAATATCAACGAGATCGAAAGCCGTGTGACGGGCAGTCGCGGCATCCCCGAAGGGTGGCGACAGTACGCCGTCGCGGGCGGCGGTATGATGCTCGACTGGGGCGTGCATCTGCTCGACCAGATCGTGCAGTTGTTCCCCGATGAGACGGTCACCTCGGTCTACTGCGACATGTATCACGTGGCGTACGACGAGTGCGACGACGGCTTTAAGCTCATTATGAAGACCAGCGGCGGGCGCAACGCGCTGGTCGAAGTGGGCACCAGTCACTACGTTCCCACCCCGCGTTGGTTCTGCTTCGGCGACCGCGGTGCCATTACCGTGACTGACTGGAACTGCAACGGCAAAATGATCTATGCGACCAAGCACGAGGTCACCTTTGAAGAAGAGATCATCCACACCAAGGCAGGTCCCACCAAAACGATGGGTCCCCGCGCCAAAGATACGGTGGAGGAGGTCGTGCTGAACGCGGACGATTACCCGCATTCGGATTACGACATCTACTATCGCAACTTTGCCGAGGTGTTGGACGGCACTGCCGCCCCCCGCGTGTTACCCGAAGAGGCGATGCGCGTGATGAAACTGATGGAAGCGGCATTTGAATCGGATCGCACGGGCGAGACGATCAAAACGAACATCTAAAACGGCGGATAGCCGAGACTGTAAATACGGTCTCGGCTTTTGCCGATTTTTACGATTACCGAAAACGAGGAGGAAAACGATGATTCCCTTTTGGAGTTTGAACGATAAACTGGTGGATGCCGAACTGGAAGAACAGATCGTGCGTATGCACGAAGCGGGCATCAACGGCTTCTTCTTGCACGCCCGCGGCGGCTTGGAGACCGAGTATATGAGCGAAGATTGGCTCGCACGGATGGAGACCTGCATCAAGAAGGCCGACGAGTTGGGTATGGAAGCGTGGCTGTACGACGAAAACGGCTGGCCGAGCGGCTCGGGCAACGGTGTAGTACCCCCGCAGAGCGAAAAATATCAGCAGAAGAAACTGTGCTGGAAGACGCTTGCGGCAGAGGAAGAACTGCCCCAAAATCTGCTCGGCTTGTATCAAGTGGAAGGCGGCAAGGTGGCGCGTGTGGCGGCGACCTTCGACGGCGTGCTTGCGGTGTACTACGAAGCCAATCCGTATTACATAGACGTTATGTGCAAGGAAGCCACCGAGCGCTTTATTGAATCCACCCATCAGAAGTATTACGAGCGTTTGAAGCCGTATTTTGACGGACGTGTAAAAGGCTTCTTCACCGACGAGCCGCAGTACGGTAACCGTGAACTGCCGTGGTCGTGGGATCTTGCCGCGTTGTGGCAGGAGACTTACGGCGAGGATATGGTGGACGGTCTGCCGCTGCTGTTTACCGAAGCCGAGGGTGCGGGCACCTTCCGTTATCGTTACTATACTTTGATGGCGCATTTGGTGGCGCATCACTTTATGAAACCGATCTACGACTGGTGTACGGCACACAACTGTCAGTTGACGGGGCACATGATGCGGGAGGACACCTTCCTTGAGCAGATCTACTCCATCGGTGCCGCCATGCCGTGCTATGAGTTCTTCCACAAGCCCGGTATCGACCATCTGTGCCGCGTGGTGAACTCGCCGCTGTTGCCCAAACAGCTCAGCAGTGCGGCGGCACAACTCGACCGTCCCACCATCACCGAAACCTTTGCGGGCTGCGGCTGGGACGTGAGTTTGAACGAACTGAAATGGATCGCCCAGTGGCAGTTTGTCAACGGCGTGACCGATATTTGTCAGCACCTCGAAGGGTACACGCTGCGTGGCCTGCGCAAGCGCGACTGGCCCGCTTCGCTGTTTATTCAACAGCCGTGGTTCGACGAAGCGTACCGTCCCTTCAACGACTATTTCACCCGTTTGGGTGCGGCGTTGCGTGAAGGCGAGGACGCGGCAGACGTGTTGCTTCTCCACTCCATTCGTTCGGCGTACATGGTGTATAATCCGCTGAATCAAGAGCCCTGTGCCAAGCGCGATGAACAGTTCGTCGATTGCGTGAATGCCTTTAACAACGCGCATATTGCGTATCATCTGGGTGACGAAGAATTGATGAAGCGTCACGGTGAGGTGACCGCCGACGGTATCAAGGTGGGGCTTTGCACCTATCACACCGTGGTGATGCCCGCGATGACGACGATCTCCGAATCGGTGTACGACCTCTTGCTGGCGTTTGCCAAGGCGGGCGGTACGATCCTCTCGCTCGGCGAACGTCCGACCTGCATCGACGGTCGTGCGGACAGCCGCATCGAGGACCTGCTCGCGTTTGTGAAAACGGCGACCGTGGCGGACGTGAAGGCGGCGTGTGCCGCACCCACGGTCACGGTGGGCGGCACGGAGTGCGCGGCGGTACACGTGAACGTGCGCCGACTCGCCGATGGCGCGATGCGCTACTATTTCGCGAACCTTACCGCCGACGAGCAGGTGACGACTATCACCCTGCCCACGGCTTGTCGCGTGTGGGCGGTGGATCTCTTAAGCGGTGAGCGTACGCCGCTTGCCACCCGCTTTGAAAACGGCGGCACGGTGGTGGCGTATACTTTTGCCACGTACGCCGACTGTGTTCTTGAAACCGCGCCCGCCGCTGAAGCGACGGTGTTGCCTGCGGTGAAAACGGTGACGTTGCCGCTGGCGAAAGAGATGGCACTGACCGCGCTTACCGCCAACGGTTTGACGCTGGACTACTGCCGTTGGCAGGTGGACGGCGGCGAATGGCAACCCGCCGCCCCCACCCTCTACGTCTGGCTGGAGTGCGTGCGTAAGGGGCACGATTGCGACGTCACGATGGCGTTTGATTTTAACGTTGCCGATCTCGACGGCGTGAAGTCCATGGCACTGGCGGCGGAAATGCCCGCCACCTGCACGTTTAAGGTGAACGGTCAGCCGTACACTTTCAAGGATACGGGGTATTACATCGACAAATCCTTCCGTACGTCGGATATCCGTCCGCTGCTGTGCGAGGGTACGAATACCATTGAGATCGCCACCCGCTTTACGCAGTCGGCACATACCTACAACTTGTATAACAATCCCAACGTACACGAGGTGGAATGGAACCGCCTGACGGTGGACACCGAACTGGAAAGCATCTACTTGGTGGGTGACTTCGGTGTGTACGCCCCCGTGGAGCGTTACGGTGACTACCGCACGGTGAAGACGGGGCACACCTTCACGCTGGGTGCCGCCCCCGAAAAGGTCACGGTGCGCGATCTCACCGAGCAAGGGCTGTGGTTCTTTGCGGGTGACGCCACCGTGGGGCAGACGATCAACCTGAAGAAAGAAGACGGCGTGCGCTACGAAGTGCGGCTTTCCAAACTGTACGCCCCTGCCGCCCACGTGATCGTGAACGGCAAGACGGTGGGTGAACTGGCGTTTGCTCCTTATGCACTCGACGTGACCGACGCACTGGCAAACGGCGACAACACGGTAGAGATCCGTCTGTTCAGCGGCTTGCGTAACGCGCTCGGCCCGCATCACCTGAAAACGGGCGATTTCTGGGTCACTTCGCCCGGTAACTTCACCCAGTTTGATGAGCAAGGACGCGACAATCGCGGTTGCGGTTGGGAAGAGGATTACCACGGCGTGCTGTTCGGTTTTGAGGTGTAAGACGTGAAGGTTTTGAGTATCGGCAACAGCTTTTCGCAGGATGCCCAGCGGTGGCTTCACCAGTGTGCCGCATCGGCGGGGGTGGACCTCACCTGCGCAGATCTCGTGATCGGCGGTTGTTCGCTTACCCGCCATTGGCAGAACGTGCAAAGCGGCGAGGCGGCGTACGACTATGAGGTGAACGGCGAACACGTTCGTCGGGCGGCGCTGGTGGAGACCTTGCGTGCCGAGGCGTGGGACGTTGTGACCGTCCAGCAGGTGAGCGGGCAGTCGGGTCGCCCGCAAAGTTTCCTGCCCGAACTGCCGCTCCTCGCCGAGGTGATACGGCGGGAGTGTCCCACCGCCGCACTGCGGTTACAGCAGACGTGGTGTTACGCTTCCTATTCCGATCACCCCGATTTCCCCGCATACGATAACAACGCCGACGAAATGCACCGCCGCGTGCGCGACGGATACGAGTTGGCGTCAAAATTGGCGGATGCGCCCCTCATTCCCACGGGTGACGTCGTGCAGGCGTTGCGCGGGCGGTTTGAAACAATACTCTACCGCGACGGATTTCATCTCTCGCTCCTTTACGGGCGGTACGCCGCGGCGGTGACGTGGCTTGCCACCCTGTGCGGGACGGACCCCGCGGCGGTGACCTTCGTGCCGTCGGAGGGCGGCGTGACCGCCGACGCGGAGATCTTGAAAGAGATTCGGCAGACGGTAAAAGACGTCGTGTTCCCGTAATGTACAAAGAAACAGCCGCGATGAAAACACAAAGTTTTCGTCGCGGCTGTTTGTGTTTATAAATTGTTTCGCTTATCCATCGTTAAAACACTCGCTGATCCTATCGAAAGATCGAGGTGCACAGCGGTACATCCCGCATCGAAAGATAGGCGTTATCTGCCACAATAATGTGGTCGATCAACTGCACACCCACCATTTCCAACGCTTTGGCAAGTGCGGCGGTGGTGTCCACGTCTTCGCGGGACGGCATCGGCTGACCGCCGGGGTGATTGTGCGCGAGTATCGCGCAGGTGGCGTTGCACCGCAGAGCGAGTTGCAGTGCTTGGCGGGTGTTGATCTCCACCGCGGCGGCACTGCCTTCGGACAAAAGGCCGCTGGCGAGTACCCGCTGATTGTTGTCAAGACACACGAGCCGCACCTGCTCGGTCTCTGCTTCGATGAAGAGCGGCAACACGAAGTCGCGTATCTTTTCGCGGGTGGTCAGCAACCGCTCGGCCGAAAAGCGCTCCCGCTGACATTCCGCTTCCAACCCGTTGAACAAACGGATCAACACGGCGGCGTTGTGGGTCATACCGTCGATCGCCACCAGTTCCTCGTACGTCGCGCTCAGCAACGCGGAAATGGAGCCGAAATGATCCAGCAGACGGTGTGCCAGTTCGTTGGTATCCTTGCGGGGAATACCGAAAAACAACAAAAATTCAATCATTTCATGCCGCGCGAAGGCACCGATGCCGTTGGCGAGAAAGCGGGTTTTCACCCGTTCGCGGTGTCCTGCGTGGGGATTATCGTTCGTACTCATACGGGCCCTCCCGTGTCGTATTTACTATATTCTACCACAATTCGCACCGTTTGGGAATACCCTTTTTTACAAAATTCTTGCAAAACGGCGGCGTTTGGTGTATGATAAACGAGCGAGAGGAGGTGCGCTCTGTGAAGACGGTAACGGTCGGCAAAAACGACGCGGGTCAACGGGTGGATAAGTTCCTTCAAAAGACCTTTCGTTCCCTGCCCACGACGGTGATGTACAAAGAAATTCGCAAAAAGAATATCAAGTTAAACGGCAAGCGGTGTGAGATCGCGACCCGTCTTTCGGAAGGGGACGTACTCGCACTGTACGTAAAAGACGAGTTTTTGGAGGAGAGCGCCCCGCAATACGATTTTCTCACGGCGGGCAAGCGCTTGTCCATCGTGTACGAGGACGATAATCTGCTGTTGCTCAACAAGGAGGCGGGTCTGCTCGTGCATCCCGACGAGCAGGAATATCGCGACACCCTTATCACCCGCGTGCAACGGTATCTGTATGAAAAAGGGGAGTACCGCCCCGAAGAGGAAAACAGTTTTGCCCCCGCACTGGTCAACCGCATCGACCGCAACACCTGCGGCATCGTGATGGCGGCGAAAAACGCGGAGGCACTGCGTATTCTGAACGAGCAGTTAAAAGCGCGTCGTATCCACAAGTTTTATCTTTGCGTGGTGAGCGGGCGTATGCCGAAAAGCGAGGATACCCTCACGGCGTATCTCGAAAAGAACGAACAGCAAAACCGCGTGTATATCTCCGACCGTGCCCGCGAGGGGACGCGCACCATCGTGACCCGCTACCGCGTGCTGGAGGAGCGGGGGGATGCGTCGCTGTTGGAGATCGCCCTGCTTACGGGGCGCACCCATCAAATTCGGGCGCATCTTTCGTCCATCGGGCATCCGTTGCTCGGAGACGGCAAATACGGCACCAACCGGAAAAACCGCGCGGCGGGTTTCGGCAACCGCCAGGCGCTGTGTTCGTATAAACTGACCTTTGCGTTCAAGGAACCGACGGGTCTGCTGGATTACCTCGACGGGCGCACCTTCCAAATCGACGATGCGTGGTTTTTGCCGATCTTTTACGGGAAATAACGTAAAAACAGGTCAGTGACGATGATTTCGTCGCTGACCTGTTTTTGGGTAATGCTATTTCGCCGTGACGCGGTTTATCGTATCTCCTGTTCCAATTCGTCAAAGGCGGGAGTTGAAAAGAATTCGCCTAGGGTGAGCATTTAAACTCGAACCCGCCGCGAAGCGGGGTATTTCGGTGCTTTTTGCTTCACTCGTGCTCGCAAGGCGCGAGCATTCCTTCGCCCGACTGAAGCAAAAACCCCTCAAAATCTCCTC
>SVPJ01000032.1 GCA_015065885.1 Oscillospiraceae bacterium | reverse complement strand
TGAATAGTTGGTGTCAATGGCGATGAGGGTACACCCGTTCCCATCCCGAACACGGCAGTTAAGCTCATCTACGCTGACAATACTTGGCTGGAAGCGGCCCGGGAAGATAGGTAGACGCCAACACAAAACCTCCGCAGATTTGTCTGCGGAGGTTTTGTGTTATTTCACCTCACTTGTTGTGGAAGACGGCGGGAGTTCTTTGACTGAAATGCCGCTTGAAACAATCCGTAGGGACGGGTCTCCCGACCCGTCCGCTTTACGACTAATCGCCACCCCGTGGCGGCACGGTAGGGGCGTGCATCGCACGTCCGTTTTACGATGATGCGGATACCCGATGGCTTTTGTTTATCCGCGCTCCTTTGCAACGGTGCGTGCGATATGTAGAATATTACCTTATTATTTACAGTATAGTATCTTTTTCGAGGGGATATAATCGGTTACACTGATAATAGCCAAAACAACAAGTTGCGGAAACCATCGTTAAAGGGGAAAGGGGGTACCCTTATGGCATACACGGCATTTTATCCGGGACAGGTGTGGCTGGATACCGACGGGAAGCGCATACACGCTCACGGCGGCTCGGTCATCTATATCGATGGCGTCTACTACTGGTACGGTGAAAACAAAGAAAAAAGCAAAGGCACTCGCGACGTTTGGCATTGGGGGATTCGCTGCTATACCTCTCGTGATCTTTACAACTGGGAGGATCGTGGGCTGATCATTCCGCCCGAACCGCAAGACCCCATGTCGCCGCTTCATCCGAGCGCGCACATGGACCGTCCGCACATTATTTATAATGCGGAGACGAAAAAGTACGTGTGCTGGATCAAGGTTTCCCGCCCCGGCAGCCGCTGTGTGCAGACCGTGTTGACCGCCGACCACATTTTAGGACCGTATACGAAAGTGCGGGTGAATCACAAGCCACTCAACATGTACGGTGGTGATTTCGATCTTGCTGTGGCGCCGGACGGAAAGGCGTATTACTATTTCACGCGTGTGCGCAGCGAATTGATTTGTGCGGACCTAACGGCAGATTACACCGACGTGACAGGATACTATTCCACCCATTTCTCCTGCCGCTATCCACCCTATTTGGCCGAGGCACCCGCGCACTTTGAACGAAACGGTAAGCACTATTTAATTACCTCCGGCACGACGGGCTACCTGCCTAATCCGTCCGAGGTGGCGGTGGCAGACACGTGGCACGGGCCATTCACCGTGCTCGGTAACCCTCACGTGGGAGACGAGTCGAACACCTCCTTCCATTCGCAGATCTCCTGCATTTTCAAGGTGGAGGGTAAAAAAGACTTGTACGTCGCTTGTGCCGATCGTTGGCTGCCTGAGCAAATGGATAAGGAGTACACGGTATATGAGGAGCTCTTTCGTAACGTATTTGCACCGGGGAAGGGGACGCCCGAGAGTCAAAAAGCCTTGTCTGATTACGTGTCAGATGCGGCTTTGGAGAACACGTCCATCGCCGACTACGTGTGGCTGCCGTTACGGTTTGACGGTGAGACGGTGCGGATCGATTGGCGCGACAGTTGGTGTGTAGAAGACTACGATTGACGGACAAGGGCGGTTGCCCGTGTAAAACAAGAAAAGAGGTAAAGACGTATGTATCAAAGCAAAACCGTTTTACTCATCGGCGGCAGCGGCACGCTGGGGGAATACACCATGCTGGAACTGTTGCGGCTCGGTGTCAAGCATATCGATATCATTTGCCTTGAAGATCGGATCTCCGATGATCCGCGTGTTTCCTACTACAAAGGGGATGCGATGGTGTACTCCTATTTGGAGGAATTTTTAGCAGAGCGTCACTACGACGGTATCGTGAATTTTCTCCATTACAACAACCCGAACATCTATCCCATCGTGCATCGCCTGCTGATGAAACGCTGCGATCATCTGATTTTTCTGTCGTCCTACCGAGTGTACGCGGACGAGCAGCACCCCATTACCGAAGCGGCGCCCAAACTGCTGGATGTGCTTTCGGATACCGTCTTTTTGCAAAACGAACAATATGCTATGCCCAAAACGTGGTGTGAGCATTATATGGCCTCTACTGCTGAAGACCACTGGACGGTGGTGCGCCCCGTCATCTCCTTCTCGAAGCGCCGCTTCGATCTGGTGACCCACACGGGTGCGGCGTTACTTGACAAAATGGCGGCGGGCGAGAGGGTGCCGCTGCCGATTGAGGCAAAAAACCTCGTGGCAGGTTTGGATTGGGCGGGTAACAGCGGCAAGCTGATTGCCAATCTGTTGTTTAAACCCGCTGCTTTCCGTGAAGCCTTCACCGTTTCCACGGCGCAAAACCTCACGTGGGAGCAGGTGGCCGAGCTGTACGTGGAGCTGTTTGGTCTTACGTACGAGTGGGTGTCCACCGAAGAGTATCTGAAAGCGACCAACCGCTTCAATTACGATGCGTTCCAATACGACCGTATGTATAACCGCTTGATCGACAATCGTAAAATTCTGGAGGTCACCGGATTGACGGCGGCGGATTTCACCCCGATCAAGGAAGGCTTGCGTATTGAAAAAGCGCGCTACGAAGCACGATAAAGCAAACCGCCCTGCGGATAAACGCAGGGCGGTTTTTATTCATCGTTCTTTTTAAACAACTCGTCGATCGGGTGGATGTGAGCGGAGGCCAGCGCCTCAAGCTCTTCGGGAGTCGTATTTTCCTGCAACAATTCGTGGCAGAGGTCGCGCAGTTTATTCCGTGCGGGAGTGTCCAAGCGGCGCAACACCGAAAGGAAGGCGCGCTCTTCGCGGTCACATTCCCCCATCAAGCGGGCACCATCCAGCGGATCGTTTTCTTGAGAGGGGGCGGAGTTGTCCTGACGCATCGGCAACGTGGCGGCGATCTCATCGTCTCCCAAAAGGTACCCCACTGTTACGCGGAACTCGGTTGCCAGGCGTTGGAGCAGGGACAGCGGCGGCTCGATGGCGCCGGTTTCATAGTACGCGTAGGTGGAACGCTGAATTTCCAGATGGTCGGCGACCTCTTGCTGGGTCATCTTTGCCGTAGCACGCAGTTCCCGCAGGCGTGCGGAAAACGGGCTCGGCGTGGCGTTCTTCGGTTTCATACGGACACCTCCACGGCATCAAAGGGCGGGATGGTCTGTCCTGCCACCGTCTTTTCACAGCCGCTGTAGTTGATAAGGTGGCAACGGCCGCTCACCGGATGC
Source organism: Oscillospiraceae bacterium (assembly GCA_015065885.1). Classification (GTDB taxonomy): domain Bacteria; phylum Bacillota; class Clostridia; order Oscillospirales; family Acutalibacteraceae; genus SIG588. Next base: position 23,979 of record SVPJ01000032.1, on the reverse strand, counting down.
CAGACCACCCCCACGGCGGGATCGTCGCACTGCACGGGGTAAGCGGCGATCTCTTCACGGAACACTTCGCGATAGATATGATAATAGGGGGAGGTTTCGGGATCGGTGTCGAACAGATGCTGCTCGGGCGAGAAATCCAACGTATAGACCACACCCTTGCCGTAGGCGTGGCAGTGCAGACCGTTCGGCGTGTCGCGGTAGAACAGTTGCCGCTCACCGTGACCTTCCAGCGTGACACCGTCTGCGTCCAGGCGGCAAGTGAACCCGCCGGCGCTGTCTTCAATGCACAATCCCGTTAACTCTTCAAATTCCGATAACATACCCCCGCACAGCGAGAGGTACAATTTGGCACCGTTTGCCACCCGCTCTTTAAGTGCCTCGTATGTCCGTTTGGGCAGTGCGTCGGTTCCTGCGAGCGCCGGCAGGATATACGCCGAGGCATCGGGGAGCGTCTTTATACAATCTGTAAATTGAACGGAGATCCCCGCCTGCATCGCCAGCATAGTGACGGCAAACGCGAGTTTCCACGAATCCGCGTTGCGGGGGAGGATACACACCGCGTCGATCTTACGATCGGTGCAGCGCGGCAAGTCCTTCAGCCGCTCTGCCATCGCGGTCATTTCCTTCATAAACGCTTTGGGTTGACGGGTGGCGGAATACAGCCCCAGTTCCCGTTCCGCCGCGAAATCTTCATACGGCGGCTCGCCGAACGGCTGATCGAATGCCGTCCACCACAGGAAACCGGGTCGGTCGAAGATATGGGCGTGCCACATATTGATACGCAAAAACGCGGCGGCGGTCTCATCCGAACACACCATCGGTCCCATTGTGCCGATCTCTTCTACCAGGCAGGGCTTGCCTGCAAGGTCGGCGTAAAACGCGGTCTGCGCCGCGGCGTGTACCAACGTCTTGACCGACAAGAGCGGGTGACGGTCGGCGTGGCGCACCCAGAACGGATACGGGTGGGTGACCAGCATATCGGAATACGCTGCTTGGTCGTCCACGTGCCACACGCTCTCAAGCGAGAGGTCGTGAATGCCCGAGATGACGGGGCGGGCGGGGTCGGCAGCACGGATGGCGTTGGTCATAGCGGCGGTCCACGCCGCGGCTTCGTCCCGCGTCGCCGTTTGCCACATACAGTTACACTCGTTGCCGTGATCCCACGCTATAATGGCGGGATGATGCTTTAAGCGGGTGACGAAACCTTCGATAAACCGCTGTTCCCACAACAGAGCGCGCGGGTCGGTGCGCAGGTTGACCCCGTTCAGCACGGCGGGGACGTACAGCCGCCCGCTCATCCAGCCGGTGAGCAGACCCACGATGAGCTTCATACCGTGTTCCGATGCCGTGTCGCACAGCACCTCGAAACGGCGAAGCATCTCTTCGTCCAAATACCACGGGTTTTGCGGCAGGGTGCCGTCCGCCATACGGTATTCGCGAATCACACCACCGCCGCCGTAGATCGGCACGGCGGGCTGAAAATCCGACCAAACGGGGAACACGCGCAGACAGTTCATGCCGTCCTTTGCCAAGCGTGCGAGATCTTCGCGCAACGCATTCTCGTCCCAGTGATGCCACATATTGCACCCGGCGTTGGACGCCCAGTAGTTGCAACCGATCAAAAACGCCATACCGTCACCGTCCTTTCGTTCTTTCTTGAGACATAGTAACACATTTTTCTAACCAAGTCAACGGGGCAGAATGAAATAAAATTTTGGTTCTTTTGCCGAATGTCTTGACATTTACCCCGCCGCGCCGTATAATGTTAGTTGGGTATTTTTATAAAAGAAAGGAATTGTGTTATGAAAGCATTTTTGACACGCGGTGTGGCGCTGTTGCTCGCAGTGCTGATGATCGTTACCGCCTGCGGTTGCAACGGAAAGAAGCACGATCGCGGCGACGACACGTTTGAACCGTTGCCCGGTGAAGTGCCGGTGGATCTCGAAGGGTATGAGTTTACCGTCATGTGCCACGGCGGCGCGGATAACTGGAACCAGGAAACTTCGGGTACGCCGTACGCCGATGCGTGGATCCAGTTGGTGGACGAGGTCGAATACCTCTACAACTGCGATATCACCGCCACGGCAGTGGGCTGGCAGGACATGTTCAACGTCGTGCAGCCGGAAATTGCGGCGGGCGGCAAGTGCGCGGACATCATTATTTCCCCCGAACACGCCTACGGTGCGTTCCTCGGTGCGAATCTGATGCTCGACTTGAACGAGATGGATGTCAACTGGGACAACGAGTGGTGGAATCAGAGTATTCGTAAGACTACGACTTACAACAACAAGTCGTACGTCGGCGGCGGTTCCTTCATCTTCGATACCCGCGCGACTTGGCTTTGCTACGTCAACCGTGCTATTTGGGATCAGAACGGGTTTGAAGATCCGTATGAACTGGTGGACAGCGGCAAGTGGACTTATGACAAGTTCCGCGAGTACGCGATCGCGGCGGCGAAGGACAACGACGGCAGCGGTAAACTGGATTCTTCCGAAGACGTGTACGGTGTGATCGCGGCGAACGGCGACTTCTGCGATGCGTGGTTCCAGGCGATGGGCGGTCACTTCTTCAAGGCGGACGAGGAAGACGGCAAGGTCGTTCTCGCTTGCAATACCACCCGCACCTATGAGATCGTGGAAAAGATGTACAACATGATCCAGAAGGATAATGTGTACGGCTTCCTCGGCCTGGGCGAGGTGGAACACGTGCAGCAGTTCACCTCGGGCGGCGCCCTGTTCTACTGCTACACCGTCGGTAAGGACGGTCTGCAGGATATGGAAGACGACTGGTTCGTGCTTCCGATGCCGAAGTTCGACGAAGCACAGGAAGAGTATCTCTCGGGCGTGGACCACAACGCTTCCGTCTTCGGTGTGACCAACACCAACGAAGATCTGCACGAAGTGTCCATCCTGCTCGAAGCGATCGGTCGCCACGCGATGATCCTGGAACAGATCTTCTGGCCGGATTACAAGGATACTTACTGGCGTGATCCCGAATCCGAGCGTATCGTTTCGGAATACGTGGTGGGTCACGGTCAGCACGACTTGGCGCTGATCATGGCGAACTGCGGCGCGGCGTTCCAGGCGCCCCGTTCCCGTCTGTTTGGCACGGTGTTCGGCACCTCGGGTCCCGACTTCTCCTCCTACATCGATACGGTGGAAGATGCGATCGAGATGCAGATCCAAGACTTCTTTGAGTACGAGGACGCGGCCGAATAATTCGCGCATATATATGGAAATACCACATATCGGAGAGGAAAATCCTCTCCGATATGTGTTTTTCAGTCTAAAATATGGGCGCTTGTGCGAAGCGATTGACAGATCTTCCCGTGGGCGGTATAATCGAATCGGAAAGTGGATATCAAAGGAGGTCGCGCAGGTATGAAACATCTTGGAATACGGCTGGCAGCCCTGGCTTTGGCGGTCTTGCTGACGGTGACCGTGTGCGGATGCACCCCGCGGACGGATGGACCCGAAAAAGGCAAGATCCAGCCGCTTCCCGGCGAAGTGCCGGTGGATTTGGACGGCTATGAGTTTACGGTGCTGGATTTTAACAGCGGGCGCTGGAACCGCGAAGCGTCGGGCACGCCGTTTTACGATGCGTGGTTGCAGGTGATGGACGAGGTGGAGGAGTTGTACAACTGCACCATTACCGCCACCTACAAAGCACCGGGCGAACTGTTCAATACCGTGCAACCCGAAATTGCCGCAGGCGGCAAGGCCGCCGACCTTGTGATCAGCACCGAATGGGAATTCGGTAAATTTCTCGGTGCGAATTTGATGCTCGACCTGAACGAGTTGGAGGTCAACTGGGATAACGAGTGGTGGAACAAAAACCTGCGCAAGACCACGACGTATAACAACAAGTCGTATGTTGGCGGCGGCTCCTTTATTTTTGACACCTCGCAAACGTGGCTGGTGTATTTCAACCGCGCGATGTGGAACGAACACGGGTTTGAAGATCCGTACGAGTTGGTGGACAGCGGCCGATGGACCTACGACAAGTTCCGCGAGTATGCCCGCACGGCGGCGAAGGACAATGACGGCAGCGGTAAACTGGATTCGTCGGACGATATCTACGGCGTGATCGCGTCGGACGTCGATCTGTGTGACGCGTGGTTCCAATCGATGGGCGGCCACTACTTTAAGGCGGACGAGAAGGGCAAGGTCGTACTGGCGTGCAACACCACTCGCACCTACGACATCGTGGAAAAAATGTACAATCTGATCCAAAAGGACGACGTGTACGGCTTCCTCGGCTACGGCGAGGCGGAGCACGTGCAACAGTTCGTTTCGGGCGGTGCATTGTTCTACTGCTATATGGTGGGCAAAGACGGCCTGCAGGATATGGAAGACGACTGGGGCGTTTTGCCGATGCCGAAATACGACGAGGCGCAGGAAGAATATCTCTCGGGGGTGGATCACAACTCCTCGGTCTTCGGCGTGACCAACACCAACGAAGATATCCGCGAGGTTTCGATCGTACTGGAGGCACTCGGTCGTCACGCGATGATCCTGGAGCAGATCTTCTGGCCGGATTACAAGGATACCTACTGGCGCGATCCCGAATCCGAACGTATTGTGTCGGAATATGTGGTGGGTCACGGTCAGCACGATCTCGCACTGATCATGCAGAACTGCGGCGCGGCGTTCCAAGCACCGCGCAACCGCCTGTTCCAAACGGCGTTCCGCTCCGCCGGCTCCGATTATTCGTCGTACATCGACGCGGTGGAGGATGCGATCGAGCTGCAAATTCAGGATTTCTTCGAATTTGAATAAACACGCTGTACTACTAAAAGAGTATAAAAATTCCCGCTCTTGACAGAGCGGGGATTTTTATATATAATCAAGAGGAATATGTGTTAAGAAAGGAACGAGAATATGAAAACGATCGTAATGCGTGGCGTGGCACTGCTGCTGGCTGTGCTGATGGCGTTTGCTGTTTGCGGCTGTAAGCCGAGCGGCAACAGTGGCGCACAAGGTGATATCAAGCCCCTGCCCGGTGAAGTTCCTGTCGATTTGGAAGGCTATGAATTCACGGTTATTGACGTGAACAACGGCCGTTGGAATCGCGAGCTGTCGGGCACCCCGTTTGCGGATACATGGCTGCAACTGATGGACGAGGTGGAATCGCTCTATAACTGTAAACTTACGGCGACACAGGTCAGCCCGGAGGATATTTTTAACGTGGTGCAGCCGGAAATTGCGGCGGGCGGCAAAGCGGCAGATATTGTCATTACTACCCAGTGGAGCATGGGCCAGTTTGTGGGTGCCAACTTGTTGCTCGACCTGAACGAGTTGGACGTTAACTGGGACAACGAGTGGTGGAATCAGAACATCCGCCGCGTATCCACCCTCGGCGGTAAGACCTTCGTGGGTAACGGCTCCTTCATTTTCGATACCGCACAGACTTGGTTGCTTTACTACAACGAGGCGATCTGGAAACAGCACGGTTTCGAAGATCCGTACGAATTGGTGGACAGTGGCCGTTGGACGATGGATAAGTTCACCGAATACTGCGAGACTGCCGCGATGGATCTGGACGGCACCGGTGTGCTGGACTCGCCGCAAGATCTGTGGGGTCTCACCGCGCCCGACGGCGACTTCACCGACGCGTTGTATTTCGCACTGGGCGGTCACTTCTTCGGCACGAACGACGAAGGTAAGGTGGAATTGGTCTGCAACACCGACCGCACCTATCAGATCGTGGAAAAGATGTACACCTTCGTGAAGAAGGATAAGACGGTGGATACCACCAGGTACGATCCTTGGCAGGAGCGCTTCACCATGTTCGCACAGGGTCATTCGCTGTTCCTCGGCTACGTGCCGGGTGTCGGCGGTCTGCAGGATATGGAGGACGACTGGGGCGTTATTCCGTTGCCGAAGTTCGATGAGGCACAGGAAGACTATTATTCCAGCGTGGACCACAACTCCTCGGTGTTCGCGGTGACCAACACCAACGAAGACCTGCGTGAAGTGGCTATCGTTCTCGAAGCGCTCGGCCGCCACGGCATGGCGCTCGAAGATATTTACTGGCCCGATTATAAGGATACCTACTGGCGTCATCCCGAGCAGGATACCCGCATGGTGTCGGAATACGTGGTGGGTCACGGTCAGTACGATATGGCGCTACTGATGGCACGTTGCTCCACGGCGTTCAGCGCTACCCGCAGTCGTTTGTACGGCACGGTGTTCGGCAATTCGGGCAGTGACTACGCCTCCTATATCGACACGGTGGAAGATGCGATCGAAATGCAGATCGCGGACGTGTTTGATTACAGCGAAAAATAATACGCAAAGCAGAACAAGCAACCGCCCAAAATGGTTGCTTGTTTTTTGTGAAATACCGTTGCACAAACGGTGTCATTGCGGTATAGTAAAAGAAAACCGAATCGTAGAGGAGAAAACCATGAAAGTCGATACCCACGTACACACGTTACCGGTTAGTTTGTGTGCCACCAAAACCTCGGAGGAGCTGCCTGCTTATTTTGCGGCGGCAGGGGTGGATGCCTTTGTGCTGACCAACCATTACTATCCGCATCACTGCGGCAGACTCAGTGACGATCTGACAGAACAGGCGAGACTGTACGTGGATGCGTTCCACCGCTGTCGCGAGGCGGGGAAAACATGCGGCGTGGGGGTATATTTTGGTTGCGAAGTAAAGTTGATCGGTGAGCCGCACACCCCCGAGTTCTTGCTGATCGGCATTTCGGAGGAACTGTTTCTTGCAACCTATCCGCTGTATACCAAGACGCAAAAGGAGTTGTTCGACTTTTGCAACGAACACGACATTCTGATGATACAAGCCCACCCGTTCCGTGCGGAACAAGGGTACGAGCCTGCCGACACGCGCTATATGCACGGGGTGGAGGTGCACAACTCCCAGTTTATCCCGCACCCCGAGGAGACCCACGCGCTGGCGAAGGCACACGGGCTGATGATGACGGCGGGCAGTGACCTGCACCGATGTGAGCAGGCGGGGATGGCGTATATGGTCGTGCCCGATACGGTAGTCGATCAGTTTACCCTGCGGGACGCACTGAAGAAGGGCCCGTGGATCTTGTGCGATCAACACGGCGTTATGTACCACGAAGAAGAGTTATAACGAAAAAGACCGCCGTACGGCGGTCTTTTTTTATCTTGCCCGCCATTCGCGTGGGGTGCAACCGAATTTGTTTTTGAAGCGGCGGGTGAAGTTCGCATAATCGCGGAATCCCGCGTTCTCTGCCACCGTGCGGATCGGCAGATCGGTGGAGGAAAGCGCGGTACAAACGTGGGAAAACCGCAAACTGTCGAGGTATTCTTTATATGTCACGCCCCATTCGCGACGGAACAGATCACTGAAATACGAGCGAGACAACCCCAAAAAACGGGCGACCTGCTCGGCAGAGATCTCGTCGCGAAAATGCTCCAGTGTGTACAGTACCGCCCGTTGTAAAATAGGCGGTGCTTCGTTCTTGATCGTGTTTTGGCAACGTGCCAATTTTTCGAGTACGCAGTGAAGCAGAAGGGTGGCGTAGGCGGGGTCGGAAGGATGGACCTCCACGATCTCGAACAGCAAGGGGCGCACGAAGGCCGCTTCGTCGTCGGTCAGGCGAAACACGGGCATATCCTGCAACGCGAGCGCCATCATCGGGTCGGCCACCTCACCTTGAAACATCACGTTGATGAGCAGTGTATCTCGGCACTTGGGTTCGTGGATATGTGCCGGCGTGAGCAGAAAGACCGTGTTTTCTGTAAGGGGATAGGATACGCCGTTGACGAGTGCTTCGCCACCGCCGCCGAGGATCATCTCCAACTCAAAAAACTCGTGTACGTGCATGGTGGTATCCCAAAGCGTCTGCTTCAACGAAGCGCTGATACAGCCCCTCGGAATGTGAAAACTGCTGGTAAAGAGTTCCAACGTGCTCCCCCCTTTTTTACCTACAGTATATCACAAAAATGAAAAAAAGCAAGATTGACATATGTGGCAGAATGTGGCAGAATAATACTGTATGTAAAAAATATGTAGAGGAGGTTATGCAATGAAATTGCAATATCTCGGCACGGCGGCGGCAGAGGGGATGCCTGCCCCGTTTTGCACCTGTGCCGATTGCGAAAAGGCACGCCAACGGGGCGGGCGCAACGTCCGTTCCCGCTCACAGGCGTTGGTGAACGATACGCTGTTGCTCGATTTTCCCGGCGACACCTTTTATCACGCGATGCTGTACGGGGTGGATCTCTTGAAGGTGCGGCATTGCCTGATCACCCACGTACACGCCGACCATCTCTGTCCCGCCGAAGCGGCGTATTTCCGCCGCGGGTTTTCGGTGATACCCGAAGGGTTTCCGCCGTTTCATTTTTACGGCAGCGAGGATATCGAAGCCCCGCTCGAAAACCACGTGAAGGAGTCGGCGGGCAACGCACAGCTGCACGTGTTGCGACCCTTCGAAACGGTGGAGATCGCAGGGCAAGCCGTCACCCCGCTGAAGGCGGCGCACGGCACGGCACATCCGTTTATCTATCTCATCGAAAAGGACGGGACGACCCTGCTCTACGCCCACGATACCGACGTGTTTCCCGAGGAAACGTGGGAATTTTTGCGCAAGAAAAAGCCGTATCTGAATGCGGTGTCGATGGATTGCACCGAGGGCGCGAAGGAGACGATCTACCGCGGCGCGCACATGTGCATCACCATCAACGAGGAATGCCGCGACCGCTTGATGGCGGAAGGCTTCGCCGATGAGCGTACCGCTTTCGCGCTCAATCATTTTTCCCACAACGGCGATCTTGCGGCGTACGACGATTTTGCACCCTTCGCCGCCGCCCGCGGGTTTGTCACCTCCTACGACGGTATGGTGTGGGAGTTTTGAAAGATGAATAACGCATGGCCCAAACGAAAAAACGCTCGTTTGCACGGCTACGATTACAGCAGCCCCGGATCCTATTTTTTGACGGTGTGTACTGCTGAAAAGAAACGATATTTTTGGGATGAAACGGTAGGGGCGCGCATGGCGCGTCCGTGTTTGGAGTCGGACAACACGCCACAAGTTCCGCTTTCTCATTATGGTAAAGTGGTAGAAGACGCCATACAGAAAATAGGCGAAAACTACACGGCGGTATCGGTGGATTGTTACGTGATCATGCCGGACCATTTGCATCTTTTACTGACGATTCACACGGACGAGGACGGACGACCGATGGTCGCCCCTACTGTGGATCGGGTTATACAGCAAATGAAAGGGTATGTAACGAAGCGTATCGGATTTTCCGTATGGCAAAAATTGTTCTTCGATCACGTAATACGAAACCGTCAGGATTATGACGAACACGTGCGATATATTTTCGGAAACCCCATGCGGTGGCAAGAGAAACATACGCCCCGATAGGAAACGAACCTAACAAAACGCAACCTATTCCCAAAAGATTGCTATAGCAAATCCTGTAAGAAATATGCGATAATAAATACCGTAAGGGAGTGTCACACATGAAAAAGATACATTTGATCGGGAATTCCCATTTGGACCCCATTTGGCTGTGGCAGTGGCAGGAGGGCTTTGCCGAAATTAAGGCGACCTACCGTGCCGCACTGGACAGAATGAAGGATTTCCCCGATTTCACCTTTACCGCCGCGTGCGGCTCGTATTACGCGTGGATCGAACAGAGCGACCCCGCGATGTTCGAGGAGATCCGCGCCCGTGTGGCGGAGGGACGCTGGTGCCTGGTGGGCGGCTGGTGGTTGCAACCGGATTGCAACCTGCCCGCAGGTGAATCCTTTGCCCGTCACGCGCTGCTGACGCAACGCTATTTCAAAGAAAAATTCGGCAAGACCGCCGAAACGGGCTACAACGTGGACTCGTTCGGTCACAACGGCAACCTGCCGATGATCCTGCAACACGGCGGTCTTAAAAATTACGTCTTTATGCGTCCGATGCCGCACGAAAAGATCTTGCCCGACGATCTGTTCCGCTGGCGTTCGGCGGACGGCAGTGAGGTCACCGCGTGGCGCATCAAATACTATTACAACATCGGCAGCGCGGGTAATTTCGAGGAAGATCCTATCGAAGTGTTCCGGCGCGTGGAGGAAAACTGCACGGGGGACGGCATGGCGTTTTACGGCGTGGGCAACCACGGCGGCGGTGTGACCATCGATCTTTTGAACGCGATGCACGAGCATTTGGGTGAAAACTTCGTCTACTCCGATCCCGATCGCTTTTTTGCGGAAAACCGCGACCGCGCCATGCCGCTCGTTGAGGAGGATCTGCAGTTCCATGCGAAGGGTTGTTACGCCGCGTGCGGCGACGTGAAAAAGAGCAACCGCGCGTGCGAAAACGCGTTGCTTCAGGCAGAAAAACTGTCGGTGCTTTCCCGCGAAGTCATCGGCACGGCGTATCCCGCCGAAGAGATGGACCGCGCATGGAAAAACGTGCTGTTCAACCAGTTCCACGACATTTTGGGCGGTTGTTCCATTAAAGAAGCGTACGACGATGCCGCCGTTTTCTACGGCGAGACGATGGCGGTTGCCGCACGGCAGGCGAACTTCGCCGCCCAGCAGATCTCGTGGAACATCGACACCACGGGCGACTTCCCGTATCAGGGGGCGCTTTCGTGGGTGGAAGCCGAAAAGATCGGTACCCCCATCGTGGTGTTCAACCCCCACGCCCACGCCGTGAAGATGCCGATCCATCTGCGCAAGCTCCCGCAGGAGGTAACCGACGAAAACGGTAACGTTCTGCCCATTCAAAAAGTGCGCGACTCCAAGAGCAACGGACAAGAAGATACCGGCCGTATGGGTGTGATCTTCCATGCGGAAGTCCCTGCTCTCGGCTGGCGGATGTACCGCATGCGTATGGAATGCGATACGCATACCTATGAGAACCCCTTCACCGTTACCGAACACGGGATGGATAACGGTGTGGTCCGTGTGGCCTTCGATCCGAAAACGGGCGAACTGGCTGAACTGTTCGACCTCAAAAACAACCGCGCGGTGATCACGGCATCCAAGACGCACTTGTTTGACGACACGCCCTACGACACCTGGGCACACGGTATGGATATGTATGAGACCGAGCTGCCCTGCGAGGTTACGGGCACGGTGAAATGCACTGAGCAAGGCCCCTTGCGTGCCACCTTCCGCGTGACCCAGACGTTCGGCGATTCCACGCTGATGCGCGACTACACCCTGTTCGCAGGCGACGATACGGTGCAGGTGAAGGTGAAGGCGGACTACCGCGAGCCCTTCCGTGTGTTGAAATTCGGCTACACCGCCGCGGGCGAAGGCGAGGCGCGTTGCCAGATCCCGTTCGGCAGCATTGCCCGCAGCACCGACGGTGCGGAACACGCTTGCACAGGTTGGTTCCGCGTGGGGGATATGGCGCTCACCACCGACTCGAAATACAGTTTCTCGGTGCGGGATAACGAGTTGCAGCTCACCGCCCTGCGCAGTGCGCTGTTTGCCGACCACTACGGTCTGCGGGACGAATTCTGTGAACATATGGATATGGGCGATCAGCGATTCACCTATCTCTTGTTCCCGTTTGCGACCGAGGCGGACGCCGCCCGCCGCACCGACGAACTCTGCCAGCCGCTTTCGGCGGTGATCGATACCTTCCACAAGGGCGCGTTGCCCACCACCTTCGGCGGCATCGAGTTGTCGAAAGAGAACGTGGTGGCAACCGCGATCAAACCCGCCGAGGACGGCGAGGGGGTAGTTTTGCGCCTGAATGAAGTCGAAGGACGCAACACCATCGTCAAGGTGCGCTTGTTTGACGATACCTTTGAGTTGGCAATGCCGCACCACGGCGTGAAGACGTTCCTGATCAAGGACGGCAAGGCGACCGAAACGGACTTTATGGAATGGGGGAAGTAAGATGATCGGATTGGACATCGGCGGCACCAAATGTGCCGTGTCGGTCGGATGGGAGACCGAAGAGGGGTTGCATATCGAATCCCGTCGCGAGATCCCGACCGACCATAACATACCCCCTTATGAAATCTTAAAGCAACTGTGCGATATGGCGCGGGAGATGACCGACGATTTTTCGGCGGTGGGCATTTCCTGCGGCGGCCCGCTCAACAGCCGCACGGGGTACATACTCTCCCCCCCGAATCTCCCCGGATGGGACGACGTGCCCGCGGTGGACATCGTGCGGGAACTGCTTGGCAGTGAAGCGGTGTTTTTGCAAAACGATGCGAACGCCTGTGCGCTGGCCGAATGGCGGTACGGCGCGGGGCGCGGTACCGAAAATATGGTGTTTCTCACCTTCGGCAGCGGTATGGGTGCGGGTCTTATTCTGAACGGCAAACTCTACGACGGCACCACCGGTATGGCGGGGGAAGTCGGTCACATGCGTATGTGCGAATGGGGCCCCGTCGGCTACGGTAAGAGCGGCTCGTTCGAAGGCTTTTGCTCGGGCAACGGTCTGGCGGCGCTCGGGCGTATGCTTGCACAAGAGGAATTGCAGTGCGGGCGCCGTGTTTCGTACTGTAAAACGATGGCGGATCTGCCCGCCGTCACGGCCAAAAGCATTGCGCAGGCGGCGGATGCGGGCAACGAAGACGCCCGCCGTGTGTACGCCCTCTGTGCCGAAAAACTCGGCGCAGGGCTTGCGGTGCTGATGGATATTTTAAACCCCGAATGCATCGTCATCGGCAGTGTGTTTGCCCGCAGTGAGAATCTGTTGCGCGAAGCGATGGAGAAGGTCATCGAGCGGGAGGCACTGTATCACACCCGCACGGCGTGCCGTGTGGTACCCGCCGCGCTTGGTAACAGTATCGGCGATTACGCCGCCCTTTCCTGCGCGGCATATGCAAAAAAGGAGTGTGTAAAATGAAAGAACTGATAACACGTTATCCCGCTTTGGCGGATTGTGCCAAAGATATCGAAGCATTGATACATGTTCTCGAAACCGGTTTTCGTGCGGGCGGTAAACTGCTCTTGTGCGGCAACGGCGGCAGTGCCTCCGATTGCGAACACATCGCGGGCGAATTGCTGAAGAGCTTCGTGCTCACCCGCCGCCCCGACGACACCCTCGCCGCTGCCTTGGCGGAGGACGAGGAAGGGGGGTATATTTTGTCTCATCTGCAACAAGGGTTGCCTACCATTTCGCTCCCCAGTCAGATCGGCGTATCCACCGCGTTCGTGAACGACGTGGCGGCGGATACGGTGTACGCGCAACTGACCTACGCCTACGGCAAGCCCTGCGACGTGCTGTGGTGCCTTTCCACCTCGGGTAATTCCCGCAACGCGGTGCTGGCGGCCAAGGTCGCCAAGGCCCGCGGCATGAAGGTGGTGGCACTCACGGGGGCAAAAGAGAGCAAACTCTCCGCCCTCGCCGACGTGACGGTGAAGGTGCCCGAGACCGAGACCTTCAAGGTGCAGGAATTGCATCTGCCGGTCTACCATACCGTGTGCTTGACCCTTGAGCGCACCTTCTTCCCCGAAGTGTAATTTTTTATCTGTAAAGGAGAAAACGATGATGAGACGGATCTTGTGTGTGCTGTTGTGTGTTGCACTGTTGCTGCCGTTTGCCGCTACCACGGCGTGGGCGGCGAGCGGGGCGTATGAAAAGTGTGCCGACGTGCCGTTTGCGTATAACGGTGTCCGTACGGTGGATCAGAACAACGAGATCTTCTCGTACGGCACGAAGTTCGACACTCCCATCGACCTTACTGCCTACGGCTATCCCGCAAGCGGCGTGATCGCCTCGGGTAAGCTCGCCTTGCAGATGGACGTCTGCGTGTCGGGTACCGATGCGGTGGTCAAGGCGATGGAGTCGCATCCCGTCGGCGGTCAGCTCGAGATCTCCTCGAGCGGCACGTGTGATGCGAACGAGCTGTGCCTCGGTTCGAATGCGATCAAATGGAAGGCGAACGCATGGAATCGTGTGGTCATCGATCTCTCGCAGATCTCCGCTCCCACGGGCGGGGAATTTGACCCGACCAATTTCAACTATATGCGTATCTACATCGGCAACCTCGCCGCCTATTCGGGCGAGTATGCGTACGTGAAGTTTGCCAACGTGCAGGTGGTAGACCTTACGAAGCCGCTTTCGGAAGCGCCTGCCCTCGGGGACGGCACTCCCGCCGATCAAAAGCCGCCGCAGAGCATGAAGTACGATGCACCGGCGTACGAAGAGATCGTAGAATTGCCGTACAGCCACTCGGTCTTCTCGTTCGCTTCGGGCGAGGTGTACTCGATGGGGCAGCAGTTCGACACGATCGACCTTACCGCCTACGGTTATCCGAAGACGGGTGGCATCGAACCCGGAAAACTCGGTTTGCAGTTTGACTATTACGTGGAAGGCGACGAGAACGCGGTAGCGATGCTCGAAAAGGGGCAGCTCGGCGGTCAGATCGAAATCACCTCGGGCGGCACTTGCGACGTACAGGAACTCGGGATGGCGCCTTCGCGTTTGAAGGGCAAAAACGGCGAATGGGTGCGCGTGTTTCTGGATTTCGCGTGGTTTACCGGGAAAACGGGCGGCGATTTTAACCCTGCCTCCTTCAACTATTTCCGTATGTACCTGGCGGTTGCGAAAAACTACCCCAACGAGCGGTTGGAGATGCGCGTGTGCAACCTGCGTCTGGTGGATTTCACGAAACCGCTGACCGAAGAGACGGCACCCGAAATCGGTAACGGCACCTTTACCGCCGACCCGCCCGTGTTTGAAGCCCAGCCCATGTGGGACGGCTACACCACCGACACGGCGGTGGTCGCAGGCTACAACCTGCGCGAATACGCGATGGAGCACGGCTTGATGCCGGTGGACGACTGGTCGCCGATCATTCAAAGCTTGGTGTACGGTCTGTCCAAACGCGGCGGCGGTATGCTGTATATTCCTGCCGGTATCTATCCCTGCTACAGTGAAATTATGCTGCCCGCGGGCGTGACCTTGCAGGGCGATTGGCAGAATCCGCAAGACAGCGTTACCGTGCAGGGCACCGTCCTCGCGGTGTATGCAGGTGAGAACCGCCCGAACGGCACGCCGTTTATTACGATGATGGACAACGCCTATATGCGCAGTCTGGCGTTCTGGTATCCCAACCAGCGGGCGAAGGATCCCATAAACTACCCCTATACAATTTCGATGGGCTCGACCACCCATTTGAAGGATATTACGCTGGTCAACTCCTATAAAGGCATTACCGATCGCGGCGGCAGCTGCCCCGATATCGAAAACGTTTACGGCACGCCGCTGATGGTCGGTATGGATCTCGATATGATCGCCGACTCCTACGGCATGGAGAACGTGAACTTCTCTCCCGCTTACTGGGTGTATTCGGGTCTCGCGGGCGCCCCCTCTTCCGCGGCGGACGAGGAAGCCTTGCGTGAACAACTGTATTACAGCGCGACGGGTATGGTCATCCGTCGTATGGACTGGTCGTGGACGACCTACAGCTCCGTGGAAGGGTACTCGGTGGGTATCCATTTTGCAAAATCGAACGGCGGCGACTGGTATCCCAACGGTCAGTGCTATAACATTACCTTGAAGAATTGCTACACCGCGTTGCAGATCGACGGCCTCAATGGCGCGGGTATGGTCATGAACGGCTTCACCATCAAGGATTGCGAATACGGTGTGTTCTTCAGCGGTAACGGTCGCCTGTTCATTCTCGACGGTGATATTTCCGCAAACGTCGCGGTGGCGATGAAGGCGAAGGAAGCGAAGCTGTCGCTGATATCCACCCTTATTCGCCGCGGCACGGTCACCGTCGAGGGCGGCTGGCTCACGGTGCTGGATACCGAATTCCAGACAGCCGCACCGCAGGTGACGTTGCTGCAGGGCGCGCAGTCGGCGGTAATGGCGGCGGCGACCGATTCGTGGGGCGACGCCATCACGGTGGCGAACAAGGCGCACTGCCTGTTCGTGCAGGAGGATAAAAACCCCATCACCGAAGAAATGCCCGTCATCTCCCGCGAGGAAGGGCTGTATCAGCATCACCGTCCTGCGTCGAATGCGGTCACGGTGGCAGATCTCGACAACACGGGTGCCACCGACGTGTCCGAAGCGCTGAATGCCTTGCTCCAAGCGCAAAAAGCCACGGGCGGCACGGTGTATTTGAAGCCCGGTTATTATCGTATCGACAACCCCATCACCGTCCCCACGGGAGTGGAATTGCTCGGCTCGCTCGATTTCGGCCAGGCGGAGTTGTATAACGGTGTCGGTTCGATCCTGCAGATCTATCACGGCAAAAACCAACCCGATGCCGCCACCATTATTCTGGAAGCGGGCGCGGGTCTGCGTGGTGTGCAGATCAACTACCCCGAACAGAACGTGCAGGCCGACGGCAACTTCGTACCCTACGCCCACACGGTGCAAGGGCGCGGTGACGGCGCGTACGTCATCAACGTCAGCAGCCGCAACAGCTGGAGCGGTGTGGACTTTATGACCTACCGCTGCGATAACCACTACATCGACTCCTTCCGCGGCAACGCGCTCAAAAGCTTTGTCGCGGTGGGCGGCGGTGCCGAAAACGGTGTCGTGCGTAACTGCCATTTGCAGTACACCTCGTGGACCTACGGTGATATGGGTACGCGCGGCGGCTGGCCGCGCGTGGTGGACGATCCCTCGAATGAAGCACGCGAAGCGTGGCGCATGGATCTGTACATCTTCTCGGGTCACAATCTCGATTGCTACACCATCGGTCACGTGGAAAATCAACTCCACTTCGGCAATATGAACTACTGCGGCTACACCGGCATCAACGTCGTGCCCGAAGCAACGGGTCTGGCGGATGTGACCGTGTGGGGACAAAACACTGACTGCTGCACCGTTTCGATGAACGTGGAAGCGGCGAAACGGGTGGATTTCATCAGCCTGCAGACGACCTCGTTTACGTGGATCGCCGAACGGCAGGAAAAGGAGATGAATCTCATTCACCTCGGGGCGGATTGCGACATCACGGTGAACGTGTTCGGTGCGGCGCTGTATGAAAACCCCGACTATATGTTCGATGTGGAAAACGGTACACTGAACATTTACGGCGCGGTGTATATGAGTTCGGTGCCGATGGCGAATATCGGCGCGAGCGGCAAGATCCATCTGGTGGATATGTATTTCCGCACCTACGACAGCGGCTTCGACGATCTGGTCCCGCCGCCCGAAGTGCCTTCGGCGGTCACCAATCCGCAAAATCTTTCGATCTCCTATTCGTTCTACGAAAAGCCGATCGCAGCAGAAGAAACGCTCGGTCAGCACAAGCACGTGTATAAAGCGATCACCGATTTCCGTCTGGACGTGGCGGAGGATATGCAGGTTCCCGCCGACGGTGAGATTCTCTTCAGCGAAGCGTTTACCGATTACGGTGCGCTGTCCGAAGAACAGCAGAAGGTGATCACCCTGCTTTCGGGCAAGGGCGGCAGCGTGACGCCGCGCCGCGGCAACTTGCAGATCACCCACGCAAAGGACACCTTCCTGGCGGCCATTTCCGCGTCGCAGCAGTTCGATGTGAACACGGGCGCTTGCCGTTTGGAAACGCGCATCAATCTTGAGAGTATGCGTGCGACGGAGGGCAGCACCTTCGTGTTCGCACTGTATAATCAAAAGAATGTGACGATGCCGCTTGCCCGCTTTATGCAGGACGGCAGCTTCGAGGTGAAGACGGCGGATCAGTGGAAGAAGGTCGGCACCTTCAAGCTGGGCACCTGGTATCGCTTGGGTGTCGTGGTGGATATGGATAAAGGCACCTATACCGTCAGCCTGATGGACGACAACTACAACACCGTAGCGACAAGCGGCGCACAGAATCTGGCGGCAAGCGCGGTCACGGGTATGTGGATGTACGCCGAAGCCGAAACGGGTGACGAGGGCACCAAAACGGTGGTGCAGGTGGACTACGTGGCGGCGATTCAAACGGCGGAAGGCTACGGCATGACGGGCGACGTGAACGGCGACGGCAAGGTGGACTCCACCGACGCCCGTTTGACGCTGCAATACGCGGTGAAGAAGATCACGGCCTCGGCGCTCTCCGTCGGCGCGGCAGACGTGAACGGCGATGGTAAAGTCGATTCTACCGACGCGCGTCTGATATTGCAGTACGCAGTCAAGAAAATTACAACCTTCCCTGTCTCTTAAATCAGGGACTACACTCTCTTGTCCCCGATGCGGCTTTTTGCCGCGTCGGGGACCCCTATAGGAGGCGTTTTTTATGAAACGTGCGTTAGCAGTTCTGCTTTGTATTTTGCTGTTGTTGCCGACCGTGTCAACGGTCGCATGGGCGGCGAGCGGGGCGTATACGCCGCTCGTCACGATCCCGTATGCCTACAACGGCACGCGGACGGTGGACAGCCGCAACGAGATCTTCTCGTACGGTGTGACCTTTGATCCCGTCGACCTTACCGCCTTCGGCTATCCCGCAAGCGGCAGCATTCCCGCAGGCAAGCTGGGTCTGCAGCTGGACGTGTGCGTGTCCGGTACCGCCGACGTGGTGGCGGCGATGGGGAACGGTCAGGTGACGGGTCAGTTGGAGCTGACCTCTTCCGGCACGTGTGACGTGGAAGAAACGGCGGTCTCGGCCGCCCGATTGGATTGGCAGGCGAACGCGTGGTCGCGCACGGTGATCGACCTTGCCGACTTCGGTCGTGCAGGGGGTACGTTCGACCCGACGGCGTTGGATTATATGCGCATCTACGTCGGTGTGCCCGCTACTTGTACCTATCAAGCGGCTTGCATCAAGGTGGCGAACGTGCAGATCGTCGATCTGACGGCGCCGCTGGATACCGCGCCCGCGCTCGGCGACGGCACGGCGGGGGACGAAAAGCCGACGACCGACAACCCGTATACCGCGCCCGGCTACAAGGAACTGGCGGCGTTTCCGTACGCGGCAGCGACACTCGCCGCCGCCTCGGGCGAGGTCTTTGCTTCCTCGGGCGATGCTGTCGAGGGTATCGATCTTACGCAGTGGGGCTATCCCGCAAGCGGACTCCCTGAAGAGGGGAAACTGGGCATTCAATTGGATTATTACATCGACGGCGGTGAAAACGCGGTCAAATTGCTCGAAAACGGTATGTTGAACGGGCAGATGGAGCTTACCTCCTCCGGCACGTGTGACAAGAACGAGCACGGGTTGGTGCTCTATCGCCGTTTGCAGGGCAAGGCGCAGACGTGGACGCGCAACGTGCTGGATCTCGCGTGGTTTACCACCGTCACGGGTGGCGCGTTGGATCCCACCAACTGGAATTATATGCGTCTGTATTTTTCGCTCGGCAGTAATTTCCCCGACGAGCGTGTGGAGATCCGTGTCTGTAACGTGCGACTGGTGGACTTGACGCAACCGCTGACGTCGGAGGAGGCTACCCCGCCCGCCAACGGCGCGTTTGCAGCCGATCCGCCGCAATATGCCGTGCAAAATCCTGCCCCCGAGTTTGTGACCGACACGGCGGTGGTGGCAGGCTATAACCTGATGACCTACGCCGAAGAGCACGGGCTGCTGCCGGTGGAGGATTGGTCGCCCGTTATCCAAAGCCTGCTGTACGGCTTGTCGACAAACGGCGGCGGTATGCTGTATATTCCGGCGGGCATCTATCCCTGCTACAGTGAGATCATCCTGCCGACGGGGTGTACGCTGCAAGGCGATTGGGTGAACCCCGATACCCGCGCGGCAGGGGAGGGCACCGTGCTTGCGGTGTACGCCGACACGGCAACCTTTGTGACTATGTGCAGCAATTCCTATCTGCGCAGTATGGCGTTCTGGTATCCCGAACAGACGGCAGAAAGTCCCAAAACATACCCCTACACTATTCAAATGGGTACGACGACCCATTTGAAGGATATTACGCTGGTCAACTCGTATGGCGGTATTCGCTTCAACGGCGGCAGTTGCCCCGATATGGAGAATATCTACGGCACGCCGCTCATGGTCGGTATGGATATCGATATGTGTACCGACTCCTATGGTATGGAAAACGTGAATTTTGCTCCCGACTACTGGGTGGATTCCGGCTTGCCGAAAGCGCCGCTCACCTATGCCGAGAAAAAGGCGTTGACCGATTGGTTGTACACCAACGCGACCGGTCTGGTGGTCCGCCGCATGGACTGGTCGTGGACCACCTACAGCACCATTAAGGGGTATGCGGTCGGCGTGCATTTTGCCAAATCGGGCGGCGGTGACTGGTATCCCAACGGGCAGTGCTATAACCTCACGCTGGAGGACTGCCACACCGCGTTGCGTGCAGATAACGTCGGCGGCGCGGGTATGGTGCTGAACGGCTTTACGGTGAAGAACTGCGAATACGGCATCCTTTCTCTCGGGAATGCCCGCCTGCATGTGATCGACGCGGATATCGATGCCGATACGGCACTGCTCGCCGAGGGTAAGAGCGGCTACATTTCTGTTCTTTCTTCGGTCATACGGCGCGGTACGGTCACCGCGAAGGGCGGACGACTGACCGTTTTGGACACCGCATTTACCACCGCGGCACCGCAGGTGACGCTGACGCTCGGCACGCAGGCGGCGCTGTTTGCCGCGGCGACCGATGCAAACGGCAACCGCATCACGGTGGACAATAAAGCGTACTGCCTGCTGGTGCAGGAGGATGAAAACCCCATCACCGAAGAGATGCCGGTCATCTCCCGTGAAGAGGGACTCTATCAGCATCACCGTCCCGCTTCTTCGGCGGTGACGGTGGCGGAACTTGACAACACGGGTGCCACCGACGTGTCCGAAGCGCTGAATGCGCTGCTTCTGGCACAAGCGGCGACAGGCGGCACCGTGTTCCTGAAACCCGGTTTTTACCGCCTTGACAATCCCATCACCGTTCCCACGGGGGTGGAGCTGCTCGGCTCGCTCGACTTCGGGCAGGCGGAATTGTATAACGGTGTCGGCTCGATCTTACAGATCTATCACGGCAAAAACCAACCCGATGCCGCCACCATTATTTTGGAAGCAGGCGCGGGTCTGCGCGGCGTGCAGATCAATTATCCCGAACAAAACGTGCAGGCGGACGGCAGCTTCGTGCCTTACGCCCACACGGTGCAAGGGCGCGGTGACGGCGCGTACGTCATCAACGTCAGCAGCCGTAACAGTTGGAGCGGCGTGGACTTTATGACCCACCGCTGTGATAATCACTACATCGACTCGTTCCGCGGCAACGCGCTCACAAGCTTTGTCGCGGTGGGCGGCGGCGCCGAAAACGGTATCGTGCGCAACTGCCATTTGCAGTATACCTCGTGGACCTACGGCGATAACGGCACCCGCGGCGGCTGGCCGCGTGTGGTGGACGGCGACAACGACGCGCGCGAAGCGTGGCGTATGGACTTATATGCCTATGCCGCACACAATTTGTACTGCTATACCATCGGTCACGTGGAAAATCAACTCCATTTCGGCAATATGAACTACTGCGGCTACACGGGTATCCACGTAGTGCCCGAGGACACGGGGCTTGCGGACGTGACCGTTTGGGGGCAAAATTCCGACTATTGCACGGTCTCTATGAACGTGGAAGCGGCAAAACGGGTGGATTTCATCAATCTGCAAACGACCGCCTTCTCGCGCGTGCCCGACCGCCAAGTGGCGGAGATGAATCTGATCCACCTCGGCGCGGATTGCGATACCACGGTGAACGTGTTCGGCGCGGCGCTGTATGAAAATCCCGATTATATGTTTGACGTGGAAAACGGCACCTTGAATATTTACGGTGCGGTGTATAAAAGTTCGGTGCCGATGACCAATATGGCGGCGGGCGGCAAGATCCACCTTGTCGATATGAGCTTCGAGTGGTACGACAGTGCGTTCGACGACCTGCCGCAACCGAGCGAACTGACGACAGCGGTACAGAATCCGCAAAATCTCACGATCGCCTACAGTTATCATGCGAAGCCGCTTACGGGCATGGATACGCTCGGGCGTGTACAGCACGTGTATCTTTCGACAACGCAGACCCGTGTGGACGTGGCAGAGAATATGACCGTACCGCAGGGGGCAGAGGTCCTGTACAGCGAAGCCTTCACGGACTATGCGACGGCAGCAAGTAGCTTGAAACTCGGCACGGTGGGCAGCACCGTCACGATAACCGACGGTATCGCCACCCTCCAAAACACCGGCAGTGTTACTCAAACGGGGCTTACGGCGACGAGCAAACTTTCGCTCGCGACAGGCGCCAACTACCGTTTGGAAATGCGGCTGAAAGCCGACAGTTTCCGCACCTCATATGGGGGTAGGTTGTCGTTTAACGTGTACAATCAAAGTAGCACAGCACTCAACCTCTGGCGTATCAACAACAGCGCGACACTGCAGGTCAAAAACGGATACAGCTGGACAAACGTCGGTACGCTTTCGCTTGGTGAATGGTACCGTATCAGTGTGGAACTTACCATGCAGACGAGCGGGGCGTGTACGTACCGCGTGACGGTATACGACGCGCGGTATCGCACGGTGATGACAAGCAGCGCCTACTCGTTGAACGCGACGGCGGTCACGGGTTGGCAACTGTTGGCAGAAACCACCCTCACGTCGGGCAGCGGCCAAACGCAGGCGCAACTGGATTATCTGGCGGTGATGCGCGGCGGCGCGGTGGAAGAGGATGTTTCGCACACCGCCGTGACCGTGCCCGCCACTCCGCCCACGTGTACGGTAGACGGTGTGAGCGAGGGGGTATATTGTCGCATTTGCGGCGAGGTGCTCACCGCGCCGCAAACGCTGACAGCAACGGGTCACACGGCGGTGGAGGATGCCGCTGCCGCGCTCACCTGTACCACCGACGGCATGACGGCGGGCAGCCACTGCGACGTTTGCGGTGAGGTGCTGGCCGCACAGCAACGCACCTATGCCACGGGTCACGTGGAAGTGATCGACGAAGCGGTAGCGGGCACGTGCGAGACCAACGGCTTGACCGCGGGCAAGCATTGCAGCACCTGCGGTGAAGTGCTGGTGGCACAGGAAGTCATTCCCGCCGAGGGTCACGATATCGTGATACAGGAAGGATATGAAGCCACTTGCAGTAAGGCCGGCTTGAGTGAAGGGCGCTATTGTGCGGCTTGCGGTGAGGTGTTCGCCGTGCAAGAGACCATCAACAAGCTCGGGCATGCGGCTGTGACCGTGCCCGCCGTGGCACCGACCTGCACCGAAAGCGGTCTCACGGCAGGCAAAGTGTGCAGTCGTTGCGGGATGACGATCGTGAAGCAGACGGCGGTGGCGGCTACGGGGCATACCGAAACGGAGACCCCTGCCGTTGAGCCGACCTGCACCAAAACGGGTCTTACCACCGGTACACATTGCGGTGTGTGTAACGTGATCCTCGTGCCGCAAGAGACGGTGGCCAAACTCGGCCACACGGCCGTGACGGTACCCGCCGTGGCACCTACCTGTGTGAACACGGGTCTCACGGCAGGTAAGGCGTGCAGCCGCTGCGGGGTGACGATCGTGAAACAGACGGTGGTCGCGGCAACGGGTGTTCACACCTGGGGCGAGGGTGAGATCACCATTGAACCCACCTATGAAACGGTGGGCGAGATGACCTACACTTGCACGGTTTGCGACGAAACCAAGACGGAAGAAATCCCGAAACTTGAGGCTCCGGTTGTGGGTAAGGAATACACCTACACCATCGCGGACGGCAAGGTGACCATCACGAAGGTGGATGTGTCCATCAGCGGCGATGTGGTCATCCCCGACACCATCGAAGGCTATCCCGTTGTGGCGATCGGAAACAACGCGTTCCGTGATTGCGTGAACATGACGTCGGTGACCATCCCCGAAAGTGTCGAAACCATCGGTCAGTACGCGTTCAAAGATTGTACGGCGCTGACCACCGTGTACTATAACGCGAAGAATTGTACGTCGGCAGGTGTGAACGCGTATCCCGTGTTCCACGGTTGCACGGCACTGACTACCGTGTATGTCGGCAAGAGCGTGGAAAGCGTGCCGCCGCGTCTGTTCCGTGCGGCTTCGGCACTGACCACCGTGTATCTGACCAAAAACACGAAGACGATCGGTGCCAACGCGTTCTATCTGTGCGATGCCATCACCGACGTATACTTTGTGGGTACGGCGGGTGACT
>SVPJ01000031.1 GCA_015065885.1 Oscillospiraceae bacterium | reverse complement strand
CACTGGGTCAGCATCGAGGATTACAAACGATGCTTCGTGTGCGCAAGTTATCATGGGAAGATTTGGTTGATCGCAGAAGACCCTATCCCCAAACCACGCCTACACGGGTTTTGCCGATGCAAAATTCGATTGATGGAGGCAATCACCGCTGGGACAGCCACATTCAAAGATGTACATGGAGCAGATTATACATTAAAACATACGGGGGAATTACCTGAATATTACATAGATAAAGCAGACGCACTTCTACAAGGGTGGAAACCCGGAAAATGGCCTTCAAACTTTATTCCCGGCAAAATGATCAGCGGAGGAATATATTACAACGACGACGGTCACTTACCTGGTGCTCCAGGGCGTATCTGGTACGAGGCAGACATCAACTATAAAACCGGCAAACGCAATACACAACGAATCGTTTGGTCAAATGACGGTTTGATATTCGTCACTTACGACCACTATGAAACTTTTTATGAAATCGTATGACAAGGAGAAAACTATGAAAATTATCGAATTGAATTTAACCGATTGCAAGACTCCGTTTGATCTGCATGAACGCATCCGTATGGCATTCCGCTTTCCCACGACATACGGAAAGAACTGGAGTGCCTTTTGGGATTTGCTGTGGAGTGAATGTGATGCCGATAAAGTTATCATCCGTGGCGAACACACCTTGACGAGTGAATTTGACGAATATCTTATAAAGTTACATGAGATATTGGAACGCAACATCACCTTTCGCAGCGAAAACAATTTGAATCCGTTTTCTTACGAAATCATCGATTGACCCTCCTCGCCAAAACCGTTACCATCCCCGTTCTCCCCTCGATCGTCATTTTGGTTTTTCCGCGAAAATGGAGGGTTACGGCCCGGCTTCACCAAAAGAAAAAAGCATCCGATTGGGGATCGAGATTTCCGTAATAAAATTTTTCAAGGGCGTTGTATTTTACAGTCGTGCGTGGTACAATACACCGTGAGGTGACCGATATGTTTTTTGAAGATCTTCACGTGGGTATGACGGTTGAGACCGCACCGACCGTGATAGAAAAAGAAAAAATGATAGCATTTGCCCGCGATTACGACAACATTCCCCTTCACACCGACGAAGATTATGCAAAAAGCACCCCGTTTGGCAAACTGATCGCGCCGGGAGTACTGTCGTTTATGTCGGTCTGGTCCAAATATTTGGAGGTGGATTTCATCGGTGACGATCTGATCGCCGGAAGATCCACCAAGATCGAATGGCTGAGACCCGTTTACGCCGACGACGTTTTACGCGGGAAAGCCGTGATCACCGATCTTGTTGAACGAAACGCCAAAAACGGTCTCGTCGAAATTTCGATCGACGTACACAATCAGCACGGCGAACTTGTGCTGAAAAACGTCACTGAAGCGATCGTCAAGCGCAGACCGTTGTAACGGGATAATGACAGTAAAAAACAGCAGGTGTTTGGACCTGCTGTTTTTTATACTTACTCCCCAAATTTCTCTGCGGCGGATCTCAGCATTTGCCGAATCGGCAGGTTATACGGACAACGAGTCTCGCACACCCCGCATTCTACACACGCGGATGCCTTCACCGCCATGGTGGCGTACCGCTCGCGTGCCCAGTTTTCCAGCCCGTAACGCGAGAGATACCCTTCAAACAAAAACACGCCGGGGATACCGATGCCCACCGTGCAGGGGGCGCAATAGCCGCACCGACGGCAGAACTCACTGCCGAGAGTTTCGCGCACACGGACAATCGCCGCTTGCTCGTCAGCCGTCAGCGGGGCGGTGTTTTCCGCCGCCGCGACGTTTTGCGCGAGTTCTTCCGCCGTCGCCATACCGGGGATGACCACCGACACGGCGTCGTTCGCCAAAATATAGCGAATGGCAAGGGTGGCATCTTCGATGGCACCGCCCGCGAGCGGTTTCATATCGATAAAACCGATATTTTTCTCACGGCAACGGGCAATGAGGTCTTCCCCCTGCGATTCCACGATGTTATAAGGGAACATCACCGTTTCCACCCAGTCGAGGGTGAGCGCGTATGCGAACGCCTCCACCGCGTGGGCGGTCACACCGATGTGCCCGATCTTCCCCGCCGCTTTCGCTTCTTTGAGTGCTTCCAGTGCACCGCCCGCGGCGGCAACGGTCTTCAGTTGTTCCACCGAGGCATTGTGTACCTGATAGAGGTCAATATAGTCGGTTTTGAGGTTACGCAGGCTGGTTTCAATATCCCGTGCCATACCCGCTTTGTCACGCGACATGGATTTGGTGGCAAGCACGAAATCCTCGCGCACGCCCTCTAAGGCATACCCTAAATATTCCTCACTCACGGTGTAGCCGCGGGCGGTATCGATGAAGTTGACCCCCATTTCCCGCATTTTGAGCACCAATTCCCGCGTACCCGCGGCATCGATGCGCTGAATGGGAATCCCGCCAAAGCCAAGCCGCGCAATCTTCAGTCCCGTTTTGCCAAGTGTTACGTATTGCATCGAGTTATCCTCCTCAAAAACCAACGTTTTCCCCAGTATATCACAAGATCCGCCGAAAAGCAATCGGCGGATCTGTGTTAATTTATCGTACGATTTCAATTTCCGCAGGGGCTTGAATGTCCACGCCGTCCTTCGTAACCGAAACGGTGATGTCGCCGTAGGGGGTCGGATACGTCCCCTTGGCCCATGCGAGGTTGCCGAGTTGCGGCTTTACCGCGACCTTTTTGCAGCCCGGCTCCAAGATCTCAACGCCGAGTACCGTATCGGCGAGGAACGCGGCGGGGCCCGCACTCCAGCCGTGGCAGAGCGAATGGCGAAGTCCGACGTAGCAGAAGTTGCCGTTATCGCCGTGAATGTCGTATTCTCCGTCGGCGAGCACCTTGTCGATGCGCGCGCCGTCACGCAACCAATCGAGGTCAAAATCTTCCCAGAAGGTGGTGGCACCCGCATCCAGCATACCGCCGTAATATTCCGACAGCATGGCGAGCGCGGCATCCACGCCTGCCGACTTCACGACCGCCTTCAAAATGTAATAGCTGTGGAAGGTGGACATGCCGTGACCGCCGTTTTGGGTGAGGAACGGGCCCGCCTCGTCGTCGCTCATGTGGCCCGCAAGGTTCATCATCGCCGCGACCTGCTTCATACCGCAATGGCCCAGTTTTTCCGTGCCGAGCAAGGCGATCCCCCGCTCGCACGCGGTGGCAGTCTCCGCCTCGCCGCAATGGCGGCAGAGCGCCGCGCCTGCTTCCAGTGTGATCGCCATCAGCGCGTAGGTGCCCGCCTTGGACGCATCCACCATTTCCTTCGTCGGCCAATCGAAGAAGAAGCCGTTGCTGAATTCCTCCACCCGCAACACCGCGCCTTCCTCGTGCATCAACCCGAGCAACTGCTTCAAGAGCGCGAACCACAAGGGCTTCAACTCGACCAACAGCGCTTCGTCGCCGTTTTGCAGATACCAATCCCACACGCTGCGGATATACCACATAGCGTAGGTGGTCATATGGTTCGGCCAGCGGGGCGGCCGATCGCTCTCACCCAAAAAGCGCAGAGAATCGTCCACCACGTCGTTGTAACCGAACACGGTGCGGATCGCCAAAATTTCGGGATGCAGATCACCAAACCACACGAGGCGGTCGCGCTTCACGCCATCCCACAAACAGCGTTGCATACACAGATGCGCCGTGTAGGCAGAGGTGTTGTAGATCTCATTCAACCGTTCGTCACTGCATTCGAAACTGCCGCGATACGGCACGTCGCGGTAGGTAAACACCGCCTGCACCGCCACCAGCTCAGAAATAACGTCCGCCTGTGCCAATTCCAGATAGACGAAGCGGAAACCGCTCTGCCCCACCTCGATACTGCCGAGCCACGGCACTTTGACGTTGTATTCACGGGTGGCGTGATCGTTGGTCGCGCCCTTTTGCGGCACGGGGGTCATCGCTTCGGACACCGATTCACCGAAACGCACGGTGAAATACCGCTCCTTGTCGGTATCGCTGCCGCTCATGTGCGAGGTGATACGCACGCCGCCCGCAAGCTCGGTGCCGAAATCCAGCACCACCGCCGCCTTCTGCCCGCCGTGGGTGGAAAACACCGTCATCTGCTCGGCAGGAATGCCGACAAAGGTCTGCTTCGCGGCATTCTTCAAAAGATTATCCACGTTGCCGACGCCCTCACTCGCCCACACCACACGGGTGGGAAGCAAGTAATCGTGACGAAGGGGATCGGTACCGATGATACGCATATTCTGTATACTCATAGGTAAAACTCCTTTTTAGACTGTTTTCTTTAAGGATATCATAAAACAGACCGAAAAACAAGAGAAAAAACAAGTAAACGGCTGTGCCACTACAGCCGTTTACATACGATTACTTCTTAAAGCTCTCTTTCAGCGAGACCGAACGGTTGAACACCGGCTTTTCGGGGGTGCTGTCTTTATCGGCACAGAAGTAACCGAGACGCATGAACTGATAAGGATGCCCCACGGCGGCTGCCGCCACGTCGGGCTCCAGTTTGCAACCCGAAAGCACTTCGAGCGAATCGGGATTGAGACACGCGAGGTAATCCTTGTCCGCCGCATCGGGATCGGGATCGAGGAACAGCGCGTTGTAGAGACGCACCTCCGCATCCACCGCCGTCGCCGCGTCCACCCAGTGGATGGTGCCGCGCACTTTACGCCCGTCGGCGGTGTTGCCGCCGCGGGACGCGGGATCGTATTCGCACAACACTTCGGTAAGGTTGCCGTTTTCGTCCCGCACGCAACCCGTACATCTCACCACGTACGCCGACTTCAAGCGCACTTCGTTGCCGGGGAACATACGGAAGTAGCCTTTCACGGGTTCGTCCATATAGTCGTCCGCTTCGATATACAGGTTACGCGAGAAGGAGACTGCCTTCTGACCGCCGTTTTCCACCGTGGGGTTGAGGTCGGTCATAAAGGTCTCGCTCTCCCCTTCGGGATAGTTCACGATCGTGAGTTTTACAGGGTGCAACACCGCCATCGCGCGGTCGGCGTTGGCATTCAGATCCTCACGCAGGCAGTTTTCCAGCAGGGCGACTTCCACCGTGTTCGGCACCTTCGCCACGCCCACGCGCTCAATGAAATCGCGCACCGCGTGCGGGGTGTAGCCGCGACGGCGCAGGCCCGACAAGGTGGGCATACGCGGGTCGTCCCACCCGCGGACGTAGCCGTTTTCCACCAGGTTGCGCAGTTTGCGCTTAGACAGCACCGTGTAGTTGATACCGAGACGCGCGAACTCGATCTGGCGGTTGTTCGCCTCGAGATCCACGTTGTCGCGCACCCAGTTGTACAGCGGGCGGTGGTTTTCAAACTCCAGCGAACAGAGCGAGTAGTTGATCTGCTCGATCATATCCTCGATGGGATGGGCGTAGTCGTACATCGGGTAGATACACCACTTGTTGCCCTGGCGGTGATGCTCCGCGTGGTTGATGCGGTAGAGCGCGGGGTCGCGCATATTGAAGTTGCCGCTCGCAAGGTCGATCTTGGCGCGGAGCGTCATCGCCCCGTTCGGGAATTCACCCGCACGCATACGGGCGAACAGATCCAGACTTTCTTCGATCGGACGGTCGCGATAGGGGCTCACCGCGGGATGGGTAAGGTCGCCGCGGTTGGCGCTCATCTCCTCGGGGGTGAGTTCGCACACGTAGGCGAGTCCTTTTTTGATCAGACCCACCGCGAGGTCGTACATCGTCTCAAAATAGTCGGATGCGTAATAGAAACGGTCCTCCCAATCGAAGCCCATCCAGTGGATGTCCTCCTGAATGGCACGGACGTATTCCTCGTCCTCTTTCGCGGGGTTGGTATCGTCCATGCGCAGGTTGCAGATGCCGCCGTACTTCTCCGCCGTGCCGAAGTCGATGCACATCGCCTTCACGTGGCCGATGTGCAGATAGCCGTTCGGCTCGGGCGGGAAACGGGTGTGGATCTTTTCACCAAACGTGCGCCCACCCTCTTTTTGTTCTTCGTCAATGATATCGTGGATGAAATTACCGCCTGCGGTAACCTTGATTTCTTCCGCCATGTTGTTCACTCCTTACTTGTTCATTGCCGCGTCCAGGCGCGCCATCACACGCGCGCGGCCGAGCAGTTGCATAATGGCACACAGATCGGGGGTGTTGCGCCGCCCCGTGACCGCCAAGCGGATCACCGTGCTGACGTCCCCCGCGTGGCCCTTCCAGCCTTCGGGATCCTTTTTGTATTCCTTCACCTCGGGGCAGAAGCCGAGCGGCTCACAAATGCTCTTCACCGTATCGAACCACGCGGATTTATCCTGCGTTTCGTCGTACACGTCCTTGTATGCCGCCAAAATGGCTTTTGCATCCTCGGCGGAGACGTTTTCGGGCAGTTCAAACGCGCCGTCGAACAACTCGTCGAAGAAATACGCCGCGTAGTCGCGCGCTTCGTTCCATTTCGCCATATCCTTGCGGGGCTTGTTGCCGCCGCGGTCGATGGCGAAGATGCCGACGGTGTACGCCGCATCCTTCGTGAGCAGTGCGTAAAATTCGCGGTCGTACTCCGCCGCCCACGCGGTCACCGCTTCGGCGACCTCTTGTGCCGTCATACGGCTGATAACGCCTTTGCTCACGTCGGTCATCTTGTCCATATCGAACAGGGCGCCCGACACGCTCATCTTCTTCGGATTGAAGGGGAAGTTCTCACGCGGGGCGGTGGGGTTGGCACGGCGCCAATCTTCGAAATCGCTCGACGCGATGGTCATCAGGTACTCCTGCACGCTGTCGGCGGAATAGCCCTGTTCGGCATAAAACTGCATCGCCGCTTCGGGGTCTTTGCGCTTCGATATCTTGCGCTTCGAGTCGCCGTCCATCTTCATGATGGGACTGATGTGCAAGAACTTCGGCGTTTTGAAGCCGAGCATACGGAACAGTTGCAGGTGTTTGGGCACCGAAGCGATCCATTCGTCACCGCGTGCCACGTGGGTGGTACGCATAAAATGATCGTCGATCGCGTGGGCGAAGTGATAGGTCGGAATACCGTCGGATTTGAGCAGTACCAGATCTTCGTCGTTTTCGGGCATCTCAATGGTGCCGCGCAGCAGATCGTCGAACTTGATGCGGTTTTGCTCACTGCCGGGCGAACGCAGACGCACCACGTAACTCTCACCCGCTTCGATGCGGGCGATCGCCTCTTCGGTCGAAATGTTACGGCACACCGCGTATTCACCGTAGTACCCCGTGCGGACTTTTGCCGCTTCCTGACGGGTTCGCGCTTCGGCACGCGCTTCCTCGGTGCAGAAGCACGGGTAAGCGTTGCCTTGCTTCACGAGTTCTTTCACAAAGGTGTGATAGATCGCCACACGCTCGCTCTGCTTATACGGGCCGTAGTCGCCCTTTACCGTACCCGGGGCGACAAAGCCTTCGTCGATGGTCAAGCCAAACGTGTTGAGACCCGACAAAAGGTTATCCGCGCCGCCTTCCACCTCACGCTTTTGGTCGGTATCCTCCAAGCGGAAGAAGAACACACCGTTTTGCCCTGCGAGCAGACGGTCCACCAACGCCGAGAAAAAGGTGCCGATGTGGAGATACCCCGTCGGAGACGGTGCCACACGCGTCACCCGTGCCCCTTCGGGCAGGTTGCGGGCGGGATACATCGCCTCGTACTCCTCGGGCGTTTTCAGCGGATGCGGAAACATCACGTTTGCCAATTTTTCTTGTAAATTCAAGCGAAACAGCCTCCTCAAGCTGATTTTTTCCATATACGTAGACTATTTTACATTTTTTACTTGTAAATGTCAATCAAAGTATGCTATAATTGCAATATATTTTTTAAATAACCCAAAAAAGAAAGAAGAATGGTCTATGAACTACACGTTTGCCGACCGTATCGCCACCCTCTCTCCCTCGGCGATCCGTGAAATTTTGAAGTTTACCTCCGACCCGTCGGTGGTCTCCCTCGCGGCGGGCAACCCCGCGCCCGAAGCGTTCCCCACCGACGTGATCGCGGATATTTCCGCCCGCATCTTCCGTGAGCGTCCCATTGACGCCCTGCAATACAGCATCACCGAAGGATACCCCGCCCTGCGCAACCGCTTGAAAGCGTATATGACCTACAAACATCACTCGTTTTCGGACGAGCGGGACGAACTCATCGTCACGAGCGGTGCCCAACAGGTGATGGAACTGGTGGTGAAAGTGCTGTGCAACCCGAACGACGTGATCTTGTGCGAAGCACCGAGTTTCATCGGCTCGCTCAACTCCTTCCGCTCGCTGGGTGCGAAACTGGTGGGTGTGCCGATGGAAGCGGACGGTATGGATACCGACGCACTGGAAACGGCGCTGAAAGCCAACCCGAACGCGAAATTCATCTACACCATTCCCAATTTCCAAAACCCCACGGGCATCACCATGAGTATGGAAAAACGCCGTCGTGTCTATGCACTGGCGAAGCAGTACGGCGTGCTGATCTTGGAGGATAACCCCTACGGCGACCTGCGGTACGGTGGGGAGGCACTGCCGAACATCAAATCGCTGGATAAAGACGGCCTGGTCATTTATGCGGGCACCTTCTCGAAGGTACTCTCCCCCGGCATTCGCGTGGGCTACGCCGTCGGCCCGAAGGCGGTCATTGCCAAAATGACGGTGGCGAAGCAGGGTGAGGACGTACACACCGCCATTTGGTCGCAGATGCTGTGCGACGAGTTTATGGGAACGGTGGATTTTGAGGAGCATTTGCACGATCTGCAAGGGTTGTACCGCGAAAAAGCGGCGTTGATGTGCCGTCTGTTGGACGAACATCTCGTCCCCTGCGGCATCACCTATCACCCCATCGAGGGCGGCTTGTTCCTGTGGTGCGACCTGCCCGAAGGGGTGGACATGAACGCGTTCTGCACCCGTGCAGTGCAGGAATACAAGGTGGCGGTCGTACCCGGCAACGCCTTCTCGGTGAACGACGAGCCCTGCCGTTCCTTCCGCGTGAATTTCTCCACCCCCACCGACGAAGCGATGACCCGCGGTGTGGAGCGTCTGGGTGTCTTTGCCCGCGAGTTTTTGAAATAAGGAGTTTGTGAATTATGTGTAATCCAGTGAACGAAGCCCCCCGCAAGAAGCGGATGCTCAGTTGTATCCAACCGACCGGCACCCCCACCCTCGGCAACTATCTCGGTGCGCTGAAGAATTGGGTGGACCTGCAGGACGAGTTTGAAGGCGCGTTTGCGGTGGCAGACCTGCACGCCATCACCGTGCGGCAGGAGCCGGCAAAACTCCGCCGTCAGATCGCGGAGATGTTCTCGCTGCTGCTCTCCATCGGGCTGGACCCCGAAAAGAGTCTCCTGTTTGTGCAGTCGCAGGTGCCCGCGCATACCGAGTTGTGCTGGCTGCTTGCCTGCTGCACCCAGTTCGGTGAACTCAGCCGTATGACCCAGTTTAAAGACAAATCCCAAAAGCACGCGGACAATATCAACCTCGGATTGTTTGCCTACCCCACCCTGATGGCGGCGGACATTCTGCTTTATCAGCCGGATTACGTCCCCGTGGGTGCGGATCAAAAACAGCACTGTGAACTCACCCGCGACATCGCCACCCGCGTGAACGGTGTGTACGGCAACGTGTTCACCGTGCCCGAGCCGTACATTATGAAAGCGTGCGCCCGCGTGCGTTCGCTGCAGGCACCGACCCAAAAGATGTCGAAGTCGGACGAAAACCAGAATTCGTACATCTCCCTGCTCGACGACCGCGACACCATCGTGCGCAAGTTCAAGCGTGCCGTGACCGACAGTGAGGCTTCGGTGCGTTACGCCGAAGGCAAAGACGGCATCAACAACCTGATGGAGATCTACGGTGCGGCAACGGGCCGCTCGTTCGAGGAGATCGAGCGCGAATTCGACGGCCGCGGCTACGGCGATTTCAAACTGGCGGTGGGCGAAGCGGTGGCGGATATGCTTAGCCCCATTCAAGAGAAATTTGCCACCTACATGGGCGACCGCGCACAACTGGAAGCACTGATGAAAACGGGTGCGGAACACGCGCAGTACGTCGCCAACCGCACGGTGCAGAAGCTCAAGAAAAAGATGGGTTTCGTGCTGTTGTAAGGCTGCATAAGCAAAAACGCGAGGTTTGCACCTCGCGTTTTTTTGCCAATCAAGCACGCCCCCCCTTGCCTCTCCCCAAAGGGGCGAGGCAAGAGCACTCAGCCACTGTCAAAAGTCACTTCTCACTCCCACGATACGGCTTTAACAAAATGCCGTCTTCCCGCGGGATCACAAGTACCTTTCCTTTTTCCATCTCATATTGCTCTCGCAGATTGTGCGGGATCACAAATCGTCCGACTTTGTCGATAGGACACACAAACCCATACTCTTTCTTTTCCACGTTGCCGTCCTCCGAAAATAAAAAATGCGCAGCCGAAGCTACGCACGAAAAACGCGAGCTCCAATTGCTGCAACACAATCTCGTTACCCATCCAGCGGACTGCACGATAAGAGCCCGCATTTTTACCAAAAGGTAAAAATGCGGTCCACTGGATATAAAAAGGGCCGTAACGTATTCAGATTGTGTTGCAAGAATATTGTATCACTATTCGAAGGATAAATCAAGTAGAATTTTGTCGAACACAAAAAAGTAAATTTCACGATGTTTGTAATGTCATTCCGTAATCTTTTCAAGCAAGGCGGCACAACCCGCGTAAATCTGCTCATACACCTTTTCGAAATTCCCGCTGTACCACGGGTCTTCGATGTCACCGGGGGTATCGGTGAAATCGAGCAGGCGGTGTACCTTGCCCGCAGGGTCACTGCCGATGATGCGCCAAAGCCGCGGCAGGTTGTATTCTTCCATCACCACGATATAATCGAACGCATCGTAGTCGGCGCGGGTTATCTGCCGTGCGCGGTGTCCCCCGAACGGCACCCCTTTTTGTTGCAACATCCGTGCGGCGGCGGGATAGATACCGTTGCCGATCTCTTCCGACGAGACCGCCTTGGATTCGCAATACACCCGCTCGCCCGCCATGTGGCGGAACACAAACTCCGCCATCGGGGAACGGCAGATATTCCCGTGGCAGAGAAACAGGACTTTTTTCATGGAAACATCTCCTTTGGGGATAGTATAGCACCGCATCGACGACAATGCAACAAAAACTCCGCTGCGTAAGGGGAGCCGGATAAAAATCAGAGATTGGACTGAGGGGTTGACCGGAATTGCCGTATAACAAACCTTCCGTCTTTCGCTTCGCAAAAGCCACCTCCCTTTACACAAGGGCGGCTTGCAGTTTCCTACTTGACTTCTTTACGGCGGTGGTATATGATTGAAATATAGAACTAGGAGGACGGCGCATGATCACCGTATTCAACCGCAAAGAACTGCTGTTAACGCACGATATACAAAAGCAGGGTGACGTGCGTGCCATCCTGCAAAGTAATCACATACCTTATCAAGTCAAAGTGACTAACCGCTACAGCCCCTCGCCGTTCGGCAGCAGTCCACGGTCGCGAACGGGGACGTTCGGGGCAGACCCCGCCCGCCTATACGAATACAAAATCTATGTCAAAAAGGCGGATTACGAAAAGGCGAAGTATCTGCTGAACGTAAACAGGTAATTTCCGCTTGGGCTCGTTTTGATGTTTGGTCTATATCATAGATCGCGTTGTGATTCGCTTGCAACACAAAACCGACACGCAATTCAAAAGTCTATTCATTTGTCAGGAGTATACGGTATGTTAAAATACAGTAACGTTTTATCCGCCGCCGAGTACGGCGTATTGCGCGAAGCAGTCGGGTGGCAACCGCTGCCGAACGAGCAAGCACAAGCAGGACTCGATCATTCCGACTTCATTATCGCTTGCCGTGACGGCGAAAACATCGTCGGCTGCGCCCGTATCTTTTGGGATCAAGGTTACATTGCCTATTTGGCTGACGTGATGGTAACTCCCTCTTATCAAGGACGCGGTATCGGCACCAAACTGGTTGCGGAATGTGTCGCGTATATCGATGCGCAACTCAACGAGGGATGGCGTATTAAGATCGTCATTGTATCCGCCAAAGGAAAAGAGCCGTTTTATGAACGGTTAGGGTTTGAAACACGTCCCAATGCAAATGACGGCGCAGGAATGCAGTTATGGCGTATGCGCTGAACAGAAGTCTTACACTCAAAGCATTCCCACGGTGCGTCGGCAAGCGCCGCACCCTACACACAAACGCACACGGCATCGCTCGAATGAGCGATGCCGTGGTGTTTTACTATATATCTTATATCCGTGCGACACCCGTTTCGCGGGCAGTCTTGACCACGGCGGCAGCGACCACTTCTGCCACCCGCTTATCCAGTGCGGGGGCAATGATGTTTTCTTCGGTGATCTCGTCGTCGGGAATGAGCGACGCGAGGGCAATGGACGTCGCGACCTTCATCTCCTCATTGATGCAGGTGGCACGGCAATCGAGTGCCCCGCGGAAGATGCCGGGGAACGCCAGCACGTTGTTGATCTGATTCGGGAAGTCCGAACGGCCCGTGCCCACCACGCGCGCACCTGCCGCTTTCGCCACATCGGGCATAATTTCGGGGGTGGGATTCGCCATCGGGAACAGCACCGCGTCTTTCGCCATCGACTGCACCATGGCAGGGGTGACGAGGTTAGGGGCGGACACGCCGATGAACACATCGGCGCCCACCAGCGCATCCGCGAGCGTGCCCGTTTTACATTCCAAATTCGTGACCTTCGCCACTTCTTCCTGCGCGGGATTGTTGTTCGCATCCCCTTCGCACACGATGCCGAAGCGGTCGCAGAAGGTCAAATGCTTCACGCCCATATTCATCAGATGCTTGCCGATGGCAATACCCGCCGAGCCGGCACCGTTGATGACCACCTTCACCCCGTCCATCGGCTTTTTCACCAATTTCAGCGCGTTGATGAGCGCCGCCGCCACCACGATGGCGGTACCGTGCTGGTCGTCGTGGAAGATCGGAATATCGCAGATCTCTTTGAGTTTCTGCTCAATTTCAAAGCAACGAGGGGCGGCAATATCCTCCAAATTGATACCGCCGAAACTGCCCGACAGCAGATACACCGTGCGGACGATCTCGTCCACGTCCTTCGACTTGATGCACAGCGGGAACGCGTCCACGTCGGCAAACGCTTTGAACAGTGCGCATTTTCCCTCCATCACGGGCATGCCCGCTTCGGGACCGATGTCGCCGAGTCCCAGCACCGCCGTGCCGTCGGTCACCACCGCCACCAAGTTGGAGCGGCGGGTGAGTTCGTACGACTTGTTCACGTCCTTTTGAATTTCGAGACACGGCTCTGCCACGCCGGGGGTATACGCCAAAGACAAGTCCTCACGCGTGTTGATGGGGGTGCGGCAGACCACTTCGATCTTGCCGTTCCACTCATAATGCTTTTTCAGCGATTCCTTGCGAATGTCCATTGTTTACGCCTCCCACGGGAATGTGTATTGGGAAAGTCCCAATTCGTCACGAATAGCCATGATCTCTTTTTGCACCGATTCGTTGATCGGCACGCCGTCTTTGCGTGCAAGGCGCACCATATGCTCCTTTTCACCCGCGGAATAAATGCGCTCGGCGCCCGGTGCCTTTTTGGAAGCACGCACCGCACGAAGGATGTCCCCCGCCTTTTTGCGGCAGAGATCTTCACCGAGGAAGTGATCGGTGTCGATGGCGATGAAGAAGTGCCCCAGACGGTACGGCACCTTGTTGCCGTTTTCATCCTTACCGTCGAGCGCCTTGCCGTAGTTGCCGTCCTGCAACACCGCCGACAGCAGTTCCACCGCCATGGCGTAGCCATAGCCCTTGTAGCCGCCGAGCGCTTCGCCGATACCGCCGAGGGTCGTGAGCGCCGCCGTACCGTTGCGGATCATGCGCAGCGCTTCGCCTGCATCCCCTTCCACCGGCTCACCGTCGAGACCGATGATGGTGCCGGGATGCACCTCTTCCCCGATGCGCTCGTAATACTCCACTTTGCCGTTTTGGGTGATGGAGGACGCGCAGTCGATCAGGAAATCGAAATCCTCATCGGTGGGGATACCGATGGTCAGGGGGTTGGTGCCAAACATACCCTCCACACCGAAGGTGGGCGCGACCGACGGGCGGGCGTTGGTGCCTGTCATGCCGATGCAACCCGCTTTGCACGCCATGGTGGGATAGTACCCCGCAATGCCGTAGTGACAGGAGTTGCGCACCACGACCATGCCCATACCGTATTCCTTCGCCTTTTTGATAGCGAGCGACATCGCCTTGTGACCGATGACCTGACCCATACCGTCGTGACCGTCCACCACGGCGGTGGTCGGCGTCTCTTTGATAATTTCGAAATTGGTCACGGGGTTTTGAATACCGTCGCGAATGCGGTCGAGATAGATGGGTTTGAAACGGTTGACACCGTGCGATTCGATGCCGCGCTTGTCCGATTCGAGCAACACGTCGGCACAGATGACCGCATCTTCACGCGGAATACCGTACCCCACAAAGGCGTCCACCACGAAATCGGTGATGGTCTTCCAGTCCACAATGTTCGTTTTTGCCATAACTTTCTACCTCCCAAAATTCAAAAAAGAGACGTAAAAAAGAGCGCACCTCTCCCCTTACGGGGACGCGGCGCACTCTCAATCTCTATGCTCTCTTATTATAGCGCAATTACGCGAAATGTCAAGACCTATTCCACAATTCTTCCGCACCGGTGGATACCGCCGCAGCGCCGTTTGCAAACGCTTTTTCGACCTCCGCCGCCGTTTCCACCAGACCGCCCGCAATGACGGGGATCTCCCCCACGCTGAAGCGGCGAATGGCTTTGCCGATGACACCCGGCATAATCTCCATCAGGTGCGGCGAGGTCTTGTGCAACATCTCCTCCACGCTGTCGAGCCCTTTGGAGTCCAACGCGAAAAAGCGTTGCACGGCGATCATCCCTTGCTCCTTCGCCGCCCGTATCAGCACCGCGCGGGTGGAAAGGATGCCGTCCGCACCGCAATCCGCCAAATAACGCACGCCTGCCGTATCCTTGCCGATGCCTTCGGCAAGGTCTGCATGAACGAGAATGGCTTTGCCTGCGGCGTGTGCCGCTGTCACATGCTCACGCACCGTCATCACATCCGCCGAAAGGTAAAACAGTACCGAAGCGGACGAGCCGAGTGCCGCCTGCCATTTGTCGTCGCCCACCGCGGCGATCACAGGCTTTTGTTCCAAACAGTGAAGAAACTTTTCAAGATGCATGCCGTACACTCCTCGTGTGAACAAGAACTGTCGCGTTAAAGGCTTTTTGCACAAACAAACAGAAATCAAGATCTGCCTCCCCTGTGTAAGGGGAGGTGGATTTTGCCCTCGGCAAAAGACGGAGGGGTTGTGAAACAGTGTATCCTTTTCTCAAATCCCCTCAGTCGGCTTCGCCGACAGCTCCCCTTGCATCCTCAAGGGGAGCCAACACGTTCTTCGCTTGTGCAGTTTTGCCTTAAGCAGAGGAGGCGCATCCGAACACGGATATGCCTCCTCTGCTTAAAGCGACAGCTCCTTACCTCATCGTTTCAATTACTTGATCGCCGTGCTTTTTTCCTTCTGGATCACGTCGTGAGCGCCGCCCTCGATGATACTGGTAGCGGACACCAACGTAAGTTTCGCCTTCTTCTGCAACTCAGGGATCGTCAGCGCACCGCAGTTGCACATGGTGGACTTCACCTTGCTGAGCGAAAGGGCCACGTTATCCTTCAGCGTACCCGCATACGGCACATAGGAATCCACGCCCTCTTCGAACGACAGTTTCTTGTCGCCGCCGAGGTCGTAACGCTGCCAGTTACGCGCACGGTTGGAGCCTTCGCCCCAATACTCTTTGTAATAGGTACCGTTGATGTTCACCTTGTTGGTGGGGCTTTCGTCAAAACGGGCAAAGTAACGGCCGAGCATGATGAAGTCCGCACCCATGGCGAGCGCCAGAGTCAGGTGGTGGTCGTATACGATACCGCCGTCGGAACAGACGGGCACGTAGATACCCGTTTCTTCAAAATATTCGTCACGTGCCTTGCACACTTCGATCAGTGCCGTCGCCTGACCGCGGCCGATACCCTTGGTCTCACGGGTAATACAGATAGAGCCGCCGCCGATACCGACTTTGATAAAGTCGGCACCGCTTTCCGCGAGGAAGCGGAAACCGTCGGCATCCACCACGTTGCCCGCACCCACCTTCACGCTGTCGCCGTAACGTTCGCGGATCCAGTCGATGGTGAGTTTCTGCCATTCAGAGAAACCTTCGGACGAGTCGATGCACAGCACGTCCGCACCCGCTTCCACCAGCGCGGGAACACGCTCGGCGTAGTCGCGGGTATTGATGCCCGCACCCACGACGTAACGCTTGGAGGCGTCGAGCAGTTCGTTCGGGTTCTGCTTGTGGGTATCGTAGTCCTTACGGAACACGAAATACAAAAGCCGTCCTTCCTCGTTTACGATGGGCAGGGAGTTCAGTTTGTTGTCCCAGATGATATCGTTTGCTTCCTTCAGCGTGGTGCCTTCCTTGGCGCACACGAGCTTTTCAAGGGGAGTCATAAACTCCGACACCTTGGTTTCGGGGTCCATGCGGCTGACACGGTAGTCACGGCCGGTGACGATACCCACCAGACGGCCGTTCGCGGTGCCGTCGTCGGTCACCGCCACGGTGGAGTGACCCGTCGCCTCTTTCAGTGCCACCACGTCTGCCATCGTCGCATCGGGCGAAACGTTGGAATCGCTGGTCACAAAGCCCGCCTTGTAACTCTTGGCACGCTTGACCATCGCGGCTTCGTCTTCGATCGTCTGCGAGCCGTAGATGAAGGACACGCCGCCTTCGGTCGCCAGTGCCACCGCCAAACGGTCGCCCGAAACCGACTGCATAATAGCCGAGACCAGCGGAATGTTCATCGTGATGGCGGGTTCTTCCCCCTTCTTGTACTTCACAAGCGGAGTCTTGAGCGACACGTTCGCCGGCACACACTCGCTCGAGGAGTAGCCGGGGATCAGCAGATATTCGTTAAACGTATGAGAGGGTTCATTGATAAAAATAGCCATGATGCAACTTCCTTTCTTATGCTTTGGTCTCACAGTATAAGCAGCGGTACACGCTGTTTTCACGGTCGGTCAGTTTGAAAATGTGGTCCAGTTCCTGTTCGGTGGAGGTGATGCAACGCGGGTTGCGGCACCGAATCACGTTGGTAAGCCGTTCGGGTTTGTCGATCCGCTTTTTTTCCACCAGTTCGCCGTTACGGATAACATTCACCGTCACGTTGGGATCGACATAGCCGATCACGTCGAAATTCAGCGGAATGTCCGCATCCACCTTGATGATATCCTTCTTGCCGAGTTTGCGGCTGCCCGCGTTTTTGATGATCGCCACGGGGCAATCCGCTTCTTCCAGATGAAGCAACTCGTAAAGACGCATACCGCGACCGGCGGTGATATGATCGATCACCACGCCGTTCACAATGGAATCTATGTTCATACCGTCGCCTCCTCCAACAGTTTCAGGATCAGCGCCATACGCATATATTTGCCGTTCAGCACCTGCTTGAAATAGCACGCCCGCGGATCGTCATCCACCGCCACGCTGATCTCGTTCACACGCGGCAGGGGGTGCATGATACACAGATCCTCTTTTGCATTTTGCAACTTGCGCGGCTCTAAGATATAACTGTCTTTCAAGCGGAGATAATCCTCCTCGTTGAAGAAGCGCTCACGCTGAACACGGGTCATATAGAGGATATCCAATGCGGGCATCACTGCCGAAAGGTCGGTGGTCTGCTCGTAG
Source organism: Oscillospiraceae bacterium (assembly GCA_015065885.1). Taxonomy (GTDB): domain Bacteria; phylum Bacillota; class Clostridia; order Oscillospirales; family Acutalibacteraceae; genus SIG588. The sequence goes on along the minus strand of SVPJ01000031.1, from coordinate 10,715 downwards.
GGAATACCGCTTTTTTGCAGCACTTCCTTTTTCACATAGCTCGGCAGTTTCAACTCTTCGGGAGAGATGAGTACCACTTTGATCCCCGTATACCGCGACAGCGCACCGATGAGCGAATGCACCGTGCGGCCGAATTTCAAGTCACCGCAGAAACCGACGGTAAGGTTGGAAAGACGCCCTTTTTCGCGGTAGATGGTGAGCAAGTCCGCCAGTGTTTGCGTAGGATGGCAGTGACCGCCGTCCCCTGCGTTGATGACCGGCACCGACGCGTTCATCGCCGCCACCAGCGGCGCACCCTCTTTCGGGTGGCGCATCGCGATGATGTCGGCGTAGCAACTGATGGTCTTCGCCGTGTCGGCAATGCTCTCGCCCTTTGCCGCAGAGGAACTGTTCGCCTCCGAAAAACCGATCACACTGCCGCCGAGTTCCAACATGGCCGCTTCAAAACTCAAACGCGTGCGGGTAGACGGCTCAAAGAACAGGGTCGCGAGTTTTTTGCCGCGGCAACGCTCGGCGTAATCCGCGGGATGCTCCATAATATCGCAAGCGGTAGCGATGAGTTCGTCCAATTCCGCGGGCGTGAAGTCCACGATATCGATCAGGCTTCTCATGCTTTCGCTCCGTTCACAGCCAGATAGTTTTTGATGCGCTGTACGTTTTCGGCGTTCGCCGCATCTTCTTCCAAATATTCAAGGATGTCGTACACGTCCACCACCGAATACACGGGGAAACCGTATTCCTCACCGACTTCCGCCATGGCGGATTTTTCGGTCTGTCCTTTTTCCTTGCGGTCCACCATCACGAAGGTGGCGGCGACCTTCACGCCCTCGAGACCCCCGAGGATCGCCATGCTTTCGCGGATCGCGGTGCCCGCGGTGATCACGTCTTCCACGATGACCACTTCTTCGCCTGCCTGCGGCTTATAACCGACGAACACACCGCCTTCGCCGTGGTCTTTTTCTTCCTTACGGTTGAAGAAGAACGGTACGTCGAGGCCTTCCTTCGACAGTGCGCATGCCACCGACACGGCAATCGGAATACCCTTGTAGGCAGGGCCGTACAGCACGGTGCGGCGATTACCCACCTTTTCAAAATACGCCTTGGCGTAGAATTCGCCGAGTTTGGCGATCTGATCGCCCGTCTTGATGTCGCCCGCGTTGATGAAATACGGGATCTTACGGCCGCTCTTGGCGGTAAAATCGCCGAACTTCAGCACACCCGCGCCTTCCAAAAATTCGATAAATTCTCTTTTGTACGCTTCCATCGTCTTTATCTCCTTTTCAAATATCAATCACAGAATTCCTTAACACAGCGTTCGTACGCCGCCACCGGATCCTCCGCCGCCGTGATGGGGCGCCCCACCACGATGTAGTCCGAGCCGATCTTCTTCGCTTCGGCAGGGGTCATCACGCGTTTTTGGTCGCCGATCTCACCGTCCGCAAAGCGCACACCGGGGGTGATGGTGAGGAAATCGCTGCCGCAGGTGTCGTGTACCTTGCCCGCTTCGAGCGGCGAGCAGACCACACCGTCCAGCCCTGCCTTCTTGGCGTTGGCGGCGTAGTGCATGACCACCTTATCGATCGGCTCGTGAATGAGCAGGTCGTTTTCCATGCTCTCCTGATCGGTGGAGGTGAGCTGGGTCACCGCAATGAGTAACGGACGGGTACCGTCGGGACGGGTAAGTCCTTCCACCGCGGCTTCCATCATACGCACCGTGCCGCCCGCGTGCAGGTTGGTGATATCCACGTCCAAGCCCGACAGCACGCTCATCGACTTCTTCACCGTGTTCGGAATATCGTGCAGTTTCAGATCCAAAAAGATCTTGTGACCGCGCTTTTTGATCTCCCGCACGATGGACGGGCCTTCGGCATAGAACAGTTCCATACCGATCTTCACGAACGGCTTGCGCCCCGTGAATTTATCCAAAAATGCAAATACCTGTTCGGCGCTCGCAAAATCGCACGCCACAATAACGTCCTTACCCATCGCTCTCTCTCCTTATATAAAATGATGATTACTTACAAAATCGTTCTGCCCATAAGACGGCGTGTTCGACCCATTTGGCAAACGCAGGATCGTTCCACGCAGCGTTACCGCCGTCGGTCACAGCGTTCGCAAGTGCCATACCGTGCGGACCGTAGGGATAAATGTGTGTTTCAAACGGAATTCCCGCTTCGGCACACGCCTGCGCCATCACAAGCGTGTTACCCACGTTCACCGAAGCATCGTCCGCCGTGTGGACCAAAAACATCGGTGCGCTGTCCGCATCCACGTGCCGTTCCAAACTGGTAGCGGCAAGTTGTTCCTCGCTCGGTGTATCGGTACACCAGAGATTTTCGAAAGTTTTTACGCGCCACGCGGCGGAGATCACGGGATACACCAGCATCACACCCGTCGGCTTGTTGTAGCCGTGCGGACGTCCCGTGGCCGCTTGTACAGCGGGCAGTTTCCAGAGTGTTGCCGCCGAAGCCGCCAGGTGACCGCCCGCGGAAAACCCGACAACAAAAAGCTCCTCGGGGTCGATCCCGTAACGCGCGGCGTTGTCGCGTATGTACGCGATCGCTTGCGACACCTCAATGAGCTGTGCCGGAAACGGTTTCTTCCGCCCGACCGTGTAGTGCAACACGAACGCGTTGTAGCCGTGCGGCATAAACGCCAGTGCGATCGGCTCGCCTTCGCGGTCGGAACAAACACAGCCGTACCCTCCGCCGGGAAGCACCAGCAGCGCTTTGCGCGGTATTTCCCCGAACGGGTCGGCGATATAACTTTCGAGATAGACCTCGTCGTCCTCTGCGGACAACGGAATTCGTTCAAACAACATAACTTATGCCTTTCCGATAATATCCGAAAGATCGTCAATGCCGTACTGAGCCATCACACGCGGCAGGTCGGCAATGATATCGCGGCAGGCGAAGGGATTCACCAAATTCGCGGCACCCACTTCCACTGCCGTCGCCCCCGCGAGCATCATTTCAATCACGTCTTCCGCCGTGCTGACACCGCCCATGCCCACCACGGGAATGTTCACCGCGTGCGCCACTTGATACACCATTCTCACCGCCACGGGGAAAATGGCAGGGCCCGAAAAACCGCCCATTTTGTTCGCGATCACCGGCTTTTTGGTGCGCAGATCAATGCGCATACCAAGCAGGGTGTTGATAAGGCTGATGCCGTCGGCACCCGCTTCTTCACACGCTTTGGCGATGGACACGATGTCGGTCACGTTGGGCGACAGTTTCACGATCACCGGCTTCGTAGTGACCGCTTTCACCGCGCGCACCACCGATGCCGCCGCTTCGGGCGAGGTGCCGAAACTCATGCCGCCGCCGTGTACGTTCGGGCAACTGACGTTCACTTCCAGCCAGCCGACCTGCTCTTCTTTGTCGAGCTGTTCGCAGGTGTAGGCATAGTCTTCGATCGCAAACCCGCTGACATTCGCCATCACGGGCTTGTGAAAACACGTGGCCAAACGCGGCAGTTCCTGCGAGATGACCTTTTCCACACCGGGGTTTTGCAGACCGACCGCGTTGATCATGCCTGCCTCACACTCGGCAATACGCGGGGTGGGATTGCCGAAGCGCGGGTCTTTTGTCGTGCCTTTAAAGGAAAACGTACCGAGTACGTTGATATCGTACAGTTCGGCAAATTCGTAGCCGAAGCCGAAGGTGCCGCTTGCGGGGATCACGGGGTTATCCAGCGTGATACCGCACAAATTCACACTCATGCTTCCCACAGGATATCCCCCTTTCTCATCACAGGGCCTTCTTTGCAGATGCGTTTGTAGCCCGTGACCGTCTTGCAAGAGCAACCCATACACGCGCCGAAACCGCACCCCATACGTTCTTCAAAACTGAACTGGCCGTCGGTCGCGGTGGCTTTGAACACCGCTTTCAGCATCGGCTCGGGACCGCAGGTGTAGAAATGGGTATAGTCCACGCCCTGCATACCGTCGGTCACAAAGCCTTTCACACCGCGCGTGCCGTCCGCCGTGGCGACGATGACGGTGGCGCCGAGTGCTTTGAATTCCTCTTCGTAAAACACTTCGTCCGCCGTGTTGAAGCCGAGGATGACGGTAACCTTCTTGCCCTCGGCGATCAAGCGGCGCGCCAACAGATAGAGGGGCGGCACGCCCACACCGCCGCCGAGCAGCAACGGACGCTCCCCCGCAAGGGTGAGGTCATACCCGTTGCCAAGCCCCGTCAACACATCCAAGGTCTCGCCGACCTGCATATCCCGCATCTGCGCGGTGCCGTGCCCCACCACTTTGTACACCAGCGTAAGTACGTCACCCTCACAGTCACACACCGAAATGGGACGGCGCAGGTATTTCCCCTCAAGTTGGACGTTCACGAACTGTCCCGCCGCGGTGATGTCCGACGTATCGCCGCGAAGGCGCATACGCAGTACCGTTGCAGTAAGGGGCGTATTTTCAATAATCGTAAAGATACTCTGTTTCATGGTTACTTACCTTATGCATCAATCGTCGAAATGGTGAGGGTAGTTTCCTCCAAAACGTCGAGCAACACGCGCACCGTATCCAGTGCGGTGAAGATGGTCACGTTGTTGTCGGTTGCCAAGCGGCGGATCTCATACCCGTCGCTCGCCTGGCCTGCCGAGCCGATGTCGCGGGTGTTGATCACGTAGGCGATGTGACCCTGACGGATCGCCTCGGGGATCTCCTCACTGCCGTCGCCGATCTTTTGGAGGGTGTGAGTGCGGATGCCGTTCTTTTTGAGGAATTCCGCCGTGCCGCTCGTCGCCTGAATGCTGAAACCGAGGTTGTAGAAACGGCGAATCAGCGGCAGGGCTTCTTCTTTATCCTTGTCCGCAATGGTCGCGAACACGGTGCCGTAGTTCTGCACGCGCATACCCGATGCCTGCAACGCCTTATACAGCGCGCGGTTGAGTTTGTCGTCATAACCGATGGCTTCGCCCGTGGACTTCATTTCGGGCGAGAGGTAGGCATCCAGACCGCGGATCTTGTTGAAGGAGAACACCGGCACCTTCACGTACCAACGGTCTTTTTCCTTCGGATAGATATCGAAGATACCCTGCTCTTTGAGGCTCTTGCCGAGGATGACCTCGGTCGCGATATCCGCCAGGCTGTACCCCGTCGCCTTCGAGAGGAACGGTACGGTACGGGAGGAACGCGGGTTCACTTCAATGATGAACACGTCGTCGTTTTTATCCACGATGAACTGGATGTTGTACAGACCGACAATGCCGATACCGAGGCCCAGTTTGATGGCGTACTGCAAAATGGTGCCCTTCACCTTATCCGAAATGCTGAAGGTGGGATACACGCTGATGGAGTCGCCCGAGTGGATACCCGTGCGCTCGACCAATTCCATAATACCCGGCACGAACACGTCGCGACCGTCGCAGATGGCGTCGATCTCCACCTCTTTGCCCTGGATGTACTTATCCACCAGCACCGGCTTATCTTCGTCGATCTCCACCGCCGTCTTCAAATAGTGGCGGAGCTGTTCTTCATTTGCCACGATCTGCATCGCGCGGCCGCCAAGCACGAAACTCGGACGCACCAGCACGGGATACCCGATGGTCTTTGCCGCTTCAATACCGTCTTCGATCTTGGTGACGGCACGACCTTGCGGCTGCGGAATACCGAGTTCTTCCAGCACCTTTTCGAAACTGTCGCGGTTTTCCGCGCGTTCGATCGCCGCGCAATCGGTACCGATCAGTTTCACGCCGCGTTCCATCAGCGGCTGTGCCAGGTTGATCGCCGTCTGACCGCCGAGCGAGGCGATGACACCTTCGGGTTTTTCAAACTCCAGAATGTTCATCACGTCTTCGGTGGTAAGCGGCTCGAAATACAGCTTGTCCGCCGTGGTGTAGTCGGTAGACACCGTTTCGGGGTTGTTGTTGATGATAATGGCTTCATAACCCGACTTCTTGATGGTGGTCACCGCATGGACGGTGGAATAGTCGAATTCCACGCCCTGACCGATACGAATGGGCCCCGCACCGAGCACCACGATCTTTTTCTTGTCCGTCAGCACCGAGGCGTTTTCGTCGGTGTAGGAGGAATAGAAATACGGAATGTAGGCGTTGGTGTGGCAGGTATCCACCATCTTGTAGACGGGGAAGAAATTCTTTTCTTTGCGCAGGTTGAACACCGCGATCTCGGTGGTATCCCACAATTTCGCGATGAAGCGGTCGCCGAAGCCCATCTTCTTCGCTTCGCACAGCACGTCAAAGTTCCCCTTGTTTGCCGCCAGTTTCTCCTCCATCTTCACGATGCGCAGGAAGGATTCGAGGAAGTAGGGAGTGATCTTGGTCAACTCGTGCAGGCGTTCCACCGTCACGCCGCGACGCAACAGTTCGGTCACGGCGAAGATGGTGTCGTCTTTGAATTCTTGAATATAGTCGAACAACTGCTCGTCGGTCATACCGTCGAACTTCGGCAGATGGAAATGACAAGCACCGATCTCGAGCGAACGCACCGACTTGAGCAAGCATTCTTCAAGGTTGGAGCCGATACCCATCACTTCACCCGTCGCCTTCATCTGGGTGCCGAGCGTGTTGGGGGCACTGGCGAATTTGTCAAACGGGAAACGCGGCAGTTTTGCCACCACGTAGTCAAGACGCGGCTCAAACGCGGCGTTGGTGTTGGCGATCGCGATATCTTCGAGCAACATACCCACCGCGATCTTAGCGGTCACGCGGGCGATGGGATAGCCGCTCGCCTTCGAAGCCAGTGCCGAAGAACGCGACACGCGGGGATTGACCTCGATGAGGTAGTATTCACTGGAATAGGGGTTGAGCGCAAACTGCACGTTACAGCCGCCCTCGATCTCGAGTTCACGAATGATCTTGATGGCACTGTCGTTGAGCATCTTCAGATCGTGCTCGTTCAAAGTGAGGATCGGCGCCACCACGTTGGAGTCGCCCGTATGCACACCGACGGGATCGATGTTTTCCATACCGCAGATGGTGATGGCGTGGTCCGCCGAGTCACGCATCACTTCGAATTCGATCTCCTTGTAGCCCTTCACGCTCTTCTCGATCAGCACCTGATGCACGGGCGAGAGTTTGAACGCGTTCAGACCGACATCCACGAGTTCCTCCTCGTTGTACGCAAAGCCGCCGCCCGTACCGCCGAGGGTAAACGCGGGGCGCAACACCACGGGATAGCCGATGCGTGCCGCCGCCTCTTTTGCTTCTTCGAGCGAATAGGTGATCTCGGAAGGAATGGTCGGCTCACCGATCGACTGGCACAGTTCTTTGAACAGTTCACGGTCTTCCGCGCGTTCAATACTGCGGCTGCTGGTGCCGAGCAGTTCCACACCGCACTCCTTCAAGATTCCCTTCTTTTCGAGTTGCATCGCAAGGTTCAGACCCGTCTGGCCGCCGATGCCCGGCACGATGGCGTCGGGACGCTCGTAACGCAGGATCTTCGCGATATATTCAAGGGTCAACGGCTCCATATAGACCTTATCCGCAATAGTGGTATCGGTCATGATGGTGGCGGGGTTGGAGTTACAGAGGATGACCTCGTACCCTTCCTCTTTAAGCGCCAGGCATGCCTGCGTGCCCGCGTAGTCAAACTCTGCCGCCTGACCGATGACGATCGGGCCGGAGCCGATGATGAGGATCTTTTTGATGTCGGTTCGTTTTGCCATGATTATTTGCCTCCTCGAAATATCTGAAAACTCATTTTGAATATACTGCTTTGCCGTCGCACACGGTAAGTTGACACTCGCCAAACAACCGCTCACCCGTAAACGGGGTCGCGCGCCCTTGCGACAGGAACTGTGCGGGATCGACGGTGAATTCCGCTTTCAGATCCCACACGGTGAAGTCGCCGCCGAGCGGAATACCGAAACGCCGCCGCGGGGCGAGTGCCAGCGCATCCACCAAGCGATCAAGGCTCAGTATACCCGTTTTTACCAAGCGGGTATACATCACGGGGAAAGCGGTCTCAAGTCCTACGATGCCGAAGGCACTGCCTTCAAGCCCTTTCCCCTTCTCCTCGGCGGAGTGTGGGGCGTGGTCGGTCGCGATCATATCGATCGTGCCGTCCAGCAGACCCGCCACCAACGCTTCACGGTCGGCGGCACTGCGCAGGGGCGGATTCATTTTAAACCGTCCGTCCTCTTTGAGGTCGCCGTCGTCCATCACTAGGTAGTGCGGAGCGGTCTCACACGTGACGTCCACCCCGTCTGCTTTGGCACGGCGGATCAGATCCACACTCTCTTTTGTAGAGATGTGACACACGTGATACGCGCAACCCGTTTCCTTCGCAAGTTTCAAATCCCGCGCAATGGGGCCCCATTCACTTTCACTGCAGATGCCGCGGTGACCGTGTGCCGCCGCATACGCACCCGCGTGGATATACCCGCCGTGCAGAAGGGAATTGTCCTCACAGTGGGCGACGATCATTTTGCCGAGCGTTTTGGCGCGCGCCATCGCCTCCCGCATCATGGATTCGCTTTGCACTCCGCGCCCGTCGTCCGAAAAGGCGATGGCGTCGGCGCACATCTCCTCGAAATTCGACAGGGCCTCCCCTTTCTGCCCCACCGTGATGGCGGCGTAAGGGTAGACGCGGACGGTAGCGTCGCGGCGGATGATCTCTGTCTGTTCCCGCAGATGTTCGGCGCTGTCGGGCACGGGATTCAAGTTGGGCATGGTGCATACCGCGGTGTACCCGCCGCGTGCCGCCGCACGCGAACCCGAAGCAATCGTCTCTTTATAAGAAAAACCCGGCTCGCGAAAATGCACGTGCACGTCGCAAAAGCCGGGAAAACATACCGCGTCGGGGGAAACAACAAGGCCGTTCAACGCCAAAAAATCCGCCACCGCGCCCTCAAAGGCCGAAGCAGTCATTTTGTCGGGATATTGCAGGTTAAACGTCTTCGTCATGGCTGTTTCCTCTCCGCTGAAAATCCGTACGTTCATATTAGGGATATGATACCACAAACCGCGTTTTATGTCAACACAAAAATAGTGTAGAAGTGAGAGAGGATTTTTGAAAAAAGGTTGTTGCATTTGCCGAAAAATGACGGTTGCATTTGTCAATGTAAAGGGGTATAATGAAGAAAATTGTGTAAAGCGAGGGGTCAACATGAGACGCCGCACCGTGGATATGCTGAGCGGGCCGCTGCTCCCGAATATTTTGCTGTATGCCCTGCCGCTGATCGCATCGGGATTGTTGCAGCTGCTGTATAACGCCGCCGACCTGATCGTCGTGGCACGGTTTACGGGCGGTACGGCACTCGCGGCGGTGGGGTCAACGGGCCCGCTGGTCAACTTGATCGTCAACGTGTTCATCGGCGTGTCGGTCGGTGCGGGTGTTGCGATCGCCCGTGCGTTCGGCGCGGGAAATCGAAAGGATATTCACGAATCGGTGCATACCGCGATGGGCATCAGTGTCGTGAGCGGTATCGTCACGATGGTGATCGGCTTTATTATTGCCCCGTACGCACTGCAATGGATGGGCTCTCCTCCCGAGGTGATCGACCAATCCACCTTGTATTTGCGCATCTACTTCCTCGGTATGCCCGCCATGATGGTATACAACTTCGGTGCCGCCATTCTGCGTTCGGTGGGTGACACCAAACGCCCGCTGTATATCTTGGCGCTCGCGGGAATGGTCAACGTAGCACTCAACCTCGTGTTAGTCATCGTGTTTCACTTGGGCGTAGCCGGCGTGGCGATCGCCACCACCGCATCACAGGTCATCTCCGCCGCATTGGTGGTTGTCTGTCTGGTACGTGCCGACGGGATATACCGCTATCATATTCGTAAAACACGCATTTACAAAGACAAGTTGCTGGAAATGCTGCGGCTGGGTATCCCTGCGGGAATACAGGGTTCCATCTTCAGTATATCCAACATTGTCATTCAATCCTCCATCAACTCGTTCGGCGCCGCCGCGGTGGCGGGCAGTGCCGCTGCCGGCAATATTGAAGGTTTCGTATACGTGGCGATGAACGCGATGTATCAGACCTGTATGGCGTTTACGGCACAAAACGTGGGCGCCCGTCAACCGGCGCGGTTAAAGAAGGTCTTGTTCGCCTGTTTGGGACTTGTCACCGCTATCGGTCTGACTCTCGGTATGCTCGTCTATTTCTGCGGCGAGCCGTTGCTCTCGCTTTACACCTCCGCTTCGGCAAACACCGGTACCGTTTCCAATGCCGATATTTTGGCACGCGGTATGGAACGTCTTGCGGTAATCGCCACCACCTATTTTCTGTGCGGTATTATGGAAGTGTTGGTCGGCGCGATGCGCGGCATGGGCTCTTCGTGGACGCCGATGATCGTGTCTATCGCCGGTGTGTGCGGTATTCGTATCGTGTATATTTTTACCGTTTTTGCCTTCCTGTATCACACGCTGACGTCGCTGTATATCTCATACATTTTGTCATGGACCGTTACCGCCGCCATCCACGCGGTCTGCCTGTTCGTGAAGCACAAAAAGACGGTGCGGGAATTGTCAGTCACCGAAGGGCAGTAAAAAAGCCACCCGTAGGGAGACACTTCGTAAAGAAGTGTTCTCCCTACTTTCTTTTTATATAAAAATTGACACTTTCGGTTTGAAAGTGTCATAGTGGGTTACATACTTTAGAATTAACCTATCTCAAAGATAAGAATAATAAGTGATATTGTGAGACAGGTCTCACAGTGATATTTTGCCTTTCGGCAAAGTGATATGAAAACCTATCGGTTTTCGTGATATTATATCCGCCCTTAAA
>SVPJ01000003.1 GCA_015065885.1 Oscillospiraceae bacterium | reverse complement strand
ACGAATCTTCTCTTTTTCTGCTTCTGTGGGTTTGGGCTACCGCCCAAGTGTATTTGTACATACAAATGCGATGCTGGTTCTTAACAAGGATTAAATGAAATTTCAAATTCTCCGTTAAGGACATCACGCATACACGCTTGCCTTGTTTTTCTACATAATGGACCGTTTGCGGAAAGCGCGCGGGGTGCGCGGTTACCCAATGTGGACAGAGGACACCTGTCTCTACAAAGTACGTTTATCGTAGGGCAGGGGCTTGCTCCTGCCGCAGGGCGAGAGCAAAAAGCACGAACCCTCTCTGCGGCTATTCAGCAGAGAGGGTCTTAATGTATTAGTTACCTTTGTACTTGTCCATCTCCATCAAGATTTTTATGATCTGTTCCTGTTCTTCTTGGCTTTTGGTCAGTAAAAACTCATAACATTCGAGTGGGATGTTACGATCGGAAGTGTTTTTACCGCCAATGTGTTCAAAAAGTTTTGACAGCGAGATGTTTAACGAGGAACTGATTTTATCAATGCTTTCTAACGTGGCATTCTTTTCTCCGCGCTCCACTTGTCCGATATACGTCGGGTGACAACCGGCAAGTTCGGCTAACTTTTCCTGGCTCAAACCAAGTTGTGTTCTATAGTTACGAATGCGTTGACCGATTATCTTTGCCAATTCGTTCATGAAATCACCCCTCTATCATAGTCTATTGATATTATTTTTAATATTCCACAGACTATTGATATTTACCAACCAGTATTGTATACTATAAATATCGAAATGAGGACTTTTGTGCATATAGATCTTTAATGAGGTGGGAATATGAACGAAAAGAAGACCTGCTGTTTTTTGGGGCACAGAGAGATACGTGAAACGGAGGTACTGAGACGATCGCTTCAAGCAGCGATTGAAAAACTTATTGTAAACGAGAATGTGGATACCTTTCTTTTGGGGAGCAAGAGCCGATTCAATGATCTTTGCTATGAAGTCGTAACAAAAATGAAAGAAAACCATTCACATATAAAGCGGATTTATGTACGAGCGGAATTTCCATACATAGATGACGGCTATAAAGCGTATCTTTTGGAAAACTACGAGGACACATATTATCCCGAAAAGATAATACGATCCGGCAGGGCGGCGTATGTAGAGCGTAACTATGAAATGGTAGACAAGAGTCATTTTTGTATTGTTTATTACGATGAAGAAAACACTCCCACGACCCGTAAAAGCGGTGCCAAAATCGCCCTTGAATATGCTGTCAAGAAAAAGAAAGAAATTATCCGATTTCCGATAACGCCGATAGAATAAAGTGACAAAAAACAAGGCAAGCGTTTACACGCTTGCCTTGTTTTTCTACATAATGGACCGTTTGCGGAAATCGCGTGGGGTCTGACCCGTCACCGCGCCGAATACTTTGCGAAAATACGAAGAGGAACTAAACCCCAACCCGGCGCTGATCTCCTCGATCGATAAGTCGGTGGTTTGGAGCAGGTCGATCGCACGCCGACAACACAGTTCCTGCCGCACGGCGTTGGGCGTTTTGCCCAGTGCGCGTCGAAAAATTTGATACAGCGCCGATTCGCTGATGCCGCAGGCGGCGGCAACCTCACTCATCGGGGCGGTGAGATGTTCCGCCATATATTGCGTGGCGGCGTAGGGGATAGGGTGGTAGGTCTGCGGATGATCCACCGCCATCGTGGGCAACATCAACCCCAATGCGGTGTAGAGCAATCCCACCGTGTACGCACTCACGGTGTCGGTGTCCGCCAATGCGGAAAACAGGGCGGCCGCTTCGGCTTCGGGGTGCAGGACCTGCAGGGCGTACGGACATTTGCGATCCCGCGGGAGATGGGTAAAACCGAGCGACTGAAATACGCAGTCCTCTCCGCGCCAGTAGGAATGATAACGGCATCCCTTCGGAATGTAAAACACGTCGCCTGCCCCAACCTCAATGCGGGTACGGTCGGAAATGAGCAGACCGCTTCCGCTTTTCATAATACCGATAAAATGAGTGGGAACACCGTGACTGTTGTCGGTGTGGTGATACTCGTGGATGTGGATCTGCACGAAACGGAAGGTCGTGAAGAATTCTTGATCATTCACAGCAAAAACCTCCTTGTACAATACAGAATATTACCTCTTTTCGTGCAGTATAGCATATTGCGTTTGAGCGGTCAAGAGGATTATAATGAAAAAAAGGAGTGAGGACGTATGGCCAAACGCATTTTATTTACCGCTCCGCGGGAAGTGCAGGTGCAGGATATGACCGCACCGACACCTGCGTCGGGCGAAGTGCAGGTGCAACTGGAGTTTTCCGCCATCAGCGGTGGCACCGAACGCGCGAATTTGAGCGGCAGTGACACCGTCAGTTGGGTAAGCGGACCGGAAGTATCTTTCCCGCGCACGGGTGGGTACAGTTCCGCCGGTGTGGTGACCGCCGTGGGCGAAGGTGTGACTTCGTGCAAAGCGGGCGACCGTGTGGCGCTTTGCTGGTCAACGCATTCCTCGGTGCAGGTGGTAAAACAGGAAAACGTGTATGTACTGCCCGATGAAGTCAGTACACAGACGGCATCGCTCTTTAATATTGCAACCTTCCCGCTGGCGGCGATCCGCAAGTGCGGGGTGCAGATCGGTGAGTCCGCCCTGGTGATGGGGATGGGAATCTTGGGCCTGTTCGCTTTGCCGCTTCTGCGACTGGCGGGTGCCGCCCCCATTATTGCGGTGGACCCCGTGGCGGAAAAACGTGAAAAAGCGCTCGCGTGCGGGGCGGACTATGCACTGGACCCGTATGCTCCCGATTTTGCCGCTACGGTGAAGCGGCTCACGGGCGGCGGCGTAAACGTCGCGATCGAAGTGACGGGTGTCGGGGCGGGTCTCAACGGTGCGCTTGATTGTATGGCACGGTTTGGCCGTGTCGCACTGCTCGGTTGTACGCGTAACTCCGACTTTACGGTGGATTATTACCGCAAGGTACACGGGCCGGGCGTGCAGTTGATCGGCGCCCATACGCAAGCGCGCCCGCAGCACGAATCGCACACGGGCTGGTGGACACAAAGCGACGATATGTGCGCGCTCATTCGGCTTACCGCGTGCGGGCGGTTGGATCTGCAGGCGATGGTGGACGAGGTGCACACGATCGACGAGGCACTCGCCGTGTATGGGCATCTGCTGGACGATCCGTCCTTCCCGCTGACACAGTTTGATTGGAGAGATGTGAAATGAAACCGATACGTGTAGCACAGATCGGTGCAGGGCACGACCACGCGCGGGATCTTCTGCGCGACTTGATCGAAAATCCGAATTTTGAATTGATTGGTGTTTGCGAAGATGACCCCGCCTACCGCGAGGCGGTCGCGGGAACGGCGTGGTACGATCAAGCGGTGTGGAAAACGATGGACGAACTGCTCTGCGACGATACCCTTGAAGCGGTGGTCATTGAAAAGGAAGAGAAGTATCTCGTGCAGGCGGCGTTGCCGTTTGCCGAAAAAGGGTTGCCCATCCACATGGACAAACCCGGTGGGGAGGACCTCGACGACTTCGTGCGTTTGATCGGCATTCTGCGTAAGAACAACACGGTGTTTCAAACGGGGTATATGTACCGTTACAATCCGGCCGTTATCTATGCGCGTGAGTTGATGGAACAGGGCAAACTCGGGGAGATCCTTTCGGTGGAAGCCCATATGAACATCAAGTACGATCGTAAAAAGACCGATTGGCTGAACAAATTCCAAGGCGGTATGATGTTCTTCCTCGGATGTCATTTGGTGGACCTTGTGTATACCTTCCAGGGTGAGCCGCAAGAGGTCATTCCGTTAAATACCTCGGCGAGGAACGAGGGGGCGACCGCACCCGATTTCGGTATGGCGGCGTTTCGGTATCCCCGTGGGACGTCGTTCGTGAAGACAACGTGTTCCGAGCTGGACGGTGGTTCTCGCCGTCAGTTGGTGGTCACCGGCACCGAAGGGGTGGTGGAGATCCGCCCGCTGGAACGCGGTGCGTATCCGCACGACTATTACGCCGATGCCCGCGTGGTCTTGCGGGATGCGGACGGGAAGATGCGGGTGGAAAACTACACCTCCCCGAAGTTTTCGCGTTATACCGCGATGATGAACGATTTTGCCGCGAAGATACGCGAAAACAAACCCACGCGATTCGATTACGACCATGAACTGGCCGTGTTTACATTGACCCTGCGTGCGGCAGGAATGATAGAATAAGGAGTGTATGATATGAAAGCCATTTTGGTGAACGACGACCGTTCTCTGCGGTGGGATACCGTGCCCGATCCCGTGGTGGGTGCGGAGGATTGTCTGGTGAAAATTGAGGCGGCGGCACTCAACCGCGCCGACTTGATGCAACGCGAAGGAGATTATCCACCCCCGCCCGGTTGCCCCGAGTGGATGGGACTGGAAATTGCGGGTACCATCGTGGAAGTGGGTGCCGAAGCGGCGAAAAAATCCCGCTGGCAGGTGGGGGATAAGGTGTGCGCCCTGCTCGGCGGCGGCGGATATGCCGAATACGCCAACGTGAAGTACGATATGCTGATGCCGATTCCCGAAGGTTGCTCGATGGTGGAAGCGGCGGCGATGCCCGAAGCGTTTGCCACGGCGTACCTGAATCTGTTTTTGGAAGGCGGCCTCAAAGCGGGGGACACCCTTTTGATGAACGCGGGCGCGAGCGGGCTTGCCAGCGTGGTGATCCCGATGGCCAAAGCGTTCGGCGCCCGTGTCATCACCACCGTGCTGTCGGATGAGATCGCCGCGTCCATTCGCCATCTGAACGCCGACGTGGTGGTGAACACTACCAAAGAGGATATCGTGGAAGTGCTGAAGCAGCAACTCGACGAGGGGCACCCCGTGGACGTGGCTATCGACTGTCTCGGCGGTGAGGTAATGGGTAAGTGTGTCCATTACTTGAAACACGGGGCGCGGTGGATCATGATCGCGGCGCTCGCGGGGCAGATGACGCAGATCGATCTCAAAAACATCTACGTGCGCAACGTGCGGATCATCGGCAGCACCCTGCGTTCCCGCACCCCTGCGGTGAAGGCGCAGATCTTGGCGGAACTGGTCGAAAAGGTGTGGCCCAAGGTGGAGAGCGGGGAAGTACGCCCCACCATTTATAAGGTGCTTCCCATCACCGAAGCGGAAGCCGCACACGACATCCTGTACCGCGGTGAAAACGTGGGCAAAGTAGTGCTCACGGTAGGGTGAGCAGTAAAACCCGAACCCGCCGCAAAGCGGACATTGCCCGCAACATCTACTTGTTGCAGTTTTGCGGCAATGTCCCCGAGAATGAGCATTATATGCTCATTCTCCCAACGAAAGTGGAATATAAAAGGGTTCGGTGCTTTTTGCTTCATCCGTGCTCGTAAGGCGCGAGCATTACTTCGCCCGACTGAAACAAAAATCCCTCAAAATCTCCTCGCTTGGCGGTCGTAGATTTTGAAACGAGCGGATTTTTCGTTCAGCCGCGGCAAAAGCGCAGCCAATACTGCCGTATTGGCGAGCATTTTAACAATGGATGAGCGGAAATCCGCCGTTTCAAAACGCGGTTCGGATTTCATTGCTCACCCTAGAATAAGTGAAACAACAAAAGGCAAGCGATCGCTTGCCTTTTGTTGTTTATTTGTTTTGAGTATTCGGTTTGCGATGACGGCGGCCACCGCGGTGACGCCGTTTCTTTTGTGGGTTGGCGGGCGTCTGTGCCGCGCTTGGTTGTGCTTCCGCTTTGGGAGCGGCAGGGGTTTGCGGTTTTTGCTTTTTCTCCGCCGCGTTCGTCTTCGGTGCGGCCGATTTTTGTTGCTGTTGCTTTTTCTCTGCCGCGGGCTGTTTCGGTGCGGCGGGTTTTTGCGGCTTTTGGCGGTCTTCTGCCAATTCCACGATCTGCCGCCGCTCGGGCAGTACCTCGTCCGCATTCCACTGGCGGAAACTGCCGCCCGTGGGAGGCGGGGGCGGGAAATCCTCCGCCTTCGGTTGCAGGGTGGTGCGGGACTGGAAGTGCCGCACGGGACGGCTGCCGTAACGCGAAGCGTACGCCGCCCCGTACGCGCCCGCACGCGATGCGGCGGGGAGGTCAACGGGAGACGTTTCCTGCTTCGGCTTGTTCTCCTGCTTCGGCTTGTTCTCCTGCTTCGGCTTGTTCTCCTGCTTCGGCTTGTCCTCTTGCTTCGGCTTGTTCTCCTGCTTCGGCTTATTCTCCTGCTTCGGCTTGTTCTCTTGCTTCGGCTTGTTCTCCTGCTTCGGCTTGTTCTCCTGCTTCGGCTTGTTCTCTTGCTTCGGCTTATTCTCTTGCTTGGGTTTATTCTCTTGCTTGGGTTTATTCTCTTGCTTCGGTCTATTCTCTTGCTTCGGTCTATTCTCTTGCCGCGGACGATTGTTTTCCTTCACCACCGTGACGGGTTGCATATCACTTACCGACCACGGACACTCACCCACGGGCACGGCCTGACGGGTGTGTTTTTCAATATCCCGCCAATCCTTCAATTCTTCCGCACAGCAGAAGGTGAACGCTTCACCCGAAAGCCCCGCGCGCCCCGTGCGTCCGATGCGGTGAATGTACGCTTCGGGGGTGTCGGGCACGTTAAAATTGATAACGAACGGCAGTTCCGCCACGTCGATCCCGCGGGCGGCGATATCGGTCGCCACCAACACGGGAAGGGTGCCCGCCTTGAAACGTTTCAGCGCTTCTTGCCGTGCGCTTTGACTCTTGTTGCCGTGGATGGCAAGGGCTTGTACCCCCGCTTTCACGAGTTTCGTTGCCACCTGATTGGCACCGTGCTTGGTGCGGGTGAACACCAACACCGCCTTCATACGGTGCTGCTTCATCAGCCACAGCAGCAGTTCTACTTTGTTGCCTTTTTCCACGAAAAACACCGATTGCCCGATCTTATCCACCGTTTTGGTGACGGGGCTGATCTTCACAGTGGCAGGCTCGTGCAGTAGCTGTACTGCGAGTTTTTCTACCTCGGGTGGCATGGTGGCGGAGAAGAACAGCGTCTGCCGCTTTTGCGGCAATTTCGCGATCACTTTTCGGACATCGTGGATAAAGCCCATATCGAGCATACGGTCGGCTTCGTCCAATACGAAAATATCCAGATCGGCAAGAGAGATGTGCCCTTGCCCGATAAGGTCGTTCAACCGCCCCGGTGTGGCGACCAAAATATCTACGCCCCGCTTCAAGGTTTCCACCTGCGGGTTTTGATTCACACCGCCGAAGATGACCGCCGTGGTGAGCGGCAGACGCTCACCGTACTGTGTGAAATTTTCGTAGATCTGAATAGCGAGTTCACGCGTGGGGGTGAGGATGAGCGCACGAATGGGGTGGCCCCCTTTGCCGCGTGCTTCCCGCGGGGTAGTCTTATAGAGCCGTTGCAGGATCGGCAACGCGAACGCTGCCGTCTTGCCCGTTCCCGTCTGCGCACAACCCAGCACGTCACCGCCCGCGAGTACCAACGGGATGGTCTTCTCCTGTATGGGCGAGGGGGTGGTGTACCCCGCCTTTTTTACCGCCTCGAGCAGCGGTAACATCAAATTCAAGTCTTTAAACTGCATAGACATTCCTATCTTCTTTATATATTCCAAGCAATTATATCATAGGTCACAGAAATTTGCAAGAACACAATTTTATCCGATTTCCACATCGCTGTAATAATAGGACAATATCTCGCGGTAGGTCTTGCCTTGCCCTGCCAAACAGTTGGCACCGTATTGGCTCATACCCACCCCGTGACCGTACCCTTCCACCGCGAAGGTGAAGCCGACCGTGGGGTCAAACGTTACGTTGAACACGGCAGAGCGCAGATCAAACAGGGTGCGCAGTTGCCGTCCCGTCAGCACGCGGTCGCCCACCGTAACGGCGGTGACGGTGCCGCTCTCGGAACGGGTGATGCCTGCGATATCCACCCATGCCGCCGCCTCTCCCGAGAGGGTGACCTCAAGCGTTTCCACCGCCGCGGCAAAGTCGGGTACGCTCACCGTCACGGTGGAGTGATAACTGTCGGCGGCGGTGTCGCCCGGACTTTTGACCGATTTGAGATAGGGGAGGTCTTTCCCCCATATCACGCCCGCCGTTTCGGTGGCGGTGGAGGACATCGCGTGATACACCGCCATGATGATCTCACCGTCGTGCCGAATGACTTCTCCGAACACCGCGTCCACCGCATCGGCGAGTTTTTGATAGTATTCCTCAAAACGGTCGCCCCACCGTGCGCGCATCCCATCGACGGTGTAAAGGTCGGGGAAGGTGGAGGGTACGTCCGAAAAGTCCGCCGCTTCGCCGCCGGCCCGTGCCGCTTCACGGCGGTAACAGTAATAGGTATACGCCGCGACCGCCTGCGCTTTCAGTGCTTCGGGGTGATAGGTAGGGTACATCTCCGCCGCGAGCGTACCGATGAGAAATTCCCGCTCGTCCATCGTGATGACTTCACCCGAAGCGGTGTCCAACACGCGGAAGGTTTCGGTCGGTGCGGTGGTGGGCACGGTGGTCGTGACGGTCGTGGGTGCCGTGGTGGGCGGGGACGGCTTGTCCTCGGCGGTGAGCCGCCCGTAGGCGGGGAGCGGCAACAGCAGCATAACGAGCGCCGTGATGACGGTAAGCCAAATGTAACCTTTCATTTCGGAACATCCTTTCTGAATAAAAAACGGCGTAAACTTTCATTTTTGACGAACGAACGACGGGAAAAATACAAAAATTTGCAAAAAATTGAATGTCCTTGCTTTTTGTCTTTCATTTTTCGCAAATGCACCTTGACAAACCGCGCAAAAAGGAATACAATAAAATTTAAGCATTGTATTGCCCGCATTGCGGGCGGAAGAAAGGTGTGTCTTTTTTATGGCAATGGCGTCGTCGCTCCTTCCATCCTTATGCGATGAGGTGCGTAAACATGACCGTTTTTCCAATGAAACGTATGAAAAATATAACGTAAAGCGCGGCTTGCGGAACGCGGACGGTACCGGCGTGATGGCAGGTCTTACCCGCGTGTGTAACGTACACGGTTACGTGCTGGACGAGGGCGAAAAATTCCCCGTGGAAGGACGGCTGACCTATCGCGGGCAGAATATTGAAGATCTGGTGGAAGGCTGTATGGCGGAAAACCGCTTCGGCTACGAAGAGGTCGTGTGGCTGTTGCTGTTCGGCTCGCTGCCTACCGCCAAACAACTGCGCGATCTGCGGGACCTGTTGGCGGAATACCGCGAATTGCCGAAGTATTTTGCGGAGGATATGATCATCAAAGCACCGTCGCCGAACATTATGAATCAGCTCGGCCGTTCGGTGCTGGCGCTCTATTCGTACGATGAGAAGGCGGACGATCTTTCGCTTCAGAACGTGCTTGAACAGGAACTCAAACTGATCGCGCGGATGCCCACCATTATGACCTACGCCTATCAGGTCAAACGGCGCAACTACGACCACAAGAGTATGTTTTTCCACCCCGTGCCGCAGAATCTGTCGGTGGCGGAGGCGATCCTTTACAGCATGCGTCCCGACAAGAGTTATACGGCAGAGGAAGCACGCCTGCTTGACTTGTGCCTGATGCTGCACGCGGAACACGGCGGCGGTAACAACTCGACCTTTACCACCCGCGTGCTGTCTTCCTCGGGTACCGATACCTATGCCACCATCTCGGCGGCGATCGGCTCGCTCAAAGGTCACAAGCACGGCGGCGCAAACATCAAGGTGATGCAGATGCTGAAGTACCTCAAAGAAGGTATTTCCAACTGGCGTGACGAAGACGAAGTGGCGGATTTTCTCGCCCGCATCATTCGCGGGGAAGAGGGCGACCACAGCGGCCTTATCTACGGTATGGGTCACGCGGTGTACACTCTGTCCGACCCGCGTGCGGTGATCCTCAAGAAGTACGCCCGTGATCTGGCGGAAGACCGCGGTTTCGGTGACGAGTTCCGCTTGCTCGAAACGGTGGAGCGTCTCACCCCCGAAGTGTTTGCCGTGGTGAAGGGAAGCACCAAAGCGATGTGCGCCAACGTGGATATGTATTCGGGATTGGTGTACCGTGCGCTCGGCATTCCCTCTGAACTGTTTACTCCGCTGTTTGCGGTGGCGCGTTGCGCGGGTTGGTGTGCGCATCGCACCGAAGAGTTGTATACCGGCGGCCGTATCATGCGTCCCGCATACAAATCGCTTGCCAAATCGGCGGAATACGTGCCGATGGGCGAGCGGGAATGAGAAGGGCACAAATTATGCGTAACAAACGTCTTCTTTGGTTTACGGTCACGGCGGCGGTGATCGTTACCGCGTGGCGCACCTTGGCGCTGCCCGCCGCAGTAGGGAACGGCGTGTCGCTCACACACGTCAATTATCCGTTGCTTCTTTTGATGGCGGTGGTGACGGCGGCGGCGCTGTTGCTCGGTCGCGAAAAGGGCGGGTACGGCGAGGTGTCGGCGGTACCCCGTGCGGTGCTTCTCGGCGGTGCGCTGTTCGGCACGGTGCTGTCGGCGTCTTCACTGTGGGACATTGTGCGATTTATTTGGAAAGATAGACCGCCTGCACCGTTCGAGACAGTGGTGAGCGCGGCGGACCGCGCGTTGCTGTCGGTGTCGATGCTCGCAGGGCTTTTGGGCGGCTTGTTTTTGGCGGTGTGGTTTTTCGGACTGCTCCGTTCGCCCTCCCGCCCCTTCAACCGCCAAAGCCGTACGGCGTTGCTTGCAGGCGGTTGGGTCACCGGCGTGCTGACGGTGCTTTTGTTTTTCAAAGCCTACCAAATCGCCGGACGTGCGCTGGATGCCGCGGGTGCTTCGGCGGGGGCTATGCAACGGGTAAGCGTGACACTGCCGCTGCTCCTTGCCGTTGCGGCGGGTGTCGCGCTGGTCGTGTCCTCCCACCGTGCGGCACGGCGGCACACCTTTTCGGAAAAGTGGCTGTGGTTGCTGCTGCCGCTGTGGGCGTTTTGCCGTCTCGCGCGGTACAACGTGGTGTACGCCGCGTCGGTGGATATCTCGCCTGCGGTGTACGAATTGTTTTTGTACGGAGTGATGATGCTGTTTTTGCTGGAATGTGCCCGTGCGTTTACGGGTGTGCAAAAACCTGCCGCCCGTTTCAAAGGCCTCGCGGCGGCGACGGCGGCGTTGTGTGCGGCGGCAAGCGTGTCGCGTTTCGTGCTTTTCCTTATGGGCGAATGGGCGGCGGTGGCGTATTGCCCCATTCCGTCGGCGACCGAAGCGGCGCTTGCGCTGTTTGCGGCGACGGTCGCGTGGGGAATGCCCGTACGCACGGCGGAGGCTGCCGACCCTTCGGAATCGTGATTATATGTGCAAAAGTGTCGAGTGTTCCCCTCGGAACACCGACACTTTTGTTTTTTAAGGAGAATTTCCGAAATTCTGTAAATTCGGCTTGAAAATTAGTATTACGCGCGGTATAATAACATCAAGGTAATAAAATGGGGGAGTGAGGGGTTTCGTACCGCTGAACTTCGCCGCTATCCATACTTTTAAGGAGGAATCGCAAATGAACTACCTCAACAAGAAGACCATCGAAGACATCAATGTGTCCGGCAAGCGTTGCCTCGTCCGCTGTGACTTCAACGTGCCGCTGAAGGACGGCAAGATCGACGATGCGAAGCGCATCCTCGGCGCCCTGCCCACCATTCAGTATCTGCTGGATAACGGCGCGGCTGTCATCCTGTGTTCCCACATGGGCCGTCCGCACAACGTGCTGAACGAGACGCTGAAGCTGAACAAGAAGGAAGCGAAGAAGGTTGCCGAACTGCCCGAAGCGGAGCAGGCGGCGGCTACGGCGGAACTGCTCGAAAAGGCGAAGGGCGACATCACGAAGCTATCGCTGCAGGTCGTGGCGGATAAGCTTGCCGAACTGCTCGGCCGTCCGGTCATCATGGCGAAGGATGTTGTCGGCGCGGATGCGAAGGCGAAGGCGGCGGCGCTGAAGCCGGGCGAAGTTCTCTTGCTCGAGAACGTGCGTTTCCACGCGGAAGAGACCAAGAACGATCCCGCGTTTGCGAAGGAACTCGCTTCGATGGCGGACATCTTCGTGAACGATGCGTTCGGCACGGCGCACCGTGCGCACGCTTCTACGGCGGGTGCGGCGGATTATCTGCCGGCTGTGTGCGGTTACCTCATTCAGAAAGAGATCCGCGTGATGGGCGGCGCGCTCGAAGAGCCGAAGCGTCCGTTCGTGGCGATCCTCGGCGGCGCGAAAGTGTCGGATAAGATCGGTGTTATCAACAACCTGATCGAAAAGGTAGATACCCTCATCATCGGCGGCGGTATGGCGTACACCTTCTTTGCGGCGATGGGCAACAACGTGGGTACCTCCATTTGCGAATACGACAAGGTGGATCTCGCGCGTGACCTGATGGCAAAGGCGAAGGAGAAGGGCGTTAACTTCCTGCTCCCCGTGGACAACGTGATCGCGCGTGAGTACGCTCCCGATGCGGTGCATATGCGCGTGTATTCCGACAGCATTCCGGACGGCTGGATGGGCATGGACATCGGCTCCATCACGCAGGAACTGTACGTGAAGACTTTGTCGGATGCCGGTACGGTCATCTGGAACGGCCCGATGGGCGTCTCCGAATTCCCGAACTTTGCGCCCGGCACCGAAGCGGTGGCGAAGGGTGTTGCGGACAGCGGTGCGATCTCCATCATCGGCGGCGGCGATTCCGCGGCGGCTGTGGAGCGTCTCGGCTACGCCGAGAAGATGACCCACATCTCCACCGGCGGCGGTGCTTCGCTTGAATTCCTCGAAGGTTTGGAACTGCCCGGCATCGCCTGCCTGCAGGACCGTGACTAATAGAAAGGACGAAACACATCATGGGTAAGTACGTTATTGCTGGTAACTGGAAAATGAACAAGACCCCCGCGGAAGCGACGGCACTGATCAACGAGATCAAACCGCTCGTGGCGGATGCGGCGTGCGACGTGGTCGTGGGCGTTCCCTTTGTGGATCTGCCGGCGGCGTTGGCAGCGGTGGAAGGCACCAAGATCGGTGTGGCGGCGCAGAACTGCCACTGGGAAAAGTCGGGTGCCTACACGGGCGAAATTTCGGCAGAGATGCTGGCGGCGATGGGCGTCGGTTACGTCATCCTCGGTCACAGCGAGCGCCGCACCTATTTCGGTGATACCGATGAAACGGTGCAGAAGCGTATGCGTGCGGCGTTGGATGCGGGCCTTACCGTCATCCTCTGTGTGGGTGAATATCTCACCCAGCGTGAGCAGGGCGTGACCAACGAAGTGGTCGCGATGCAGACCAAGATCGCGCTCGGCGGCGTGTCTGCCGAAGAGATGGCGCGCGTCATCATCGCGTATGAGCCCGTGTGGGCGATCGGTACCGGTCTGACCGCCACCAACGAGCAGGCGAACGAAGTGTGTGCGATGATCCGCACCACCATCGCGGGTCTCTACGATCAGGCGGTGGCGGATGCCGTGACGGTGCAGTACGGCGGCTCGATGAACGCGGGTAACGCGGCAGCGTTGCTGGCGCAGTCGGACGTGGACGGCGGCCTTATCGGCGGCGCTTCGCTGAAGGCGGCGGACTTTGCCGTGATCGTCGGTGCGGCGAAATAAGTCGAATGTATGTTTCTCAAAACCCACCGCCAGAACGGTGGGTTTTGGTTTGAAGAAAGGACGGAACAGAATGAAAAAACCGCTTACCCTTATCATTATGGACGGCTTTGGTCGCAACGAGTCGGATTACGGTAACGCCATCACGGCGGCAAAGACGCCGCGCCTCGATGCGTTGTTTGCGGAGAATCCCACCACCACCATCGGTGCTTCGGGTCTGGACGTCGGTCTGCCGGATGGGCAGATGGGCAACAGCGAGGTTGGCCACACCAACATCGGTGCGGGCCGCGTGGTGTACCAGATGCTGGTGAAGATCTCGAAGTCCATCACCGACGGCGATTTCTTCGAAAATCCCGCCCTGCTTTCGGCGATGGAAAACTGCAAAAAGAACGGCACGGCGCTTCATTTGATGGGTCTTTTGTCGGACGGCGGTGTGCACAGCCACAACGAGCATCTGTACGGTCTGCTCGAAATGGCGAAGCGCCACGGTTTGTCGAAAGTATACGTCCACGCGATGATGGACGGCCGTGACGTGCCGCCCACCTCGGGTGTGGATTTCATGCAGGCGCTGTGCGATAAGATGGCGGAGATCGGCGTGGGTAAAGTCGCCACCGTGTGCGGCCGCTACTACGCGATGGATCGCGACTTCGCGTGGGACCGCGTGGTGAAGGCGTATTCGGCGATGGTGTACGGTGAAGGCGAGACGGCCGTCTGCCCCGTGCAAGCGATGAAGGATTCCTACGCGGCAGGTGTAACGGATGAATTCGTGTTGCCCACCGTGCTGGATAAGGACGGTACCATCGGTGCCGACGACAGCGTGGTGTTCTTCAACTTCCGTCCCGACCGTGCGCGTCAGATCACCCGTGCGTTCGTGGACGAAGCGTTCGACGGTTTTGAGCGCAAAAACGGTATGTTCCCGCTGAATTTCGTGTGCATGACCCAGTACGATGCCACCATGCCGAACGTGTCGGTGGCGTTCCCGCCGCAGGAACTGACCATGACGATGGGCGAGGTGCTGAGTAAAAACGGTCTCACCCAGTTGCGTATTGCAGAGACGCAAAAGTACGCACACGTGACCTTCTTCTTCAACGGCGGTGAAGAGCGGGTGTTCGAGGGCGAGGATCGTGTGCTGATCCAGTCCCCCGACGTGCCGACCTTCGATCTGCAACCCGAAATGAGCGCGTACCCTGTGTGTGACGAAGCGGTGAAGCGTATCGAGTCGGGCAAATACGACGTCATCATCTTGAACTATGCCAACTGCGACATGGTCGGTCACACGGGTGTGTTCGACGCGGCGGTCGCGGCGGTGCAGGCGGTGGATGAGTGTGTCGGTAAGGTCGTGGACGCCACCTTGAAGATGGGCGGCAGTGCCATCATCACGGCAGACCACGGCAATGCGGATAAGATGTACGAGCCGGACGGCAGCCCCTTCACGGCACACACCACCTTCCCCGTGCCGTTCTGTGTGGTGGGGTATCCCTGCACCCTGCGCCAGACCCACGGCCGCCTGGCAGACATTGCGCCGACTATGCTCACCATGCTCGGTGTGGAGCAACCTGCCGATATGGATGGCGAAACCATGATCGAAAAGAGTTTGTAATAATCGGTAATGATCACACGAAAGGGCAAGCGCTTTGTGCGCTTGCCCTTTCGGTATATTGCAGTAAAAAGCGGACGGCTTTTCGTCATTGCCGTCCATTGACACGATAGAAGGCGCAGTGCTATACTTATTATATTATGGTATCTTGTAACGAGGTGAATTTTGCAGACTTTACCATTGTTTAGGAGGAGATTTTGTGAAACGCGCACTATCCGTTTTGCTGTCGGCGGCGTTGCTGCTGGCACTGATTCCCGCAGGTGCGGTGGAATTTTCTTTTTCGGCTAAAGCGGTCACCAGTGGTATCTATACCTACCAGATCGCCAATTTTTACACCACTATTACTAAGGTGAGCACCTCTGCTTCGGGGCATATCGCTATCCCTGAAGAGTTGGGGAACTGTCCCGTTACCGCTATTGGAAAAGAGGCGTTCAGCGGGTGTCGCAACGTCACCGCGGTGGAGATCTACGATGGGATAACCACTATTGGGGAGGATGCGTTTTATAATTCGGGAATCTACCGTAATGCCGCAAACTGGGTCGACGGGTTGTTGTATGTAGACGATTGCCTGGTAGATGCCAAGACGGATATTACGGGTGCCTGTACCGTGCGGGATGGCACTCGCCTGATTGCGGAACGGGTGTTTTCGGACTGTACGGCGTTAACGTCGGTGACGGTGGCGGACAGTGTGACCCACGTGGGAGCGCTGGCGTTTGCCGAGGCACCGGCACTGACGGCGGTAACGCTTGGCCGAGGTGTGCAACATATCGGTTACGGCGTGTTGCGCAACTGCCCCGTGCTCAGCACCGTTACGGTAGCGGCGGGCAACACGACCTATCGCAGTGCGGGGAACTGCATAATAGCCAAAGGCGAGGTCGTTGCCGGGTGTATGAACAGCGTGATCCCTTACGGTGTGACAAGAATCGGCATGGAAGCGTTTTATCAGTGTACGGCACTTACGGAAGTCTACGTTCCTAAAACTGTGGAGTATATCGATTTGCGTGCGTTTGAAGGTTGTACGGCACTTGTGTCGGTAGAAGTACCGGCGGGTAATCGTTTGCGCTTGAGTGAAGACGTGTTTGCGGGGTGTACGGCACTTTCGACGGTGACGCTGGGAAACGGTGTACAAAGTATCGGCAGCGGTACGTTCAACGGTTGCATCGCGTTGGAGAGCATTGTTTTCCCCGATACGGTGACGACGGTCGGTAACAGCGCGTTTGCAGGGTGCGTACGGTTGGCGACGGCGGATATCGGTCGCGGTGTGCAAACGATCGGTGACAGCGCGTTTGCAGGCTGTTATGCCTTGCAGGCGATCACGATTCCCAACAG
This sequence comes from Oscillospiraceae bacterium, assembly GCA_015065885.1. Classification (GTDB taxonomy): domain Bacteria; phylum Bacillota; class Clostridia; order Oscillospirales; family Acutalibacteraceae; genus SIG588. Next base: position 109,726 of record SVPJ01000003.1, on the reverse strand, counting down.
CACGAGAACGGTCGGTGCCAATGCGTTTGAAAACTGCCAATCCATACGTTCCGTGACGATGGGTGACCGCGTGGAAACGGTGGGGCTTTCTGCGTTTGGAGACTGTGTTTCCCTTGAAGCGGTGTATATCACCTCGCTTGCCGCTTGGTGCAACGTGCATTTTCATAGCGGCAGCGGGCAGAGCAATCCGCTTTACTATGCGCGAAATTTGTATCTGAACGGCGTGTTGGTGACCGATCTGGTGATTCCCTACGGAGTGACCGCAATTCGACCGTATACATTTCACAATGCGGATTGCCTTACGTCGGTAGTGATCGCGGATACGGTGCAAAGCGTGGGGGTCTACGCCTTTGGCGGGTGCGATAATCTCACATCTGCCGTAATCGGTGAAGGGGTTTCCGCTATCTACAGCGCGTCGTTTCACCGTTGTCCGTCGCTTGTGTCCGTTACGGTCAAAGCGGGCAACCGCACCTATCACAGTGCGGGTAACTGTCTTATTCATACGAAGGAAAAACGGTTGGTATTCGGTTGTCAGGGCAGCGTGATCCCGAACGACGGCAGTATCCGCTATATTGAGGATTATGCTTTTGAAGATTGCGATATGCTGACGCAGGTACATATCCCGCAAGGGGTGGAAAGCATCGGTTTCCGTGCGTTCAGCGGTTGCACACAGTTGCAGGATATCACGGCGGCAGACAGCGTGAGACACATCGGCAGTGAAGCGTTTGACAGAACGGGGTACTATAACGATACGACCAATTGGACGGACGGCGTGTTGCATCTCGACCGTTACGTGATCGTTGCCGATCGCACGAAGACGGCGGGAGAGCATACCCTTCCCGCAGGCATAATCGTAATTGCCGACAAAGCGTTTGAACGGTGTGCATCGCTTACGAAGATCGAACTGCCGACCACGTTGGTGACCATTGGCGAGGATGCGTTTTCCGGTTGCTCGTCGCTCGGTGACGTGGTGATTCCCGACGGTGTAGAGTATATCGGCGATTTGGCTTTCAGCGGTTGTGCGGCGATGACAACACTTACGATCGGTACGGGTGTGAAATATATCGGCGCGTATGCGTTTCGCAACTGCACGGGGTTGCAACGCGTGGAGTATAATGCGGTGTCCTGCGAGGATATGGGATCCTATGGTAGCACGGTGTTCGATCGGTGCAGTGCCTTGCAGACGGTGATCATCGGCGAAGCGGTGCGCACGGTACCGCCCTATGCCTTTTACGGCAGCGGTGCGCTCGCCGAACTGGTTATCGGCAATCGGGTGGAAACGGTGGGCAACAAGGCGTTTTCTGCGCTCACGTCGTTGACGAAACTTACGGTCGGCGAGAGTTTGCGAACGATGGGGGAAGAAACGTTAGGGGGCGACACGTTTGCAAACTTGACGGCGTTGAAAGAGGTACAATATAACGCCGTGAACTGTACGGCACAGAGGCTGTTTAAAGGTTGCACGGCACTGAAAACCGTTACGTTCGGTGAGAAGGTGGAAGTGCTGGGCGACAATATGTTCCGCAACTGTACCGCTCTTACGGCGGTGGAACTCCCGCAGAGTGTCAAAGAGATCCAAAATGAGGCTTTCCGCGGTTGTACATCGCTCGCAACGATAAACATCGGTGATAACGTGCGCGTGCTTGGTTCATACGTGTTTTCGGATACCGCCTATTACAACAATACAACGAATTGGGAAGACGGTGTGTTGTATCTCGGCAATTGTCTGTTGGCATATGAACGGACGAGCGGCGGAGTGTGCGTTATCAAAGACGGAACGGTAACGATTGCAAATCAAGCGGCACGGTACGGACATTTGATCACGTCGTTGGAACTTCCGAACAGTTTGGTTTACATTGGTGATTATGCGTTCCAAAATTGTCGGAAGATCGAAACGCTGGATCTCCCGAACAGTTTGAAATATATCGGTACGTACGCCTTCGGTTGGGCAGAGGGAATTACCGATCTGGATATTCCCGAAGGGGTGGAACAGATAGGCGACCACGCATTTTCCTATGCTTCGTCGTTGAAGAGTGTGACCCTTCCCTCCACCGTAACGTCGGTTGGTACGTGCGTGTTCTGCGGGTGTTCGCAACTGGAGAGTATTACGGTAGCGGCAGAAAACCCCGTGTATCACGCGGCGGGGAATTGCCTGATCCACACCGAAAGCAAGACGTTGGTCAACGGTTGTAAAACCGGTGTAATTCCCGCAGACGGCAGTGTGACGTCCATTGGGGAGCGTGCATTCGCCAATCAGGCGGAACTGGTTGCCGTTACCGTCCCGCCGACGGTCGTGAGCATCGGTACGCACGCGTTTGCCTATTGCGGTGCGCTGGCACAAATCGAGATTCCGGACGCTGTACGCGATATCGGCATGAACGCGTTTGTGAATACCGCATATTACAAAGATACCGCGAACTGGGAAGACAGTGTACTGTATATCGGCAACCATTTGATCAAAGCCGATGCGGCTCTGAGTGGTGAGTATACCGTACGGGACGGCACGAAAACGGTGGCGGATAACGCTTTTGAGCGGTGTTCCTCCCTGGCTTGCGTTACCATACCCGACAGTGTGGTGACCGTCGGCGAGTACGCCTTTTACATGTGCAACGGGTTGACCGATGTGAGGATCGGTGACGGTGTGGATACCATTCGCCGTAACGCGTTTGGGAATTGTACGGCATTGGTCTCGCTTACACTCGGAAGCGGTTTGAGACAGATCGAAGATATGGCGTTCTCGAGTTGCAAGGCTTTGCCGAACGTTCTTCTCCCGCAGGGAGTAGAACACGTAGGCGAAAATGCCTTCGCGTGGTGTGACGCGCTCGAAACGGTGAGTTTGCCGAGCAGTCTGCGGTCGATGGGAGAAAACGCCTTTTATTCCGATAAGATGCTTGCATCCGTGACGGTGGCAGAAGGCGTGGAAGTGCTTGGTAAAGGCGCTTTTACGGGTTGCTCGGCACTTGTAAAGGTCGCGTTGCCTCTCAGTTTGAAGAGGATCGAACCGTCGGCGTTCAGCAGTTGCAGTCACCTGACCGACATATATTATGCCGGTACGAAACGAGAAAAAGCGTCAATCGTCGTTTGTGAGTATAACGATGCGCTTGCCGCGGCGACGTGGCATTGCGCACCGTGTTCGCACGAATACAATAGTGTGTGCGATACCGTGTGCTTGCTTTGTGACGAGGTGCGTGAAGCACCCCATATGTTCGAGGACGTTTGCGATGCCGTATGTGATGCGTGTATGACGTTCCGCGAGCCGCCGCACGCGTATGACAACGCATGCGATGCCGTGTGTAACTTGTGTCATGCAACTCGTCTTGTACCTGCACACATCCCCGTGCCTGACGAAGCGGTGGAGCCGACCTGCACCGAAGACGGCTTGACCGCAGGTGAACACTGCGGTGTGTGCGGTGAAGTGTTGACGGCGCAGGAGGTGATTCCCGCCGACGGACACACCCCCGTGCCCGACGGGGCGGTGGAGCCGACCTGTACCGAAGACGGCTTGACGGCAGGTGAACACTGCGGTGTGTGCGGTGAAGTGTTGACGGCGCAGGAGGTCATTCCCGCAAACGGACACACGCCCGTGCCCGACGAAGCGGTGGAGCCTACCTGCACCGAAGACGGCTTGACCGCGGGCGCACACTGCGGCGTGTGCGGTGAAGTGTTGACGGCGCAGGAGGTCATTCCCGCAAACGGACACACTCCCGTGCCTGACGTGGCGGTGGAGCCGACCTGCACCGAAGACGGTCTGACCGCGGGTGAACACTGTGGTGTGTGCGGTGAAGTGCTGACAGCGCAGGAGGTCGTTTCTGCAAACGGACACACCCCCGTGCCCGACGGGGCAGTGGAGCCGACCTGCACCGAAGACGGCTTGACCGCGGGCGAACACTGCGGCGTATGCGGCGAAGTGTTGACAGTGCAGGAGGTGATTCCCGCAAACGGACACACGCCCGTGCCTGACGAAGCGGTGGAGCCGACCTGCACCGAAGACGGTCTGACCGCGGGTGAACACTGCGGTGTGTGCGGCGAAGTGTTGACAGCACAAGAGGTGATTCCCGCCGACGGACATACCCCCGTGCCCGACCAAGCGGTGGAGCCGACCTGCACCGAAGACGGTTTGACCGCGGGTGAACACTGCGGCGTATGCGGTGAAGTGCTGACAGCGCAAGAGGTGATTCCCGCCGACGGCCACCGTTACACCGGTGACGTCGATGCGGACTGCAACGTTTGCGGTGCCGTGCGCGAGGTTGGCTTGATCGGCGACGTGGATGGCAACGGCAAGGTCGACTCCACCGATGCGCGTATGGTGCTGCAGTATGCCGTGGGGAAGATTGACGGCAGCGCGTTGAATATCGCACCGGCAGACGTGGACGGCAGCGGCAAGATCGATTCGACCGATGCGCGTCTCATATTGCAATACGCAGTGAAGAAGATCGATACCTTCCCGAAAAGGTAGAATTCTGTAAAAAGAGCCCGCCCGAAGAGTGAGTTTCTTCGGGCGGTGTTTTGTTGTAAGTAAAAAACATATTATACACGTTATACACGAAAAATAGAGCGAAATTACTTGACTTTTCGGGGGTTATTTGGCACAATACAAGTAGACAGTATGGGAGGTACATACACGATGAACAAACAGGAAAATAAGATATTTTGCGTCATTTCCCACACCCACTGGGATCGCGAGTGGTATATGCCGCTCGAACAGTTCCGTCACCGCTTGGTGGATATGATGGACCGTCTGTTGGATATTTTGGCAGAACAGCCGGAATACATCTTCCACCTCGATGCACAGACGGTGGTGCTGGAGGATTACCTCGCCGTTCGTCCCGAAAAGCGTGAGGAATTGCGCCGTTACATCATTCGTCGCCGTTTGATGATCGGGCCGTTCTATCTGGCGAACGACTTCTATCTCGTCAGCGGTGAGAGCACGGTGCGTAATCTGCTCGAAGGGCAAAAACTGTGCCGTGAATTCGGCGGTATGGCGAAGGCGGGGTATGCGGCCGACCAGTTCGGTAATGCATCCCAGTTGCCGCAGATCCTGCGCGGATTCGGCGTGGACAATTTCATTTTCGGTCGCGGCTTCTCGCAGTGTGACACGGCGGCCGACGGCACCGTGACCCCGAAAAAGACCCCCACCGAGTTCATTTGGAAGGGCCCCGACGGGTCGGAAGTGCTGGCGATCCATATGCGCCATTGGTACAACAATACCCAGCGTTTTTCGGCGGATACCGACAAGGCGCTTCGCTTCCTGCGCGCGATGACCGCGCCGTATGCCGATGAGTTGACGGCGACGCCCTATCTTCTGTTGATGAACGGCGTGGATCACCTGGAAGCACAGCCGGATATCCGCGAAGTCATCGACCGCGTGCAGGAGAAACTGGACGACGGCGAACACTTCGTGCAGTACAATATGGACGACTACGTGGATGCCGTGAAGGCGTATGTGGAAGACAACAACGTGACGCTGCAGACGGTGGAAGGTGAGATGCGCACCGACAGCGGTCTTACCACTCTGCAAGGAACCTTGTCCTCCCGTTCCTATTTGAAGACGGCGAACGTGGAAGCACAGACCTTGCTGGAAAACCGCTTGGAGCCGCTGTATGCGATGCTGGAACGCTACGGTATGAAGGGCGTGTACCCGCACGACCGTTTGGTGTATACGTGGAAGAACGTCATGCGCAACCATCCGCACGACTCCATTTGCGGTTGCAGTACCGACGCGGTGCATCGCCATATGGAAAACCGCTATGCCGAGATCTTTGAGTTTGCCGAGGAGCAACTGCGCCGTGGTATGCTGACGGCGGCGGAACACACCGCGATGGCACGCCGTGCGGGCGAGCGGGATTACATCATCACGGTTGCCAACACCCTCGCCACGCCGCTGTGCGGTGCGGTGGAAGTGCAACTGAAAATGCTCGTTTCGGACGAGATGGAGAACTTCCGCATCGTGGACGGCGACGGCAAGGACGTCGCGTTCACGGTGGTGTCCAAAGTGAACCGCGACACGGCGGTGTACAGCCCCATCAACCTGCCCGGTTGGTTGAACGTGTACGATTACACCATTCAGCTCGATGCGGGCGAAGTGGCGCCCTTCGCGTTCAAGTCGTTCTTGGTGACGGCAGGGGAGACGATGCCCGAAGTGGCGACCTTTGATGCGTCTCTGCCCACCGTGATCGAAAACGATCACCTGACCGTGACCGTTACGGCGGACGGCCGTGTGGATATCACCGACCGTAAGAGCGGCCGCACCGTTGCCGACTGCCTGCGTTTGGAAGACCGCGAAGACGCGGGCGACTCCTATATGTTCGTGCCGAAGGGACACGCGCCGCTCTATTCCGACGATTGGAAGAAAACGGTCACCCTGACGGCGCACACCGCGTTCAAGCAGTCGGTGAAGATCGACTATACCATGGAACTGCCGCTCTTCTACGACGAAGCGGCGGGCAAGCGTTCGGACGAGACGGCGACCTCTTCGCTGTCGCTGGAACTGACGCTGTACCGCGGCAGACCGTTCGTGGATATGACCTATACCTTGAACAACGCCTCCCGTGACCATCACCTGGCACTGTGCGTGGATGCGGATATCGCGCCGGTGGAATCCTACGCCGACAGCGCGTTCGACGTGGTGCGCCGCACGGGGGACATGCACTACTACACCACCCCCATCAAGATCGACCCGAACGCCTCGTTTGCCGCGTTGCAGCAGGATGGTAAAGGTCTCGCGGTGTTCACCGCGGGTACACACGAGTATATGCATCCCGAAGATAAATTGAACCGTCTGTCCTTCGGTCTGGTGCGCGCTACGGGCGGCATCACCAAGGGCGGCAAGGAGTTGTGGAACACTCCCGAAAACCAGTGTATCCGCACCATGAGCGGGCGGCTTGCCGTCTGCCTGTTTGAGGGAGATCTCGTGTCGGCGAACGTTCCCGCATTGGCACTCGCGTTCCGCGCGCCTTTGCTCGGTTTCGGCACTTCGTGTGACAGCCGCAAGTTTGCGGGTGGTCGTCCCTGCGTGCAGGATACCACCATCACCGAGTTCTTCTATCTCCCCGATACCCATCCCGCTGTGGCGATTGCGGACAACACCTCCGCCATCACGGTGGAGGGCAAAGGCATTACCTTCTCGGCGTTCAAGTTGAGCGAGGACGAGAGCGGCGAGGTGCTGCGTTTGTTCAACTATACGGAAGAAGCACGCACCGTCACCGTGAAGGCGCAAGGCCGTCTCTATCGCACGCAGCTCGATGAAGTGGCGCGCATCTTCCTCGGCAAGGACGAGGTCACCCTGACCCTCGGCCCGAAGGAGATCGTTACGCTGTTCATGCAGTGATGGGAACAAGAAAAAGCACCCGCTGTACGGCGGGGTGGTCATAGGGATAAAAATGGAGAGAATGCACTCTTACGGGTGCATTCTCTCCTTGTGTTTATTCTATCACAAGAAGCGGGGAAAAACAAGAGAAAAGCATAAAAAGAGACACTCACCGTTTCGGGTAAGTGTCTCAAAGACGTCATTTCATTTGCGATAGCGGATAACGCGAGCGGGGTTGCCGCCGACAACGCTGTAGGGCGCTACGTCGTGAGTCACTACGGCGCCCGCGGCAACGATCGCGCCGTCACCGATGCGGCAGCAGCCGGGGGTGATGATCACATTGTCGCAGATCCACACGTCGTTGCCGATCACCAACGGTGACGTCTCCTCAAACCCCTGCTGACACATCGGAATATCCGTGCGGTCGGTTCGGTGGTTGGTAGTGAGGATACGCAGGTATTTCCCGATCATCACGTCGTTGCCGATCGTGACTTTGGGGGAGATGCGCGCGTAATCGCCCACACCGGAGTTGTCCCCGATGGAAAATTCGGATTCGATATTCAACCGTTTTCCCCAATTCACGCCCTTACCCACGTGGATAAAGGCGTGCTTGGCAAACACGTTTTTCAAACGGTTGCCCCACCGACAGTGGTTGTACGCGGGGAGCATACGGTCAAGCAATACGAAAGCGGCTTTGTTCGCCTTTCTCCGAAAGCTCATTATTTACCGAAATAACGGTTGAGCAGGCCTTCAAACGCCTTGCCGTGACGTGCCTCGTCTTTCGCCATCTCGTGCACGGTGTCGTGGATCGCGTCCAGACCGAGTTCCTTCGCGCGGCGGGCGAGCTTCATCTTGCCTTCGGTCGCGCCGCATTCGGCGTCCACGCGCATGGTGAGGTTCTTCTTGGTGCTGTCGGTCACGACTTCGCCCAGCAACTCGGCAAACTTCGCCGCATGCTCTGCCTCTTCGTACGCCGCCTTTTCCCAGTACAGGCCGATCTCAGGATAGCCTTCACGGTGTGCCACACGCGCCATCGCGAGGTACATGCCGACTTCGCTGCATTCGCCCGCGAAGTTCTCGCGCAGGCCCATGATGATCTCTTCGTCCACGCCCTGTGCGACGCCGACGCGGTGTTCGTCCGCCCACACGCGTTCGCCGCCGACTTCGTCAAACTTCGCCGCGGGTGCGCCGCAGATGGGGCACTTGTCGGGAGCCGCATCGCCCTCGTGAGTGTAACCGCAGATGGTGCATACATACTTTGCCATAATCATTTCCTCCTAAAAATCACAGTTTAATTTTGGTTGCCGTCGGAACACGCGGGACACCGCCCGCAGAAGAGAATGTTGCTGCTGTCCGCCGCAAACGCAGCGGGGCAGAGGGTTGCCATCTGGTCGTCGCTTACCGGGATATCGAACACGTCGCCGCACTCCCGACAGTAAAAATGTCCGTGGGTGCCGATGTCGGCATCAAACCGATACTCGCCTTCCGCCATATCGGCGGGCAATCCGCGAATGATACCCGCTTTTTCCATGCTGTGCAGTGTATTGTACACCGTCGTGCGGGAAAGCGAGGGGAACGCAGGGGAGAGGGCCTGATAGATCATATCGGCGGTGGGATGCGTGGGATGCTCCAGCAAGTAGCGCCAGATCAGTAGTCGTTGCTGTGTGGGGCGAAGCCCCACCTCATGCAGACGTTCCGCTAACAAGCGTTCGCTCATGCGTGACTTCACCTCGTTTTCTGTAATCGTTTCAACTTTGTAATGATTACAAACTAAAGATACCACACTGTTCGCCGATTGTCAATAGGTTTTTTGAAAAAATTCAAAAATTTTTTTGCGACAAATACGGTAAAGACCCTTGACAAACGGTGTTAAATATGATAAAGTATAGACCGTCGCCGAAATATGGGGGTATAGCTCAGCTGGGAGAGCGCTTGAATGGCATTCAAGAGGTCAGCGGTTCGATCCCGCTTATCTCCACCAAAAAAGAAAGACACAGTCCGTGAGGACTGTGTCTTTCTTTTTGGGTTTTGGAGAAAGTGACGTCGAACCGCTGACATACGATTGCGCAAAAATTTTTGTTTTGTCATTGCGGGTACTGTTCATTGAACTTAAGATGTGATACAATGTATTTAAGAGGTGAGAAAAATGAAAAATCTGGTTTTCTACAGTAAGGAATTCGAAGCGGAAGTCAGAAGCGAATTGCGGATATATGATAGACCGATTACAGATGAAGATGCCTTATTGGTTAATGAACTTGATTGTTCAGGGTTTACATTTAATAGTGAGGATCGCGAAACGCTTTGTGCCTTTAAGAATCTTGAATTGTTAAACATCAACATTGGCCTTACGGATTTTTCGTTTTTGCAAAATTTCGAATTCTTGGAAGAGTTATCGTTAGAATTCTATCAAAGAACATTCGATGTAGATCTTCTGCCACTTTTACATAATTTGAGATCGCTGCTTATTTCCGGTGGGTCTGTATCAAGTTTTGATTTTGTCAACACGGATGCTTTTGCAAAACTCGCTCATTTGGAAGATTTGACATTACACGAATTTGGCAGTGCCGACCTATCCTTTTTGCGGAATATGCCTTGTTTGAAATACTTTTATTGTGGTTATGCCTGCAGGGTAGATCATATTGAAGCAATATCAGCGCTTGAAAATTTGGCATCACTTACGTTAATTGATATCAAAATTGATGATTTGCAGTTTTTAGACGCATTAAGTAGTGATATGATTTTAGATGTTATCGGAGTCAATGTATCGAATGATTACAATATTGAAAAGTTTAAACGGTTTAAAGAAGTTGAAGTGAGTGAAACGCTCATCAATGGAACAACGGTTGACTTGATCATATAAAGTTTGTCGGAGAGGATACAATAATCTCAAGAGGTGAGAATATGAAACGCATCAAAGACTTGGTTGCATTATGTGAAGAGCAACCATTCAGCATTGAAAAGATACAAGCGTATATTTGTGACAATAAACTGAATAGTGAAGAGATCACGCGAGCGGCTATTGCGGTCTGTGAGTACGGCATGTTTTCTTATGATACGTTCCGTTTTCAAAACAACAGAGAGCCGCAACCGCAAGAACTGATCACCTATAATTGGGAGCGGCTTTTTGACGTCTTTATTGAGCACGGCTTGGACGCCGAGCTCGTCATGTACGACGATGGAAAAGACGGTGAAAACATTCTTCAATCGCTGCAGTTTTTGGATGACGGCGATCTGGGCGCACGGATTTTGAGAAACATTTTGTTGAAAGGCGGCAATCCCAACGTGGTGATCGACGGTCATCCGTTTTTTGAGGAAGTCGATGCGGATTTTGTAATCGATATTCAAATGGGTCTGTATCCTGAAAAATGGCAAGTCGATAACGCCTTTCGGTTTTGGCTGGTGTTAATGGGGTTCGGCGGTGTTATACGGGACGGAAAATGCGCGGTTCATTTGTGCAAAGGGTTTGAAATGGAAGAATTCAGAGAGTTTGAAAAATTCGACTACAAAATTACGTATAAAGAGCAGGGGTTTGAATTGCAGATCTTCCGCAAGGGAACCGGCGATCTTGTTGCTACGGTATGAGCCACCCTTGCCCAAGAATAATAACCCTGCTGCGAGGAGGGACGTTATGGAGATCAGACCGGATTATTACGACGATTTCAAGTGCATTGCGGGGGCGTGTCGGCACAACTGTTGTATCGGTTGGGAGATCGACATCGACGACGAGAGCCTTCAAAATTATCAACATGCCGCAGGTGCATTGGGCGACAAACTGCAGACGCATATCGCGTTAGAGCCTTGCGCGCACTTCGTGCTGTCGGCGGGAGAGCGTTGTCCGTTTTTGAACGAGGACAATCTTTGCGAGTTGATCCTGCAAGGCGGCGAGGGGATGCTGTGCCAGATCTGCCGCGATCATCCGCGCTTTTACAACGAGGTTTGCGGTGTTATCGAAAAGGGGCTCGGCCTTTGTTGTGAGGCGGCAGCCAAACTCATTTTGACAAAACAAGAGCCGATGTGCTTACTCTCCGACGACGGGACGCTCCCGCAAAGTGGTTTTTTCAAAGAGCGCGAGCGGCTGTTTTCGCTTTTACAAGACCGTGAAAGGCCGCTTAGCGAGCGGGTCGCCCGCATGTTGGAGTGGGTTGGAGCACGGTCGCCGATAGGCAAAACGGACTGGATACGTGTGTATAAAGGGCTTGAGCGGTTAGACCCCGCTTGGGACGAATATCTCGATGCGATCGACAGTATTGGCGAGGATATTCCCGCAACGTTGGAAACGACGTGCGAACAACTGCTGTGCTATTTTCTGTACCGTCATTTGAGCGGTGCGCTCGACGACGGCTTGTTTCGTGAGCGCGTGCAGTTTGCAGTTTTGTCTTGCTACGTGATCGTCACGCTCTGTCGATCACACTCAACGGACGAACTGTTGGAGGTGGCACGTATGTATTCTTCCGAAATCGAATATTCGGACGAGAACGTGGATATCCTGCTTGAGACGTTGCAGGAGTATAACGAAGGTGGCGATGACTGAAGTTTAAAGCCCCCCGCCGTACGGCGGGGGCTTTTGTGTGCGGACGGTCGAAGAGGCGGGCGAACGTAGTTCGCTCCTACCGCCCATTAGAACGGTGCAAACGTAGGGGGCGGCGCTCGTCGACGCACCGTGGGGATCGTATCCAAGCGGGATGTCAAAAATTGCCGCCCCTACAACGTTCTTTCAAGCAGAGACGGATTTCCACGGCGGGTGATCTTCGTTGGCTAAAAAAACAGTGCGGCTTACCGTGAGGAGGGGGAGCGGTAAGCCGCACTGCGGAGAAATCTTATACCGTAGCAATAGGGGCAAAACTGCCGTCGTAGACGGTGACGCCCGCGGGGTGCACGGCGTAGAAAGCGTCTTCGATAAACACGCCGCGCAGGTGTTCATTCTTTTCGGCGTTTTCCACCGGCAGGTGAGCGAGCGGGGTGAAGCCGTCCGTATCGCTGTAACGGTAGAGAAGGTATACAAGTTCCGTATTGGCGGTATACGCGGGAAAACCGACCAACGAGCGGGCGGTATCCACCAAAATGGCGTGGTGGTCGTCCAGCGCTTCGGAAAACACGTATTCCGTGGGCAATTCCAATGCGTGTTGCACCGTCACGTCGGTCTTGTCGGTCGTGTCGAACATGGTGAGCTTCAGCTGCCCGTTCAAGCCTTCCTCCGTGCCCGCGTAACCGAAGCCAAGCAGACGGCCGTCACCGAACGTGTGCAGATATTCCGAAAAGCCCGTGATCTTGAGTGCCGACAACACGGTGGGGTTTTGCGGATCGGACAAGTCGATAGCAAACAACGGGTCGGTCTGGCGGAAGGTCACCACATACCCGATATCTCCGTCAAACCGCACCGACTGCACCGTCTCGTCGGGTGCCATGTTGTCGATCCGCCCGACCTCGTGCAAGGTACCGTCCAACACGTACAAGCGGTTGTACTGGGTATATTCCGAATTCAAATAGGTATTGCTCACCACCTTGTTTTCCCGGTCAAACGCGAGTTCGCGTTCGCTGTAGGAATATCCGCAGGTGGCGGCTACACGGAAATGGCCGTTCCACTCGTCTATGGCAAACTGCCCGTCCAACGTGCCGTCCAGGGTGGCAACGGCCGTTTGCTGCACGTTGCCGCCGCCGATATCGAACAAATAGAGCGTGGTGGTATCCACCGTCGTGGTTTTGCGATAGGTGTTGCCGTTTTTCAGCGTCGTGTCGTTCGTGTCACGACGGGAACCCGAGTGCAACAACATAAGACGTTCGGAGTTGGCCCATACGCGGCAGGTGCCTGCACCGAGCACCGCCTTTTCGGAAACGCGGGCGGTCTCGCCCCACGTCGAAACGGCGGTGACCACGGCGTAGTCGGCGGCGTCGGTTGTCGGGGCGGCGGTCAGCGTGCTTTCGCTCATCGTTGCGGCGGTATCGTCGCGATACAGTTCGGGAACGAAACTGGCGGGGTCGTTTTCGTCGGCGTTCCACACCGTGTGACCCGACACGAGATACAGCACACCGTCCACCATACGGGAATCCAGCAGTTCGCCGTCCTGCCCGTAGGTGGTGAGATGGTGCGGAGAGGCGGGGTTGGTGATATCGTACACGGCGGCATAGGTGCGGCTGTCCATATAACTGTAACGGTAACACTTGCCTTCGCTTTTGGATACGGCATCGCCGTACGCGGTGGTGTGCTCGGTGTACAGCACTACCAAGCGGGTGGGGGTCAGGTACATATGGCAAGGAGAGCCTGCGGCGTCGGTCACGATCTTCTGCACCGCCACGGCGGCGGTCTTTTCACCGTCGGCGCGGTATACGGTGACCCGCTTTTCGGCTCGGTTTAAAACGTAGATATATCCGTCTTGCACCTTCACGACGTCGGCTTCGTCCACGTCCGCATACTGCGTGTTGGTGGCGGTGTCGTCGCCGCGATTCGTTTGGTTGGCGGCGTCATCGGTCGTGATCTCATTTTTAAAGTCACTTCCCATTTCACCCAACAATTCTTTTTCGGTGTCTTCATATTGCGTTTGATAGTTGTGGATCAGCGAAAACGCTTCGTCGTAGGTCAAGTGCGTTTCTTTGTGGACGGTCACGGGTGGGGTGTTCTCCCATTCGGGATAAAAAGACACTGTCGGCGGCTTTTCTTTCAAAAGCGGCAGCATCGTGGCGACCAACAGCACGCAGGCTGCCGCCGCAGCAACGGCGCGCCACAACGGACGCGTTCTTTGGGGTGCGGCAGACTCGTGTGACAATGCGTCGAGAATACGGTCGCTCGCTTCGTCGGACAAGCGGCGCGTATCGGTATCCTTACGGTATTGTTCGGAAAACATCGGATCACTCCTTTATTCGATATCGGTGTCTAAAACCTTGCGCAGGGCGGCGCGGGCACGGTGCAGACGGGTCTTTATCGCGGCCTCGGTCGCACGGGTGAGCTGTGCGATCTCCCGCACCGAGTACCCTTCGTAATAGAACAGGTGCACCGCCACCCGCTGTGCGGGCGGCAAGGTCTGCACGGCGTCAAAAACGCCGAGATGTTCGGGCGGGGGCGTGGTGAGGGTATCCTCCAACGGCACGGTGTGGCGCATCCACGCGGTGGTCGCGGCGGTGCGGCAACAGTTGACCGTCACGCGCAGCAGCCACGCCTTGCAGTGTTCCGCTTCACGGAATACGGGCGATTTGCGCACGTAACGCAAAAACACCTCCTGCACTGCGTCTTCCGCCGCGGCGGGATTGCCCAGCCGTGCGAGTGCCAAACGGTACACCGTCTGGCGGTATTGCAAAAATACCTGTTCAACCGACGGTTGTTGCCACATTTCCTGCACCTCCTTTTGCGAAAAAGAGCTCTTTCACCTATAACACCGAATAAAAAAGGAAAAGGTTTCAAGGTTTTCCAAATAAAAAAGTTGCATAAACGGAAGAACACCCGACGTTCGCTTCCGTAAACGTCACCTCGGGAGGCGGGTTTTAATCCTTCCATTTATGCAACGGATCACTTATGATATTTCCCGCCCGCGGAGATCTGGGCGGCGCGGTAGATCTGTTCGAGCAACATCACGCGGGCGAGTTGATGCGGGAAGGTCATGGGGGACATCGACAGCCTGAAACGGGCGGCGGCTTTCACCTCGTCCGAAAGTCCCCACGAGCCGCCGATGATAAACACGGTGTGACTGCATCCGTCCACCGCCACACGGTCGAGCATATCGGCGAGAGCAGGGGAGGCGAGTTCCTTTCCTTCGATGCACAGCGGAAACACCGCCGCACCTTGGGGGACGTGGGACAGTAGCCGTTTGCCCTCCGCTTGCAAGGTCTGGTTGATCTGCGCGGGGGAGGGGTTGTCGGGCAGGCGTTCTTCCTCCACCTCCACGATGGACAGGCGGCAAAACGCCGAGAGCCGTTTTTGGTATTCCGCCACGGCATCCCGCCAGTAGGCTTCCTTCAGTTTGCCGACACACAAAACGGTCACACTGCGCACGGTGATCCCTCCTTTAAAACACCATAATACCACGGGTATCCTCAGGGGATGCCACGCGGAGTAGATAATCCGCACCCTCCAACAAGCCGCCTTCGGACAAAGCCGCTTGTGCGGTGGCGAGCGCCAGGTCGGGGCGGTTGTTGTGCCGACTCAAGTGAGCAAGCACGAAACGCGTGGTGCCGCTTTTCGCGAGTCCCACGAGTTCCGCCGCACAAGCGGGGTTTGAAAGATGCCCCGTCGATGCCAAAATGCGTTGCTTCAAAAAATCGGGGTACGGACCGCCGAGCAACATGGGAACATCGTGATTGGACTCGATCTGTATAAGATCACACCCACGGATGGCTTCCCGCACGGTGGCGGTCATATTGCCGATGTCGGTCGCAACGGCGACGGTACGGTCGTCGGCGGTATGTATACGGTAGCCGCAACTCTGGCGGCTGTCGTGCGGGGTGGTGAAGGCGGTGATCTCACACCCACCTTCCTGCACTGTGGTGTGTCCGTCGGCGGGCAGGGCAAAACAGGCGGTGCCCGTTGCCACTTTTTCCCCCTCACACAGCGCTTCCATCGTGCCGCGGGTGGCGTACACCCGCATACCGTACCGCTTGGAAAGTACCTTTAACCCCGCGATATGGTCGCTGTGTTCGTGGGTGACGAAGACGGCGGCAATACGGCGCGGGTCGATCCCCCGTGCCGCAAGCGCCGTTTCGATGCGCTTAGCACTAACGCCGGCATCGATCAAAATGCCGGCGTCCGCGTTTCCGATATAGGTACAATTGCCTTCACTTCCGCTGAACAGCGGACAGTATCTTGCCATAATTAAACCTCAACCAGTTCCATATCCGCACCGAGTGCGCGGAATTTTTCCACGACGTTTTCGTACCCGCGTTCGATGTGGCGGATATCCTCCACTTCGGTCACGCCGTCGGCAACCAGACCTGCGATGATCATCGCGGCACCTGCACGCAGGTCCACCGCCTTCACGGTGTCCGCACGCAGGCGGTCAATGCCCTGGAACACGGCGATCTTGCCGTCCACTTCCACTTGTGCGCCCATGCGGCGCAGTTCGTCCAGATAGCGGAAGCGTTTGTCATACACGTCTTCGTTCAGCACACTGCGCCCTTCGGCGATCGAAAGCAACACGCCGATCTGCGGTTGCATATCGGTGGGGAAGCCGGGATGCGGCATCGTCTTCACGTTGCAATGGCGAAGAGGCTCTTTACGGAAGATGCGCAGGGCGTCGTCGTATTCTTCAATTTCGGCACCCATTTCCCGCAGTTTGGCGGAAATGGATTCCATGTGCTTCGGGATAATACCGCGCACCAGCACGTCGCCGCCCGTGGCGACCGCCGCCGCCATATAGGTACCTGCTTCGATCTGGTCGGGGATGATGGAATAGTTGGTGCCGTGCAGACGGTCCACGCCGCGGATCTTCACCGTGTCGGTACCCGCACCGCTGATATCCGCACCGAGGAAGTTCAAGAAGTTCGCGAGATCCACGATGTGCGGCTCCTTCGCCGCGTTTTCAATAATGGTGATACCGCGTGCCTTGCACGCCGCCATCATCACGTTGGCGGTAGCGCCGACCGACACTTTGTCCATATAGATGGAGTTGCCCACCAGTTTTTCCGCCGACAGAGCCACCGTCGCGTTTTCGAGCGGGGCTTGCACCGCACCGAGAGCGGTAAACCCTTTCAGATGCTGATCGATCGGGCGCTCACCGAAATCGCACCCGCCCGGCAACGGCACGCGTGCGCGACGAAAACGGCCGAGCAACGAGCCGAGGAAGTAGTACGATCCGCGCATATGGCGCGCAAGATCGTACGGCACGGTCTCAGTGTCAATGGTACACGGATTGATCTCCACCGTCGAGGGGCTGACGCGGCGCACTTCTGCGCCGAGCGCACGGAGGATCTCCAACACGGTGGCAACGTCCTCGATATCCGGCAGATTTTCAATACGGCAAATGCCGTCCGCCAGCGCAACGGCAGGCAGAATGGCAACGGCGGCGTTTTTGGCACCGCTGATATTCACTTCTCCGACCAGCGGAATACCGCCGCGGATACGATACTTTTTCAAATCTATGTCACTCCCTGCAAAAAGGTTAGGGGGTATATTCATACAAATTGTAGTATACCACAGTTTCCGGCAAATGTAAATCGCTATTTCCGTAAAAATCAAATTTTTATCCTTCAAATGCAGGGAAATTGCGGGTGAGAAAGGCTATCACTTGCTTAAAATACACTTTATCGGCAACAAAAGCGGACAAACCCCGAAAACTTGCAAGTTTCAAAAGCGAAAATTGCAAAAAAATCTTACTTTTTTTGTAAATTCCTATTGCATTGAGAGGGCGAGTGTGCTACAATTATTCCTATCTTATTTCCCAGAGGAGGAAGAGTTATGAGTTTGAAAAACACCTATTTGATCGATCTTATGGCGCGCGTGGAAAAGCGCAACCCCGGTGAGCCGGAATTTCATCAGGCTGTCCGTGAAGTGCTGGAGTCGCTGGAACCCGTGATCGAAGCGCGTCCCGACTACGTGAAGGCGGGCGTGATCGAGCGCATGGTGGAGCCGGAGCGCATCATCAAGTTCCGCGTGCCGTGGGTGGACGACAACGGCAACGTGCAGGTCAACCGCGGTTTCCGCGTGCAGTTCAACAGCGCGATCGGCCCCTATAAGGGCGGTCTTCGTTTCCATCCGTCGGTGAACGAGAGCATCATCAAGTTCCTGGGCTTTGAGCAGACCTTCAAGAACTCGCTGACCACCCTGCCCATGGGCGGCGGCAAGGGCGGCAGTGACTTCGATCCGGCGGGCAAGTCGGATATGGAAGTCATGCGCTTCTGCCAGAGCTTTATGACGGAACTTTCGAAGTACATCGGCCCCGATACCGACGTGCCTGCGGGTGACATCGGCGTGGGTGCGCGTGAGATCGGCTATCTGTTCGGTCAGTACAAGCGTCTGCGTGACGAGTTCACCGGTGTTCTGACCGGTAAGGGTCGTCCGTACGGCGGCTCGCTCATCCGTCCCGAAGCGACGGGTTACGGTGCCGTGTACTACACGGTGGAAATGCTCGCCACCTACGGTGAGGACGTGAAGGGTAAGACCTTTGCGGTGTCCGGCTTCGGTAACGTGGCGTGGGGTGCTGTGCAGAAGATCAACGAACTCGGCGGTAAGGTGGTTACCATCTCTGGCCCCGACGGCTATATCTACGATAAAGACGGCGTGGCGACCGAAGAGAAGATCAACTTCATGCTCGAGATGCGTGCTTCCTGCCGCAACCGCGTGGAAGATTATGCCGACAAGTTCGGTGTGCCGTTCTTCAAGGGCGAAAAGCCGTGGGGCGAAAAGGTGGACGTTATCCTGCCTTGCGCCACCCAGAACGAGGTCAACCTCGAAGATGCGAAGAAGATCGTGGCGAACGGCGTGAAGTACTACGTCGAGGTCTCCAACATGCCCACCACGGCGGACGCGGTGGCGTACATGAAGGAGAACGGTGTGGTCATCGCTCCGTCTAAGGCGGTCAACGCAGGCGGCGTGGCTGTGTCGGGTCTGGAAATGTCCCAGAACTCCATGCGTTACAGCTGGTCGGCGGAAGAAGTCGATGCGAAGCTGAAGGATATCATGAAGAATATCTACGCGGCTTCGGTCGATGCCGCGAAGGCGTACGGCATGGAAGGCGACCTCATCGCGGGTGCCAACATCGCGGGCTTCCTGAAGGTCGCGGATGCGATGCTCGCACAGGGCGTGGTGTAATCGTATAAACACAGCAACGACCCGACAGAAATGAGCAGGGTTCCTAAGGACAGAAAAAACTGTGCAGATGATTTCTGCACAGTTTTTCTTTTGTCTCACACCGTTACAAGCAGGACATTTTGGCGCCCAAATGTCACTTGTTAGGAGAACCTAAAACCCTTTTAATCTATCTCAAAGAAGTGATATTGTGAGACAGGTCTCACAGTTATATTTGACCTTACGGTCAAGTGATATTAAAACCTTGCGGTTTTAGTGATATTTTATTCGCCCATAAACTGCCGAAGGCAATATCACTCGGCTTTTAGCCGAATATCACTGCGAAGCAATACAACTCGCCTTTGGCGAATAAAACTGGCCAAGTGTCCTTACGAACACTTGGCCAATCTGTCGGGTCGTTTTTGTCAGTAAAAAAACGGCACCGCGTACGCGATGCCGTTTCACTTTATTATCCGTGGAACAGGCGTTTGGTTTGATAACGCGGCTCGCAGGTGAGGTTGATGCCGAGTTTACGCAGGGTGTTTTCGTCCACCTGCGAGAGAATGACCGAGGAATGCATCTCGCATCCCGCAAGCTTGTCCAGCTGTTGCATCGCAAGTTCCGCTTTCGGGTCGGTCGCGGCACAGATGGAGAGCGCCACCAACACCTCGTCGGTGTGCAGGCGGGGGTTGTGACCGCCCAGGTGGTTCACCTTCAAGTCTTGCACGGGCTCGATAACGGCGGGGGAGATCAGCAACACGTCGTCGCCGATATTGCCCAGTGCTTTCAACGCGTTGAGCAACATGGCGGAAGACGCGCCGAGCAGTTCCGAAGTTCTGCCCGTGATGACGCGGCCGTCCCCGAGTTCGATCGCGGCGGCGGGGGCACCCGTCTCCTCCGCCCGTTCGAGTGCGGCGGCAATGGCGGGACGATTGTCCGCCGTGACGTTCGCCATCTTCATAAGAAGTTCGATCTTCGCGATCTCGGCCTCATTTTGGTTGCCTTTACGCTGATTGCACAGCGCGGAATAATAGCGGCGCAGAATCTCCGCACGGGCGGCGGCGCACACGGCGTCGTCGTCAAAAATGCAGTTGCCCGCCACGTTCACCCCCATATCGGTGGGAGATTGATACGGGCAGTGCCCGTGGATCTTTTCAAACGTTGCCGCCAACACGGGGAAGATCTCCACGTCGCGGTTATAGTTCACCGCCAGCGTGTTGTACGCTTCCAAATGGAACGGGTCGATCATATTGACGTCGTTCAGATCGGCGGTTGCCGCTTCGTACGCCATATTGACGGGATGTTTCAGCGGCAGGTTCCACACGGGGAAGGTCTCAAACTTTGCATAGCCTGCCGAAATGCCGCGCTGGTGGTCGTGGTACAGTTGGCTCAAACAAGTCGCCATCTTGCCGCTGCCGGGGCCGGGGGCGGTCACGATAACGAGCGAGCGGGAAGTTTCGATATATTCGTTACGGCCGAAACCTTCGTCGCTCACGATACCCGCCACGTCCGAAGGATACCCCGGAATGGAGTAGTGACGGTAGACTTTCAGTCCCAGCCCTTCGAGACGCGCTTTGAACGCTTCGGCGGCGGGCTGTTCGCTGTAACGCGCCAGCACCACGCTGCCCACGTACAGACCGAAGCCGCGGAAGGCGTCGATCAAGCGTAGCACGTCTTGATCGTAGGTGATGCCGAGGTCGCCGCGCACCTTGTTCTTTTCGATATCCTGCACGTTGATGACGATGACGATCTCCGCCTGATCTTTCAGTTGGGCGAGCATCTTGATCTTACTGTCGGGCTTAAAACCCGGCAGTACGCGGGAGGCGTGAAAATCATCGAACAGTTTACCGCCGAATTCCAGATACAGTTTGCCGCCGAACTTCGCAATACGTTCCTTGATCTGTTCGGATTGCAGTTTCAAATATTTGTCGTTATCAAAACCGACTTTTTTCATGCCCACCCCACCTAACTTCTCGCAATCATACCCTATAATTATAGAACATTCTAAAATCTTAGTCAAGCGATTTTCCGTTTTTTATGGACAAGGGCGGGAAAATATGATTAAATAAAAGGGAGGTGACCGCTATGATACCCATTTTGTTTGAAGATAAAGCCATTATCGTGTGTGAAAAGCCGATTGGTGTGCTGTCGGAACGCGGATCCAATCCGCGTGAGCGGTGTATGCCGACGTTGCTTGAACAGCAGACCCGCGCCTTCCGCGTGGACGTGGTACATCGTTTGGACAAGGCGGTGGGCGGTGTGATGGTGTTTTCCAAAAACGCGAAGGCGTCGGCGGGGCTGTCCCGCGCCATTGCACAGCACGAAATGACCAAAGAGTACCTTGCCGTGGTGGCGGGATGCCCCGAAACACCGCAGGGTGAATGGCGGGATATTCTGTTCCGCGACAAGCAGAAAAACAAGTCCTTCGTGGTAAAGCGTATGCGGCAGGGGGCAAAAGAAGCGGTGCTGGACTACGAAGTGTTAGAGACCGTCACCCACGGAGAAGACACCGTGTCCCTTTTGAAGATCCGCCTGCATACGGGGCGCACCCACCAAATTCGTGTGCAGTGTGCGTCCCGCGGGATGCCGTTGCTCGGAGACGAGAAGTACGGCAGTCGTATTCCGACGAAGAACATTGCTTTGTGGTCGCACCATTTGGCGTTTGCCCATCCCGTGACCCGTAAACCTGTAGATATTACTCTGCCGCCGCCCGACACGGCCCCGTGGGTGTGGTTTGAGGGGTGAAGGATGCTCGCCACCCCTTGCCTCTCCTTTGTAAGGCGAGGTGGTAAAAGTTCTTTCCTGAAAGAGATGCATATAACCATAAATAGAGAAAAAAGCAGTCGCATTTGCTTGCGACTGCTTTTTTGTATAGGGCTTGAATGCTCGCTTTAAACAGTGCTAAAGTCGAGGGGGACATCGATAGAGACCTATACGTCTTTCTGCCAGCGATGTTGTTTGAAATCGTAAAACGATCTTCAAACAACGCGAAGATGCGCGTTTCAAACGTTTTTTATCGTCGATCCGCGCTCATGCCGCGCAGGCAACCGCTTTCTTTGAAAGAAAGCGGTGCAAAGAACGCGGGGAACCTTTCCGATAGGTTCCCCGCACCCCTCCCAAACGGCCAAAGGGGTTGCCCACCCCTTTGGAATCCCGTCAATTTTTGTGGCACCCCATAAGCCTCTGCCACACTAACCACAAGCGGTTGCTTGACTCCACTGATAAGAGGAGTCTTTTATTCGTCGTGGATCGGCGTGAAAATGAGAACTCTCCGTCGGTTGGCGGAGAGTTCTTTAATGTTATTTTCGAGTAGGTTTTACATTAGAGGCAGGCGTTATATTGCCGTCGATCGGACCGTTGACATCTTCAAAAGTTTTGATGTTTTCTCTGATCAAAACAAGAATTTGGCTGTTTACGCTTCTGCCTTCGTAGTCGGCAATGTGGGAAATCTTATTTAACATTTCTTCCTCAATTCGAATTGAAACGCTCTTGATGGCCATAAAATCACCTCAAAACAGATATATTATGTATTTATTTTAGATGCATTATGTGTTATAATGTTGAAAATGAACATACGGTATATCTATAAAATTTGAGGTGACAGATATGGCAGCATCGGATAGAGTAAAATATACTTGTTGTTTTTTGGGACACAGAACCATAAACGAGACCGAGAAATTGAAAGCGGAATTGGGGGAGGTCATAGAACGGTTGATCGTGGATAAAAAAGTAGATACTTTTTTGTTTGGCAGTAAAAGCCGTTTTAACAGCCTGTGTCTGGAACTTGTGAGCAAATTCAAAGAAAAATACCCGCACATAAAACGAATCTATGTGCGGGCAGAGTTTCCGATTATCAACGATGCTTATAAAGAGTATTTGCTTGAAAGCTATGAGGATACCTACTATCCTGAAAAACTTATTGGTGCGGGTAGAGCGGTATACGTGAAACGTAATTGTGAAATGATAGAAAAGAGCCGATTCTGCGTCGTCTATTACGACGAGAAGAACGCTCCTACTACCCGTAAAAGCGGTACCAAAATCGCTCTGGACTATGCCGACAAGCACAAGAAAGAAATCATAAGGCTGTCCATAGGCGAGTAGCGTTTAGTGAGTGCAGTTGAAAACACCCGAGGAGATTTCAGTATAGAAATCTCCTCGGGTGTTTCTTTCTAAACTCACATCGTGGCCGCCATGACGGCTTTGATGGTGTGCATACGGTTTTCGGCTTCGTCAAACACGATAGAGGCGTCGCTTTCGAACACCTCGTCGGTCACTTCCATGCAGGTGATGCCGAACTTTTCGTGAATGTTTTTGCCGATGGTGGTCTTCAAATCGTGGAAGGCGGGCAGGCAGTGCATAAAGCGGCACTGCGGGCCGGCTTTTTCCATCAGCGCGGTATTGACCTGATAGGGGGAGAGGAGTTTGATGCGTTCCTCCCACACCGAATCCGGCTCGCCCATCGAGACCCACACGTCGGTGTAGATGACGTGGGCGCCTTTGACTGCGTCAATATCCTCGCGGAATTCCAGTGTGGCACCCGTTTCGGCGGCGATGGCCTGACACGCGGCGATCAACGCTTGGTCGGGGAAGAACGCCTTCGGGGCACACGCCACGAAGTGCATGCCCATCTTCGCACAGCCGACCATCAGCGAGTTGCCCATATTGTAACGGGCGTCGCCCATATAGACGAGTTTCTTACCCTTCAAGTCGCCGAAATACTCCTGAATGGTGAGGAAGTCGGCCAAGATCTGGGTGGGGTGGAACTCGTTCGTGAGACCGTTCCATACCGGCACGCCTGCGTATGCCGCGAGTTCCTCCACGATCTCTTGCCCGAAACCGCGGTATTCAATGCCGTCGAACATCCGCCCAAGCACCCGCGCAGTGTCGGCAATGCTTTCCTTCTTGCCGATCTGCGAGCCGGAGGGATCGAGATACACGGGGTGCATGCCGAGATCCGCCGCCGCCACTTCGAACGCACAGCGGGTGCGGGTGCTGGTCTTTTCAAATACCAACGCGATCGACTTGCCCTCGCACAGACGGTGGGGGATACCCGCCTTCTTTTCTGCCTTCAGTTTCGCCGCAAGGGCGATCAGTTCCGCGATTTCTTCGGGGGTGAAATCCAAAAGTTTCAAAAAACTTTTACCTTTCAAATTCAACATAGACACAGCCCCCTTACAGCACCTTCGCAAGGAAGGATTGCAGACGCTCGCACTGCGGATGATTGAAGATGGCGTCGGGTGTGCCCTCTTCGGCGATCACGCCGTCATCGAGGAACAGCACGCGGTTGGACACCTCACGGGCAAAACCCATTTCGTGGGTGACCACCACCATCGTCATACCGTTCGCCGCAAGGTCCTTCATAACGTCCAGCACCTCGCCGACCATTTCGGGGTCGAGGGCGGAGGTCGGCTCGTCAAACAGCATCACGTCGGGTTCCATGCACAGCGCACGCACGATGGCAACGCGCTGTTTTTGACCGCCCGACAACTGGTTGGGATAGGAGTTCGCACGGTCGGCCAAACCGACACGGGCGAGCAGTTCCATCGCTTTCTTTTCGGCGGCCTCACGGGAGACCTTTTTCAGCATCATCGGGCCGCAGGTGAGGTTTTCTATAATGCTCATATGCGGGAACAGATTGAACTGCTGAAACACCATACCCATCTTTTGACGGTGGCGGTTGAGATCCGTCTTTTTGTCGGTAAGGTCTTCACCGTCGAACACGATGGCGCCGCCCGTCGGTTTTTCCAGCAGATTTAAGCACCGCAAAAAGGTGGATTTGCCCGAGCCGGAGGGGCCGATGACGCACATCACGTCGCCTTTGTTGATGGTGACGTCGATGCCGCGAAGCACCTCAAGACCTTCGAAATTCTTTTTGAGTCCTTTAACGCTTATCATTGCGCGACAGCCTCCTTTCGAGCAAACGCATCAGCCAGGTGAGCAATACCACGAGGGTGAGATACACCAAAGCGACCACCATCAAGGGGTTTACGGCATCGTAGGTGTTGTTACGCACCAAGTTGCCCGCACGGGTGAGGTCCACCACCGCAACGTAACCCGCAACCGAAGTCTCTTTGAGCAGGGCGATCAACTCGTTGCCGATGGCGGGCAGAATGTAGCGGATCGCCTGCGGCAACACGATCTTACGCATCGCCTGCATCTTGGACATACCGAGACTGCGTCCCGCTTCCATCTGACCGCTGTCCACCGCGTTGATACCGCTGCGGATGAGTTCCGCCATATACGCACCTGAGTTGATACCGAAGGTGAGGATGGCGACCGTCACGCCTTCGGCGGAGGTGAGAATGATGAAGAAGAAGATCAACAAGAGCACCACGACGGGGATGCCGCGAATAACGGTGATGTACAAGTCGCACAGCCATGCAAAAGGCTTTAAGGCGGGCACGTCTTCCGCAAAATACTTGGTCACGGCGATGACGGTACCGATAACGACACCGATCAGCAGTGCGCCGAGCGTGATGATAACGGTGTTTTTCAGACCGTCCAGCATCGTTTTGTAGAAACCCGTTGCAATAAAGGTTTCGTGAAGTTTATTCAACCATTGTTCCACGGGGGAATCTCCTTTCAACACAAAAGGGGCGTCGTGCTAAAGTCGTTTTGCACAAATGGGTGAGAGACGAGGCTCCCCTTAAAGGCGTAAGGGGAGCTGTCGGCGAAGCCGACTGAGGGGATTGGCGGTGCAGAGAGTTCTTCCGCAACCCCTCCGTCTTTTGCCAAAGGCAAAATCCACCTCCCCTTGCACAGGGGAGGCAGGTTTTGATTTTCTTACTTTGTGCAAACTTGCTTTAACACAACAGCCCTTTTACTGTTTTAAAACTTACACTTCGGGGGCGGTGTAGGGAGCGTTGTGCTTGTCAAAGATCTCCTTGATCTTGCCGTCTTTCACGAGCTTGTTCAGGATGTCGCTCACCTTCTCAACCACTTCGTCGCTGCCCTTCGCAAAGGAGAACGCATAGGGCTCGGTGGTCATCGCTTCGCCGAGAACGACCAGTTTCGCATCGTTTTCCGCGTTGTACGCATCCACCATTTCTTTCGCGGTCAGATCGTCGATGACCCACGCATCCACCTTGTCGGTGGTCAGCGCCGCCTGCGCGTCGCTGTTCGCCGCGAAGGACTTCACGGTGTACCCGTTGCCCATGCAGAACTCTTCTGCGGTAGTACCGGTCTGCACCGAAACGGTCTTGCCCTTGAGGTCTGCCTTGGTCTTAACGGTGCTGCCCTCTTTCACCACGATCGCCTGTGCCGCGAGGCAGTAGGGAGCGGTGAACATCATGTTCTTTTCACGTGCGGGAGTGACCGAGATGCCCGAAGCACCCATATCGTACTTGCCCGCCTGCACGCCCGCAAGCACCGAGTCGAAGTCCATCTGCTCGAGTTTCAGTTCCACGCCGAGTTCTTTGCAAACGAGATTCAGAATGTCGATTTCGATACCGACGACTTCTTCGCCTTCCAGATTCTCAAAAGGCGGGAAGTCGGGGCTGGTCGCAACGACGAGTTCGCCCGCTTTTTCAAGGTCTGCCATCGAGACGCCCTTCTTGCCGCAAGCGGAGAGACAGGTGAGCAACAGAACGGTTGCCAAAACCAGTGCTAAGATCTTTTTCATTGTGATTACCTCTTTCTGAATTAAAGTGTATGTATCGTGAAAGACCGATCATCCGATCTTTTCCCGAACGAATTGAATTTGCGCTTCCACCGAAGCACGCGAGGTGCCGCCCTCGCTTCTGCGCTTTTCCACGCAGGTGACGAGATCGATCTCACCGTAGAGATCCTCGTCGAACAGATCGCTGAATTCGCGGTACGTGGCGAGCGGCAGTGCTTCCAGCACCGTGCCGTCGGCAAGGCATCGCGCCACCAGTTGCCCCGCAATTTTGTAGGCGCTGCGGAACGGCAATCCCTTTTTCACGAGATAGTCCGCAAGGTCGGTCGCGTTGATAAATCCGCGTTGTGCCGCCGTTTTCATATTGTCGGTGTTCGCACGCATGGTGGCGATCATACCGACGAACACGTCCAGACACATCTTCACGGTGTCGCACGCGTCAAACACGCTTTCCTTGTCCTCTTGCATATCCTTATTGTATGCCAGCGGCAAGCCTTTCAGCGTGGTGAGCAGCGCCATCAAGTCGCCGTACACCCGCCCCGTTTTGCCGCGCACCAACTCCGCCATATCGGGGTTTTTCTTCTGCGGCATAATGGAGGAACCGGTGGTGTAGGCATCCGACAGTTCCACAAACTTGAATTCCCAACTCGACCAGAGAATGATCTCCTCCGAAAAACGGGAAAGGTGCATCATCAAAAGGGAGAGCGCGCTCATCAGTTCCACGCAGAAGTCGCGGTCGGACACGCCGTCCAGACTGTTGAGGCAGATATCGTCGAACCCGAGTTTTTCCGCTTCGAAACGGCGGTCGGTGTCGTAGGTCGTACCCGCCAATGCACAGCATCCGATGGGGGAGACGTTGGTTCGTCGTCGGCAATCCGAAAGACGGTCAAGGTCGCGCAGCAGCATCATCGCGTATGCCATCAGGTGATGGCCGAACAAGATGGGCTGTGCCCGCTGCAGGTGGGTGTATCCCGGCAGGATCGCCTCTTTATACTCCTCTGCTTTGTCGGTCACGGCGGCGATCAACCGTTTTACACGGTCGGTAATGCCGTCGCATTCACGGCGCAGATACATCCGCACGTCCAGTGCCACTTGATCGTTACGGCTGCGGGCGGTGTGGAGCTTTTTGCCCACGTCGCCGAGCCGTGCGGTCAGCACCTGCTCCACGAACATGTGAATGTCCTCACACTCTTCGTCGATGGCGAGTGCCCCGCTGTCGAGATCGTGAAGGATGTCTTCCAACCCCGCGATCAGCGTATCCGCATCGGCGGGGGAGATGATCCCTTTGGCCCCGAGCATCGCCGCGTGTGCCATGCTGCCCGTGATATCCTCGCGGTACATACGGCAGTCGAAGCGAATGGAGGAGTTGAAATCATCCGCTATTTTTTCGGTCGTGCCGTCGGTGCGGCCGGCCCACATTTTTGCCATTTGTTACACGCCCTTTACTTCTTACCGTCCACCAGAGCCTGCACCTTGATCGGCAGACCGAACAGGTTGATGAAGCCGGCGGAATCGCGCTGGTCGTAATCGCTCTCACCGAAGGTGGCGATCTCCTCGCTGTACAGCGAATAGGGACTCCACACGCCCGCGTTGATCATATTGCCCTTGTAGAGCTTCAAGCGGACCTTGCCCGTGACCTTCTCCTGCGTTTTATCCACGAAAGCGGAGAGCGCTTCGCGCAGGGGGGTGAACCACTGACCGTTGTACACCAGTTCCGCGAAAGTGATGGACAACTTCTGCTTTTCGTGCATGGTCATCTTGTCGAGACAGATGCTCTCCAGCACGCTGTGCGCCTTGTAAAGGATCGCACCGCCGGGCGTTTCGTACACGCCGCGGCACTTCATGCCGACCAAGCGGTTTTCCACGATGTCCAAAAGGCCGATACCGTTCGCACCGCCGACCTCGTTGAGTTTCAAGATGATCTCTTTTGCAGACATCTTTTCGTCGTTAAACGCCACCGGCACGCCCTGCTCAAAATCGAGGGTGATGTAGGTCGGCTCGTCGGGAGCCTGAAGGGGGGAGACACCCATTTCGAGGAAGCCGGGCTTTTCGTACTGCGGCTCGTTGCCGGTATCTTCCAAATCCAGACCTTCGTGCGAGAGGTGCCACAAGTTCTTATCCTTCGAATAGTTGGTCTCGCGGTTGATCTTCAAGGGGATGTTGTGCGCTTCGGCGTACTCGATCTCCTCTTCGCGGGACTTGATGTCCCACTCACGCCACGGGGCGATGATGGGCATATTCGGGGCGAAGTGCTTGATCGCCAACTCGAAACGTACCTGGTCGTTGCCCTTGCCCGTGCAACCGTGCACGATGGCGTCGGCGTTTTCTTTGAGCGCGATCTCCACCAGACCCTTCGCAATGCAGGGACGGGCGTGGCTGGTACCGAGCAGATACTCCTCGTACACCGCACCCGCCTTCATCGTCGGGATGATGAAATCGTTCACGTATTCCTCCGTCTGATCCAACACGTACAGTTTGGAAGCACCCGTCTTGAGGGCTTTCTCTTCCAGACCTTCCAGTTCGTCCGCCTGGCCGACGTTGCCGCTGACCGCGACCACTTCACAGTTGTTGTAGTTTTCTTTCAGCCACGGAATAATGATGGAGGTATCCAAACCGCCCGAATAGGCGAGAACGACCTTCTTAATGTTTTCCTTGTTCACGAACTTTCGCCTCCGCATGAATAATTATGTATTTCGCTTTTTGCTATGTGCATTATTATACATTTCCGCTATTGCTTTGTCAATACACATTTTTCATAAAGTGAAGGAAAAACGAAAATGTGTATAAACCGTCATATCCGCTCAACTTCTTCGGGCGTATTTGTTTGTTTTTAACAACTCGTATGCGGTATATATTGCATAAATATTCACTTATACATTCAAAATATGAATACTGCCGTAAATAAGGCAAGGAAATTCCCTCTTTACAAAATACGAAAAATACGATATATTACCTTTATTAAGTGATAGGAGGCGTTTGACTATGGCAAAGGAAATTTGGAAACGGGAAGAGGTACCGGTGGAATACACCTGGAACCTTGCCGATATATTTGAAAGTGACGACGCATGGATGGCGGAGTATGAGGCGCTGAAGGAATATCCCGCACGCGTGGCGGCGTTTCAGGGCACGCTCGGCCGCCGTGCGGCAGACCTGCTCGGCTACTTCCGTCTGAGTGACGAGCTTGAAGTGCGGCTCGGCAAATTGCACGGCTATGCGCACTGTATGAGCGACGTGGACACCGCCGACAGCCGATATCAGGATCTGCGCGGCAAGGCAATGGCAACCTACATCGGCATTGCGGGGGCGGCGGCGTTTGCCGACCCCGAGATCTTGGCGATCCCCGAAGAGACCCTCACGGCGTTTTTGGCGGAAGAGCCCGCTTTGAAAGAATACGAGCGCTCGCTGTACAAGATCCGCCGCCGTGCGGCGCATATGCTCACCCCCGAAGGGGAGCGTCTGCTTGCCGCGGCGGGGGAGATGGCGAACGGCCCCGACCAGATCGGCAGTACCTTCCGCAACGCGGATTTGCGTTTTCCGTCGGTGACCGACGCCGCGGGCAACACCTACCCGCTCACCAACGGCTCGTTCGTGCCGCTTTTGGAAAGCGACGATCGCGACCTGCGCCGCACGGCGTTTGAAACCTATTACACCCGTCTCGGTGAATACAAGAACACCATTGCCGCGACGCTCGACGCGCAGTTTAAGCAGTTGCGTTTCTTTGCAGATTCCCGCCGTTACGACAGCACGCTTGCGGCATCGCTCGACCGCACCGAGGTGCCGGTCGCGGTGTATCACAACCTCATTGAGGCGGTGCATCAGAATCTCGATAAGATGTATCGCTACGTAGCGCTCCGTAAAAAGATGCTCGGGGTAGACGAGTTGCATATGTACGACGTGTACACCCCCATCGTGGCGGATGCCGCGAGTGAGATCCCCTATGCCAAGGCGCAGGAAACGGTGCTGGAAGCACTCGCCGTGCTGGGCGACGACTACGTAGCGATGCTCAAAGAAGGCTTCGAAAACCGCTGGATCGACGTGTACGAAAACGTCGGCAAGCGCAGCGGTGCCTATTCTTCGGGTAACGCCCGTCCGCACCCCTACGTGTTGCTCAACCACAAGGACAATCTGGATACGCAGTTCACCTTGGCGCACGAGATGGGGCACGCTCTGCACAGCTATCTCAGCACCAAGCATCAGCCCGTGAGCAACAGCGATTACGTGATCTTCGTGGCGGAGGTCGCCTCCACCTGCAACGAGATTTTGCTGATGCGTCATCTGCTGGGCAAAACGACCGACAAGCGTGAGCGGGCGTATCTGATCAACCACTTCCTCGACCAGTTCAAGGGCACGGTGTACCGTCAGACGATGTTTGCCGAGTTTGAACTGATGATGGGGCAGGCGGCGGAAAAGGGCGATACCCTCACGGCGGATATGCTGTGCGAGAAGTATCACGCGCTGAACAAGCTGTACTTCGGTCCCGATATGGTGTCGGACGACGGCATCGCACTCGAATGGGCGCGTATTCCGCATTTCTTCTATAACTACTACGTGTTCCAGTATGCGACGGGCTTTTCGGCGGCGGTGGCGATCGCCAACCGTATTCAAAAAGAAGGCGCTTCGGCGGTGGCGGATTACAAGAAGTTCCTTTCGGGCGGCGGCTCGACCGATCCTATTTCGCTTTTGAAGATCGCGGGTGTGGATATGAGTACCCCTGCGCCCGTGAACGATGCGCTCTCCCTCTTCGGTGAATTGGTGGAAGAAATGGAAGGCTTGGTGTAAGAATGAGTTTGTGGGAACTGCTGCTTTTGGCGGTCGGTCTCAGTATGGATGCGTTCGCGGTATCCATCTGTAAGGGCCTCGCGATGAAGCGGGCAAATTTAAAAGGGGCACTCACCTGCGGTGTGTGGTTCGGCGGCTTTCAGGCGTTGATGCCGCTGATCGGCTTCTTTTTGGGCGCGATGTTTGCCACCGCCATCGAAGCGTTCGACCACTGGGTGGCATTCGGCCTGCTCGCACTGATCGGCGCGAATATGCTGAAGGAAGCGTTTGAGCGCAAAGAAGAATGTGAAGAGTGCGGGTGTGCCGATCTGTCGGTCAAGACGATGTTCGTAATGGCGGTGGCAACCAGCATTGACGCACTCGCCGTCGGCGTGTCGCTCGCGATGGCGGGCGACGTCAACATTTGGTTGGCCATTGCCCTTATCGGCACGGTCACCTGCCTGCTTTCGGCACTGGGTGTCAAGGTGGGCAGTGTGTTCGGCGCACGGTTCGAGAAAAAAGCGCAGTTGGCGGGCGGCGTGATCCTGATCCTTATCGGATTGAAAATACTGCTCGAGCATCTCGGTATTCTGACGTTATAAGAGGACTGTATTATGCAACCGAAGTTTAAGCGTACCAAGTACGCGTGTTACTTTTCGTATCTGGCGATGGCGTCGATCTTCAGTCTTCCGCCGATGCTGTTTTTGACCTTTCGGGAGACGTACGGGATCTCCTATACATTGCTCGGCACGTTGGTGCTGATCAATTTCTGCACGCAGATGACGATCGACTTGATCTTTACCTTTTTTGCAAAGTTCTTCAACATCAAAGCAACCGTGCGTGTCATGCCGTTGCTCACGTCAGTGGGACTTTTGACCTATGCCTTGGTGCCGACGTTGTTCCCGCAGCACGCCTATGTGGGGCTTGTGATCGGCACGGTCATCTTCTCGGTAGCGGCGGGACTCAGCGAAGTGTTGCTCAGCCCCGTGGTGGCGTCACTGCCGTCGGAAAACCCCGAGCGGGATATGAGTGCGCTGCACTCGCTGTATGCCTACGGCGTGGTGACGGTGGTGTTGCTCAGCACGGCGTTTTTTGCCTTGTTCGGGCGTGAGAATTGGATGTATCTCACGCTGTTTTGGGCGGCACTGCCGCTGCTTTCCTCGCTGCTGTTTTGTCTGTCACCGTTCCCCGAAGTGAAGCTGTCGGCGGACGAAGAACGTCAAAGCACACGTGGGCGAAAACGCGCCGTCGGTATGGCGTTGTGTGTCGGGTGCATCTTCTTTGGCAGTTGTGCCGAAAATGCCATGACCAACTGGATCTCAAGTTACGTGGAAAGTGCGCTCGGCATCTCCAAAACGCTCGGCGATATTTTGGGTCTTTTGCTGTTCGGCGTGTTGCTGGGGCTGACCCGTACCGTCTATGCGAAATACGGGCGCAACATTCAAAAGGTGCTGTTCTGGGGCATGGCGGGTGCCGTGGTGTGTTATCTTACGGCGGCGCTCTCGCCCTGGCCGATGTTGTCGCTCTTTGCGTGTGTGCTTACGGGTATTTGCACGTCCATGCTTTGGCCGGGCACGCTCATTTTGATGGAAGAAAAGTTCCCCGCCCCCGGTGTGGCGGCGTACGCCTTGATGGCGGCAGGCGGCGACCTCGGCGCGTCCATTGCCCCGCAGATGCTCGGTGTGGTGGTGGATACCACCGCGGCGAGCGGATGGGCGCAGACACTGGCGCCGACATTGTCGCTGTCTGCCGAGCAACTCGGCATGAAGGTGGGTATGCTCACTGCGGTGATATTCCCTGTGCTGGGTGTGCTGTTACTGCTCTACATACGGCGATACTTCAAAAAAACGATATAAAAAAGTCCGGCGATCGCCGGACTTTTTTTATATCGTATCGTCGTCGTCGTTGCCTTCTGCGCGGCGGCGCGCTTCGTTAAAACGGCGCATCTCCCGTTCGGTGTACTGTTTGGGCATCGGCGGGAGTTTTTCTTTTTTCTCTTCGTTCAAATAACTGTCGGTGCGGCCACGGTCCACGAATACCGCTTCTTCTTCTGCCAAACGCGCCCCCTCCGCATCGGGGATGTTCAGCGCCTGCTTTTGTGCGTGGTCCTCGTTCGGATGATCGCGGTAATAGGGGTTGATCATCAATTCCTGCACCTTCGGGAAGATGGTGAATTGAATAAGGAACGAGCGGAAGGCGGGGAAGAAGAGGAGGTATACCGCGCCCATGATCACCGCGGGGATGAACGCGCCTTGTGCCAAACTGAGATACGACGCGATCGCCAAAATATAGAAGATCGCCAGCACCGCCGTGATCAGCAGATTGCGGAAAATGGCAACGAAGGAGAAGATCAGTGCGTTTTTGTAGAGCTGTTTCCAGTTCAGTTTAAAGGTGATGATCATCAGCGGGATGTAATACCGCATAAACGCACACACCAAGAAGAGCAACATCGCAAAGGCACACATAACGACCTGCGTGATGTTGGAGGTGGTCTCCACGTTTAAGTAAAAATACACGTCGAACGCGAGCACACCCATTGCCAGAGCGTTAATAAACCCGATGGGCAACGCCTGTCGCCAATTTTTCTTGATGGTATCTACGAAATCGCCCCAGATAAAGGCGTGCTTTTCACGGGCGTAGTTGCGGGTGATGTAGGTCAGCCCCACCTCCGCAAGGCCCACCGTGACGATGGGCAGGGAGAAAAGAATATAGATGAAATTCGCTTGGATCAACTTGAAGAACTTACGGAAATACAACTCCCAAAACAGAAAGAATCGCTTTTTCTGCGGTGCATTTTTGGATACACCGGGACCTTCCTTCGCGGGGTTGAAAAACTTGGGTAACGCCATTGAACATCCTCACCTTTTAAACGAAATGATGAATAAAGAAAATACGCAACACGGTGTCCAGCACAGCGGCGGCAAACAATAAACCGCCGCACAGCAAAAACCGTGCCAAATACAGTTTTAAGTCCTGCCATAACCCGCCGCCGAGGGTGGCATGGGGGAGCATTTGCCGCGCAAGCCGTGCCGAAAAGCGCACCGACTCGGCACACGCGATCAGCAACGCCGCGGCAACGAGTAAGGTGTGCGGCAATATCAACAGTGCCGTGTAGGTGACACCCTGCCAACCCGTAGCGTAGCGGTACGCCATCGAAAGTCCCGTGCCTGCCCCGAAAAACAGCGGCACCAACAGCGAAAGCGGTGCGCCGCAGGCGGAGAAACCCAGGAAAAACAGCAACAACAGCAGGAGAAAATGCGGTGCCGCCGCCGAGAGCAAA
Source organism: Oscillospiraceae bacterium (assembly GCA_015065885.1). GTDB lineage: Bacteria > Bacillota > Clostridia > Oscillospirales > Acutalibacteraceae > SIG588. Next base: position 75,063 of record SVPJ01000003.1, on the reverse strand, counting down.
TGTGCCGCCGCTCCTGCAAAACCGCCGTCGAGCGGGGTGGGGGCGAGCAGGGTGCCGAGTGCCGCCCCGAGCGGTTGCCACGCCGCCGAAAAGACGGCACAGCCGATCTGTACTCCCGCCACGAAAAGGCCGAGCAACCACAAAAGCCGCCCGTTTTGTATCACAAAGCGGACGAGATTTCGCCGCCATTCTCCACGCGTATGCATGTCCGTCACTCCGTTTCACACGATCTGTTTTATATGTATGAAACGAGAGAGGGGATTATGCCGGTATTACCGTTTTCGCTTGAGGTTGATACCCACGATACCGCCGACCGCCGACGCTCCGAGCATCACGGCGAGTTTTACCCACGTGTGTGCCGCCTGCATGTCGCGCAGCAGCGCGAAGCCGCCCGCAATCATCAGCAATAAAAACAGCGCACCGCCCGTTGCAAGTCCCATCAGCCAGCCGTTTTGCCCTGCAGTCCGTGCCGCAAGCAGACCGCCGACGAAACTGCCCGTCACCAATGCGACCAGTGCGAGCGGGGTGACCCCCGTCTGCGGCAGGTCTTGCGTGAGCAACAACCCCGCCATCGCGAGTAACGACAAAACGCACGCGAGAATGCCACCCGCGACCCCCACGCCGAGCGGACGCACCCACCGTTTTAACCATACAGGCTCATCTTTGCGCGATCGCATAAAGGATCCCTCCGCATTTTAAAAATCGAAGCCCGCCACCAAAGCGGGCTTCGATTCAGTATATTCCGATTGCGGAGAGAGTATGACGCGGGTCAGCCGAAATCAGATATCGTCGTCGTCATCGTCATCGAGACCGTTGTCTTCATGCACCGTCTCGTTCGCCTGCAACGCCCACTTCTTTACCGTCAGCTTGTTGCGGTCGGCGCCCGTTTCGATCACGAGCGAATCCTCGCGCACCGTCACCACACGGCCCATAATGCCGCCGATGGTGATGATCTGATCGCCCACGCGCACGTCGTCGCGCATCTTCTGTTCTTCCTTCTGCTTCTTCTTCTGCGGGCGGATCATGATGAAATACATCAGCACGAACATCAAAACCAGCATAATGATCGGGAAGAAACTGCCTTGAGCCCCTGTGGTATTCGCGGCAGCGTCCGCTTTAAACATCAACATACTAACATCCTCCTAAAACATAGATCACAGAGTAGTATACTACACTTTTATACATTTCGCAAGGGGAAAGACCCGAATTTACCGAATATTTACAAAAATCAGATGCGGCGATCCAGCACTTCGCGGTATTCGCGGTAGAAACTGTCGTAGTTGCCGCCCGCCAACGCTTCGCGGATCTTTTCCATCAGGGTGTTGTAGAAATAGAGGTTGTGTGCCACGCACAGCCGCATCGCGAGCATTTCGTTTGCCTTGAACAGGTGGTGAATGTACGCGCGGGAATGGCGGCGGCAGGTGGGGCAATCACATTCTTCGTCCAAGGGGGCGAGGTCTTTTTCATATTTCGCGTTGAACAGATTGCGTCGTCCGCTCCAGGTGAACACGTGCGCGTGCCGTGCGTTGCGCGCAGGCATCACGCAGTCGAACAGGTCGATACCGCGTGCGACACCTTCTAAAATGTTTACGGGGGTGCCGACCCCCATAAGATAGCGGATCTTATCCTTCGGGGCAAACGGCTCGACGGCTTCGAGTATGCGGTACATATCCTCCGCCGGTTCACCCACGGCAAGACCGCCCACGGCATAGCCGTCCAGGTCCATTGCGGCGATCTCCTTCATGTGTTGCACGCGCAGATCGTCAAACGTACACCCTTGGTTGATGCCGAACAGCAACTGCCGCGGGTTTACCGTATCGGGTGCGGCGTTCAAACGCGCCATCTCCTCCTGACACCGCGCGAGCCACCGCGTGGTGCGGGCGCAGGATTTGGCGGAATAGTCCCGCGTGGCAGGGTTTTCCACACACTCGTCAAACGCCATGGCGATGGTCGAGCCTAAGTGGGACTGTATCTGCATGCTCTCCTCGGGGCCGATAAAGAGTTTGCGCCCGTCGATATGGGAGGCAAAATCCACACCCTCTTCGCGAATTTTACGCAGTCCCGCGAGTGAGAATACCTGAAACCCGCCGCTGTCGGTCAAAATGGGGCCGTCCCACCCCGTGAACTTGTGCAGGCCGCCCACCTCGTGTACCAGTTTGTCGCCGGGGCGCAGGTGCAGATGATAGGTGTTGCACAGCATCACCTGGCACTTCAGGTCAGCGAGGTCGTATGCCGATACCGCGCCTTTGATAGCACCGCAGGTGGCAACGTTCATAAACGCGGGGGTCTGCACCGTGCCGTGCGGGGTCTCAAACACGCCGCGGCGTGCCGCCCCCTCGGTCTTGGTTATGGTCAGTTTGGAATTGGGCATAATAATAACTCCTTATACGATCAGCATTGCATCGCCGAATTGTATGAGATATAAGACTCAATCTTACCGTAGGGGCGTTCTTTGAACGCCCGCGGGCGAACACAGTTCGCCCCTACCGTGAAAAATGTCTTTTATTGTATAAACATGGCATCACCGAAACTGAAGAAACGGTATTTCTCCGCCACCGCGTGGTCGTACGCCGCCATGGTGTGCTCGTATCCCGCAAAGGCACAGACCAGCATGATCAGCGTGCTTTCGGGCAGGTGGAAGTTGGTGAGCAGCCCGTCCAGCACTTGGAATCGGTAACCGGGATAGATGAAGATCTCGGTCCACCCCTCGGCGGGGTGAATGATCCCGTCGGTCATTCCGACGCTTTCAAGGGTACGGCAACTGGTGGTGCCCACCGCGATGACGCGCCCGCCCCGCGCTTTGGTGCGGTTGATAAGGTCGGCGGTCTCCTGCGAGAGCGCGTAATGCTCCGAATGCATCTTGTGTTCGGTGATGTTTTCCACCTTCACGGGGCGAAAGGTGCCGAGCCCCACATGCAACGTGACGAATCCGATCTCCACGCCTTTTGCCTTCACTTTTTCGAGCAATTCGGGGGTGAAATGCAACCCTGCCGTGGGTGCGGCGGCCGACCCGCGCTCCCGCGAATACACCGTTTGGTATCGCTCTTGGTCTTCCAGTTTCTTTTTGATATACGGCGGCAGCGGCATCTGACCGATGGATTCCAGCACTTCGTAAAAGTTGCCTTCATAAAAGAATTTCACCAAACGGTTGCCGCCTTCCAGCACTTCCAGCACTTCGGCAGTGAGTGCGCCGTCCCCGAAGGTCAGGCGAAACCCCGGCCGTGCCTTTTTGCCGGGCCCTGCCAACACTTCCCACACGTCGCCCCCGTGCGGGGTGAGCAACAGCACTTCGAGCGGCGAGCCGGTATCCGCCCGTTTGCCGTAAATGCGGGCGGGCAACACGCGGCTGTCGTTTAAAATAAGGCAGTCGCCTTCCTTTAAAAAATCGAGCAGATCGTAAAAATGCTTGTCCGAAAGAGAGCCGCTTTCGCGATCCATTACCAATAAACGGGAATGGTCACGCGGCTCGATGGGTTCCTGTGCGATCAATTCTTCGGGCAAATTGTAAAAAAAATCGTGCGTATTCATGAATTCTTTTCGCCGTCCTGAAAAAATTAAAATGGGGTGTTGACATTACACTCCTATAATGCTACAATGAACAAAGCAAAAAGTCAAGCATATAATTTTGAGTAGAGGCGCGTTTGCGAAAAGTATCTTGTGGGAGACACCCGAGTCGCGGAACACAGGGGAAAGGCGTTGACGCCGAAGGGTGCTCACACGGGTAGTGGGAATTCTGGCTGTACGGTCAATAGCCGTGCGGCTGTCATCGGAAACGGTGGAGTGCTATTCACAAAGAGGAACACACTTTGGGAATGTCTGCCGGTTTTCTGTAACCGGCTTTCTTTTATGTGCAGGCTTATTTCGGAAAGGAACTGATGTTAGTATGAAAAAATATCGTGTAGGTGTCATCGGCGGCACCGGTATGGTGGGTCAGCGTTTTCTCTCGTTGCTTGAAAATCACCCGTGGTTTGAGTTGACGGCGATCGCCGCCAGCCCCCGTTCGGCGGGCAAGACGTACGAAGAAGCCGTGGGCGACCGTTGGGTCATGAAGACGGCGATGCCCGAAGCCTACAAGTCCATCGTGGTGCAGGATGCCGCGGACGTGGCGGCGGTGGCGGCAAAGGTGGATTTCGTGTTCTGCGCGGTGGATATGCCGAAGGCGGAGATCCGTGCGTTGGAAGAAGCGTACGCTAAGGCGGAATGCCCTGTGGTGTCCAATAACAGCGCCCATCGCTTCACCCCCGACGTGCCGATGGTGATTCCGGAACTGAATGCCGATCATCTGGACGTCATCCCCGCTCAGCGCGCCCGCTTGGGCTCCAAGCGCGGTTTCATCGCGGTGAAGTCCAACTGCTCGCTGCAAAGCTACGTGCCCGCCCTGTTCCCGCTCGACAAATTCGGCGTGAAGCGTGCGGCTGTCTGCACCTATCAGGCGATCTCGGGTGCGGGCAAGACGTTCGAGCGCTGGCCCGAGATGGTGGATAACGTGATCCCCTACATCGGCGGCGAAGAAGAGAAGAGCGAGCAGGAGCCGCTGAAGATCTGGGGCAAGGTGGAAAACGGCGAGATCGTCTCTGCCACCACCCCCGCGTTTACCGCGCAGTGCCTGCGTGTGCCGGTGACCGACGGTCACTTCGCGGCGGTGTTCGTGGAATTTGAAAACAAGCCGTCGAAGGAAGAGATCATCGACGTGTGGAAGAACTTCAAGGGCCGCGCACAGGAGTTGGAACTCCCGTCCGCACCGAAGCAGTTCCTCAATTACTTCACCGAGGATAATATGCCGCAGACCAAACTGCACCGCGATCTCGAAGGCGGTATGGCGATCTCCATCGGCCGTCTGCGCGACGATACGCAGTACGATTACAAGTTTGTCGGTCTGTCCCACAATACCCTGCGCGGTGCGGCGGGCGGTGCCGTGTTGCTGGCAGAATTGCTGTGCGCCGAAGGGTATATGGACTAATCTCTATTTGAGGAGAATGCGATTATGAGCAAACACACGATTTTCACCGGCGCGGGTGTGGCGATCATCACCCCGATGCACGCCGACGGAAGTGTCAATTTTGAAAAGTACCGTGAATTGATCGATTGGCAGATCGAAAACGGCACCGACGCCATCATCACCTGCGGCACCACGGGCGAGTCCTCCACGCTGGATCACGAGGAGCACGTGGCGGTCATCCGCACGGCGGTAGAACAGACGGCGGGGCGCGTGCCCGTGATCGCGGGCACCGGCTCGAACGATACGGCGTACGGTATCAAACTGTCGCTCGAAGCGAAGGCGCTCGGTGTGGACGGCTTGTTGCTCGTTACTCCGTACTACAATAAGGCGTCCCAACGCGGTCTGATCGCCCATTACACCGCGATCGCGGATGCGGCGGATCTGCCGATCATTCTCTACAACGTGCCTTCCCGCACGGGTGTGAACATTCAGCCCGCCACGGTGGCGGAACTCGCGAAGCACCCCAACATTGTCGCCATTAAAGAAGCGAGCGGGAGCATCAGCGCGGTGGCAGAGATCGCTTCGCTGTGCGATATCGACATCTATTCGGGCAACGACGACCAGATCGTGCCGTTCTTGTCGCTCGGCGGCAAGGGTGTTATCTCGGTGCTGTCCAACGTCGTCCCGCGTGAGACTCACGACATTTGCCAAAAGTGGTTTGACGGCGATGTTGCGGGCAGCCGCGCACTGGCGCTCAAATATTTGGAACTTGCCAACGCGCTGTTTATGGACGTCAATCCCATCTCGGTGAAGGATGCCATGAATATGATGGGTATGGAAGTGGGCGAATGCCGCCTGCCGCTCGTCACCATGGCCGATCCGATGAAGGAGAAAATGGCGGCGGTGCTGAAAAAGTACGATTTGATCTGAGAGGAAGAACAAGGATATGACAAAGCTGCTGCTTTGCGGCTGTAACGGAAAAATGGGTCGTGCTGTCACGGGGTGTGTGGCGGGCCGTTGCGATTGCGAGATCGTCGCGGGGGTCGACCTGAACACCGAAAGCCACGCGGGATATCCCGTATACGCCAATCCGATGAACTGTATGGCGACGCCCGAAGCGCTGATCGATTTTTCGCATCCGTCGGCGTTGGAAAAGACCCTTGCCTACGCGAAAACGCACAACATTCCCGCGGTGCTTGCCACCACGGGATACCGTGAGGAGCAGATTGCCGCCATTCACGAAGCCGCAAAAGAGATTCCTGTGTTCTTCACGGCAAATATGTCGATGGGTGTCAACCTGCTTGCCGAACTGTGCAAAAAAGCGGCGCAGGTACTGGGCGCGGACTTTGACGTGGAGATCATTGAAAAGCACCACAACCAAAAGATCGACGCTCCCTCGGGCACGGCGCTGATGTTGGCGCGTGCGGTGGAGGAGGGACTGGATTACGAGCCTACTTATGTGTACGACCGCCAGGCGGTACGTCAAAAGCGCGATCATCATGAGATCGGGTTTTCCGCCGTCCGCGGCGGCAACATCGTGGGTGAACACGAAGTGCTGTTCGCGGGGCACGACGAGATCGTGACCCTTTCGCACTCCGCCCGTTCAAAAGAAGTGTTTGCCGTCGGTGCGGTAAACGCCGCCCTCTTCATGGTGGGTAAGCCCGCAGGGCTGTACACCATGGCAGATCTGGTGAAATAAAAAAAGCCTTCCCCTTGAGGGGAAGGTGCCCCGTAAGGGGCGGATGAGGTGTTGAACAAGACTTCACCTAACACCTCACCACCCGCTTCGCGGGAGCCTCTCCTCAAGGAGAGGCCTTTTTTATACCATATATTCCTTGTAAATCTCACCGTCCAATGTCTTCCATAAAAAGACCTTGCCGTCAAAGGTCATATATCCGTGCGGCGAATCCTCCTTCGGGATAGAAACCGAGCCGGGATTCAGATACACGTTGTCGTTGCCGAACGGGGTGCATACGGGCACGTGGGTGTGTCCGTGCAGCAGAATATCCCCACGGCACAGCGGCGGCGGATTTTGGGCGTTATACACGTGCCCGTGGGTGGCGTAGATCAAACGCTCGCCCGTGGGAATCACCGCGTAATCCGCCAAAATAGGGAATTCCAGCACCATTTGGTCCACCTCGGTATCGCAGTTGCCGCGCACGCAAAGCAATCGCTCGCGCAGGGGGTTCAACAGCGCAATCACCTCTTTTGGGGCATACTGCGGCGGCAGGTCGTTGCGCGGGCCGTGATACAAAATATCACCAAGCAACAGCAGACGGTCGGCACTCTCTTTTTCGAAAGCGGCAAGTAATTGACGGGTGTAACCCGCATCGCCGTGAATATCCGATGCAATCATAAATTTCATAGTTATCACTTCCTTGGTGGTAAGTATACCACACTCTGTCGCTGTTTTCAAGATTGCATTTTTGCAAGGGGTGTGGTATGATGAACGTAACTTCTTTCCTCTTTTTTAAAAGGAGAAGCCGACTTCGTGCGGTGGGGAGCGAAACGGCGGTTTGGAATTGTCAAGAAAATTGCAGTCGTAACGTGCTTCCTTTACTTTCAAATCCCCTCAGTCAAAAATTAAAGATTTTTGACATCCTCGAAGGGTGCCTTATTGCCTCCCCTGTGTAAGGGGAGGTGTCAAAACCGCAGGTTTTGACGGAGGGGTTGTTGGGAGAGAGTTTGATCTCCTCGGTCAAGCGTCAGAGGGTGTCGGCGGAGAAGCATACATCTTTACAAAGGAGGTGACCCTATGCAGAAAACCGTAAAAATGACGCAGTGCGCGCTGTCGGCGGCGATGCTCGCGGTGTGTGCGTGGGTCACCGTACCCGCCGCCGTGCCGTTCACCTTGCAGTCGCTCGGTGTGTATCTCACGTTGCTGTTGCTCGGCGGGAAATACGGCACCGTCACGGTGGCGACTTATCTGCTGCTCGGCGCGGTGGGACTGCCCGTGTTTGCGGGCGGCGGCGGTGGCATCGGCGTGCTGTGCGGGGTCACGGGCGGCTATTTGTGGGGCTTTTTGCTCGCCGCCGTGCTGTTTTGGCTGTGGTATCCCCAAACGTCGAAAGGCCGCGCCGCGGCATTGGCGGTCGGACAAGCGTTCGGTTATGTACTCGGCACCGTATGGTTTTCGTGGCTGTCGGGTGACCGCCTCGGCGTGTCGCTTATGGCGTGTGTGTTACCCTTCGTGTTGCCCGACGCACTCAAAATGGCGCTCGCACTGTGGCTTGCCCCGCGTATCAAAAAAGCGGCAAAACTTTAAAAACTGTTCACGAATTGCTGATAATGCCGTCATATTTGCGGCGTATACTAACGGTCGTGAGGAGTGAAGTGAGATGTTTCAACGGTTAGGCTATACGATCGCACGGTTTATGCAAGGGCGCTACGGTGTGGACGCCCTGCAAAAAGCGCTGTTGTGGGTGTACTGCGGCATTATCGTGTTGAATCTGTTTCTCGGCAGTTTGGTGTTGGTGCTGTTCGAGTTTCTGCTGTTCGGCTGGCTCGTTTTTCGCACCCTGTCCCGCAACATCCCCGCCCGCATGCGGGAGAATGAGTGGTATTTGAAACGCTCGGACGGTATGCGCCGCTTTTGGAAGTTGCAGAAGAATCGCTGGCGCGACCGCAAGACCCACGTCTACCGCACCTGCCCGCATTGCAAGGCGACGGTGCGGCTTTCGAAAGCCAACCGCGGTCACCACGCCTGCGACTGCCCCCGCTGCCGCAAAGAATTTCAAGTGACGATATAAGTTTCATAAACAAAACGCCTCATCCATATAGTGTAAAGAACACGATAGGGATGAGGTGTTTTTTATGAAGGGAGTTGTAGAGGAGCGCGCGGTCGAACTCGGGGTGTATATCATCGAAAACAACGCCACGGTGCGGGCGACCGCTAAAAAATTTCACATCAGTAAAAGCACGGTACACAAGGACGTGGCGTGCCGTTTGCGTACGCTCGATCCGCATTTGTACGGGCAGGTACGCGGGGTGCTGGAGGTCAACAAAGCCCAGCGGCACATCCGCGGCGGCCTTGCCACCCGTGAAAAATATCAACAAGAGCGATGAAAAGGCTTGCAATCTGCCAAATTGGGTATTATAATAGGGGAGTAACCAAAACAAAAGAAGGAGAAAAAGACTATGATTACGAAAGATACGTTGATCGGCGATATTCTGGATATGGACCGCACGGTGGCCCCCTACTTTTTGGAGATGGGTATGCATTGTCTCGGTTGCCCCTCCGCCCGCAGTGAAACGGTGGCGCAGGCGTGTGAAGTACACGGCGTGGATTGTGACGAGTTGGTTGCAAAGCTCAACGCCCACATGGCGAAATAAAAGAAACGGAAAACACACAAGCGGGCAGACAACCGTCTGCCCGCTTGTTCGCAGATCGGAGGTCACGGTATGAAAGAACTGGGTGTACGGCTGGCGGCGGTCGCGGCACGGGTGCGGCAGGGCGCACGGGTGGCGGATATCGGCACCGATCACGCCTTGCTTCCCGTGTGGCTTTTGCAAAGCGGGCGGTGCCCCTCGGCCGTGGCTTCGGACATTGGGGAAGGCCCTGCCGCCGCCGCCCGCCGCACCGTCAGCGGTGCGGGGCTGGAAGCGGTCGTTTCGGTGCGTGTGGGGGATGGGCTTGCCCCCGTGCGGCCCGATGAAACGGACGATATTGTGATTGCGGGAATGGGCGGTGAAACGATCGTGGAGATCCTTGCCGCCGCCCCCTGGGTGGCGAATGAACGCTACCGTTTGGTGTTGCAACCCATGTCGAAACCCGAACGGTTACGCTTGTTTTTGGCGGAAAACGGCTTTTCCGTTCAAGAGGAGGACGTGGTTGCGGAAGGGGAACGCCTGTACACCGTGATGACGGTAGCCTTCACGGGTGAGCGCCGCTCGCTCACGTATGCCGAAGCGTTGATGGGGGAGATCCCCCACACGCCCGACGGTATACGCTATATGAAAAAATTAGGGGGCAGAATTGCGGAACATTTGGCAGGACTGCCCTTGCGGGAAGAGTACGAGAATGAACGCCGCGATCTTTCGGCGGCAGCTACAAACATTGCGGCGTGGTTGAAAAACGGTTGAAAAGGTGGACAACTTTACAGAAGGTAGGTGGTCGATATGGCGTTAGACGGTGCGTTTTTGGCGTGTTTGCGCGAAGAATTGACGGCGGCGTTGCCCGAAGCGCGGGTGGACAAGATCCATCAGCCCTCGCGGGAGGAGCTGGTGATCCATTTGCGGCATCGCGGCGGCAGTGAGCGGTTGTATCTTTCGGCACGTGCCAACTCGCCGCGGGTGCATTTTACCAAAAACGCCCCCGAGAATCCCGCGTCACCGCCGATGTTTTGTATGTTGTTGCGCAAACGGCTCACGGGCGGACGGCTGATCGCCATTCGTCAAAACGGATGGGAACGTGCCTTGTATTTTGATTTTGACTGTGTGAACGAACTTGGTGACATCGTCCGCCTGACGCTTGCGGTGGAGATCATGGGACGGCACAGCAACATCATTTTGATCGATGAGAACGGCTTGGTGGTGGATGCCGTCAAGCGGGTGGATATTGAAATGTCCTCGGTGCGTCCCGTTCTGCCTGGTCTGCGTTACGAATTGCCGCCCTGCCCGGCGGGGGTGCTGGACCTTTCGCTGTGTGAGCCGAGCGACGTGGTGGCGGCACTGCGCCGTGCGCCGTCTGCGCCGACGGCGAAGGCGCTCCTTTCGGTGGTACATGGGCTCTCTCCTTTGCTGTGCCGTGAAGTGACCCATCAGGCCTTGCGGGGTGCGGACAAGCGCAGTGATGAGCTGACCGACGAGGACGCCGAACGCCTTGCTTTTTACCTCAAGCGGTTGAAAGAGACCGTGCTGACGGGTGTACGTCGCACGCCGTACGCTCTGCGGGATCTGAAGGGTACGCCGCTCGAATACAGCTTCGTGCCGATCACCCAGTACGGACTGACCGCCGTGGGCAGGGAGGAGGAGTCCCTTTCTTCCCTGTTGGACGGATTTTACGAGCAAAAGGACGCGGAGGATCGGCGCCGTGCGCGGGCGCAGGACATTTTGCGGGTGCTGACCAACGCGACCGACCGCACCGCCCGCAAACTTGCGGCACAGCGGGAGGAACTGGCGCGGTCTGCTAAGCGAGAGGAAGTGCGCGTATGGGCAGACCTCATTCAAGCGAACGCCTACGCCATCCCGAAAGGAGCGTCGTCGGCGGAACTTATCAACTACTACGACGAAAATTGCGCCACCGTGACGGTGCCGCTTGACCCGTCGCTTACAGCGGTACAGAACGCCCAGCGGTACTACAAAGCTTACCGCAAGGCGCAGACCGCCGAGCGGGTGCTGGCAGAACAGATCGCGGCGGGCGAAGAAGAACTCTTGTATTTAGACAGCGTGTTTGATGCGTTGTCCCGTGCGACCACCTTCCGCGAACTGGGTGAGTTGCGGGAAGAACTGGCGGCGGGCGGCTACTTGAAATTGCCGCGTACCCGCGGAAAAGCGCCTGCAGCGGAAGGGCCGCTTCGCTTTCGCTCAAGCGACGGATTTCTCATTCTGGTGGGACGCAACAATCTGCAAAACGATCGCCTGACCTTAAAGACCGCCCGCGGCGGGGACTATTGGTTCCACGTCAAAACGGCGGCGGGCTCGCACGTGATCGTGGTGACCGAAGGGGAGACGCCGCCCGACACCACCTTGACCGAAGCGGCGATATTGGCTGCGACCCATTCGAAAGCGGGGGATTCCGCGCAGGTGCCGGTGGATTACACCCGTGCCCGTAACGTGAAAAAGCCCGCAGGGGCGAAGCCCGGGCGGGTGATCTACGTGGAGTATCAGACCGCGTATGTCACGCCCGACAAAGCACTTGCCGAGCGGTTGCGTGAAAAGGGGTGAGTGCGATGGAGATGAAAGTGATTGCCCGCATTCACACCGAATTCCCCGAAAAGTTCGGTATCCCGCGGCAAAGCGGGCTTGCCGCGACCCGCGGCACGGTGGTGTTTGAGCCGCCGTATCGCAACCCCGACGCCCTGCGAGGAATCGAAGGGTTTTCGCATATCTGGCTTCTGTGGGAATTTTCCGAAGCGGTGCGGGAAGAATGGTCGCCCACCGTGCGGCCGCCGCGGCTCGGCGGTAACACCCGTATGGGGGTGTTTGCCACCCGCTCGCCTTTTCGTCCGAACCCCGTGGGGCTGTCTTCGGTGAAACTGGTTGCCGTGCGGCAGGACAAGCAGTACGGTACGGTGCTGGAGGTGGAAGGGGCGGACTTGATGGACGGCACCCCCATCTACGATATCAAACCCTATCTGCCGTTTGCGGATAGCCACCCTGACGCGACGGGCGGGTTTGCCGACCCCGTGCGGGAGGACCACCTTGCGGTGGTGTTGCCCGCAGAATGTGCGGCGGTCTTTACCCCCGAACAGGCAAAAACACTGTGCGAAGTGTTGGCGCAGGATCCGCGCCCTTCGTATCAAGAGGATGCCGCCAGAGTATACGGCATGGCGTTTGCGGGACATACCGTGCGCTTTCGGGTGGCGGGGGATACACTCACGGTGTGTGATGTGGAATAAAAAAGCAGGGCGATTGCGCTGTTTTTTGAATGAAATATATGCTAAACCGGATAGTCCTTGCCTCCCCTTGAGGATGCAAGGGGAGGGGGACCGCCGTACGGCGGTGGAGGGGATTTGAAACTACGGCTTTTGATTTTCAAATCCCCTCAGCCTCGCATACGCTCGGCAGCTCCCCTTACGTCCTTAAGGGGAGCCTTCACGGCTTGCCCGTTGTGGTGCGAAAGGACCACAAAAAGCCGCCTCTCTCGTACGAGAGAGGCGGCTTTTTACACATACTTTAAGAAAACATTACCGTTCTTCGCGGAAATAGGGGAGACCTAAGTGGGCGGGGGGCTGATGCTCGCGCTTTTTACGCATGCTGATGACGACCAACACCAGGATGGTGACCACATACGGGAGCATCTTAAACAGTTCCTGCGTGGCGGTGCCGAGACCTTGAATGTAGTTATTCACGTTACACAAGGCACCGAAGAGGAACGAGCCGATGAGCGCCATATTCGGCTTCCACAGTGCGAAAATGACCAGCGCGATCGCCATCCAGCCGCGGTCGCCGAACGCGTTGTTCGACCACACGCCGTTGGCGTACGCCATCACGTACTGCAGACCGCCGAGACCCGCCACGGCACTGCCGATGCCGGTCGCGATATACTTGTACGCTGTGACGTTGATGCCTGCCGCGTCCGCAGTGGCGGGGTTTTCACCCACCGCACGCAGATTCAGCCCCACGCGGGTACGGGTGAGTACAAAGGAGGCAACCACCGCGATCGCGATGGCAAGATAGGTGAGGAAATCGTGTGAGAGGAAGATCTCACCAAACCAGCCGAGATCATCGGCAAACGGCAGCGACTTGCGGAACAGAGAACTCGTCTTGGTCAGAATGATGGAGGGCATATCGCTGTCCACCAGTTTGATGAGCGAGCCGCCGAAGAAGTTGCCGAGACCGATACCGAAGGTGGTGATGGCAAGACCCGTCACGTTCTGGTTGGCACGCAGGGTGACGGTGAGGAAACTGTACACGAGACCCATCAACACCGAGCCGACGATGCAGGAGAGCAGGGGAATAAGCACCGTGAGCCACGGATTCATACGGGCAAGATCGTTGCCGCAGGCGTTTTCATAGAGGAATGCACCGATAACGCCGCTGATCGCGCCGACGTACATAATGCCGGGGATACCGAGGTTTAAGTGACCCGATTTTTCGGTGAGGATCTCACCGACCGAGCCGTAGAGCAGCGGTACACCGAGCGGGATGGAGGTGCTGATAAACGAGGTGATCATACGGTTTCCTCCTTTCGCGCACGACGGATGCGGACCGAATAACGAATGAAGAATTCACAGCCGACCAGGAACAGAATGACGATACCCGATGCCACACCGGCGAACGAGCCGTTCAGGAAGAAGGTATCTGCCACCTTGCCTGCGCCGCTTTCCAAAAACACGATCAGTGCGGACATCGCGGCAATGATATACGGATTGAACTGACCGAGCCACGATACCATAATGGCGGTGAAACCTTGACCGCCGATCGTGTCGGCGTTGACCGAGTGGTCGATGCCCGAAACGAGAAGCATACCCGCGATACCGCAAACGGCACCCGAGATGAGCATGGTGCGCAAAATGACCTTTTTCACGTTGATACCGATGTACCGTGCGGTGTTTTGGCTTTCGCCCACCACCGTGATCTCATAGCCTTGTTTGCTGTACTTCAGATAAATGAACATTACGATCATCAGCGCAACGACGATCAAAATGTTCAGCAATTGTTTCGAATTGCCGATGGTGGGGAGATTACCCGTGGCGACCGGCTGAATAACGCCCGAGCCTTGACCCACCAGATACACGTAATAGGATACGATCTGGATCGCGATGTAGTTCATCATCAGGGTGAACAGCGTTTCGTTGGTGTTGTAGTACGCTTTGAAGATGGCGGGGATGATGCCCCACACGGCGCCGACCAGAATGCTCGCGCCTACGATGACGATAAGCAGCAGGGGATAGGGAAGATGCCCCAGATGGATCATGCACATCATCGCAGCAAGACCGCCCATCAGGGCTTGTCCTTCCGCGCCGCAGTTCCAAAACTTCATCTTAAACGCGGGGGTGACGGCCAAACCCAGGCAAAGCAACACGGCGGTGCGTTGTAAATAGGTCCACAGCAGACTGGTCTTACCTTGGAACAGTCTGCCGAACACGCCGCGGAGCATGGTGCTGTAGATCTCACCGAGACCTTCACCCGTCAGCGCCATCGACACGAGGCCGATCAGCAAAAACGCGATGAGAATGGCGGTCAGGCGGATAAGCCACGCTTTCCACGGTGCCATATCGTCCCGTTTCGCAATGTGGAGCAACGGCTCACGATGCCGTGTTTTTTGCATATCAGCCATGGCTCTCACCTCCGTCTTCCGCCGCGGCGGTCTTGGTCATCAACAGACCAATCTCTTCTTTGGTTGCACTGCGGGCGTCCACCGTTCCCGTGATGTGACCCGAACCGATGACCATAATACGGTCGCAAAGTTCCAGCAACACGTCGAGGTCTTCGCCCACGAAAATGACGGCGACGCCTTTTTCCTTCTGTTCGTTCAACAAACGGTATACCGTGTGCGAGGCACCGATATCGAGGCCGCGCACGGGATACGCCGCCATCAGCACGGTAGGAGAAGCGGCGATCTCACGGCCGAGCAGCACTTTCTGCACGTTGCCGCCCGACAGACGGCGCACGGGAGTGGAGGCGCCGGGGGTCACGACCTGTAACTCTTCAATGATGTGTTCCGCGAGTTCCTTCGGCTTTTTACGTTCCAAAAACATCGAATGGCCGCGGCGGTAACTGCGCAGCATCATATTGTCGACGATATCCATATTGGCAACAAGCCCCATGCCGAGACGGTCTTCGGGGACGAAGGAGAGGCGCACGCCGAGTTCGCGGATCTGCAGCGGCGTTTTGGTGGTCAGGTTATCCATTTTACCCGTTTGCGGGTTGTTGTATAACACGGCGCCGCTGTCGAGACGTTGCAAGCCGGCAATCGCTTCCAGCAATTCGCGTTGACCGGAACCGGCAATACCGGCAATGCCCAAAATCTCGCCCGCGTTGGCTACGAAGGAGACGTCGTCCAGCATTTTTACGCCTTCGCGGTTGGAACAGTTGATGTGGTGTACCTCCAGACGCGGTGTGAGATCTTTCGGCTCACTGCGGTGAATGTTTAAGTTCACCTTTTCGCCCACCATCATTTCGGTCAGCTGCGTTTCGTTGGTCTCGGCGGTGATGACCGTGCCGGCGTATTCCCCCTTGCGGAGTACCGTCACGCGGTCGGACAGCGAGAGTACCTCGTGCAACTTGTGGGTGATGATGATGATCGCTTTGCCCGCGTCCCGCATACGGCGAAGCACCGCGAACAACTTTTGTGTTTCCTGCGGGGTAAGCACGGCGGTCGGTTCGTCCAAAATGAGGATATCCGCGCCGCGATACAGCACTTTCACGATCTCCACCGTCTGTTTTTCGGAAACCGACATTTCGTAGATCTTCTTGGTGGGATCGAGTTCAAACCCGTACTGTTCGCTGATCTCGCGCACCCGTTCGGTCGCGGTCTTCAGATTATACGGTTCCTTTTCGTTCAAACCGAGTACTACGTTTTCGGCGGCAGAGAATACGTCTACCAATTTGAAATGTTGGTGGATCATGCCGATCTTATAGTCGAACGCATCTTTCGGCGAGGCGATGACTACTTCTTCCCCGTCGATAAAGATCTGGCCTTCATCGGGAAAGTAGATGCCGGCGATCATATTCATCAGCGTGGTCTTTCCACTGCCGTTTTCGCCCAAAATAGAGAGTATCTCGCCGCGGTTGGCGGTCAGACACACGTCCTTGTTGGCGACGACCTTGGCACCGAAACGCTTGGTGATGTTACGCAGTTCGATGGCGGGTGCGGGTGCATTCATCGGTGGGACTCCTCCTTTATAATTCTCAACAGTATGCCGCACTTCACGGCGTACTGTTCAAAATTATAAGCCGCGCAAGGCGGGGCAGTGCATGCCCCGCCTTGCGTTTTGCTTACGAATTAGTATTTTTCGTCCAACAGGGTGATGCCGTCGATGCGCACGTCAAAGTACGGGCCCGAACGATGCTTGGACTCGTAGAAAATGCCGCCTTCGATGACTTCGGTGTCGGGAGTGAACGCGTCGTCAGTGTCCACGTCCGCCTTGTAGGAGGTCAGCTTCTCGCCTTTGACGGTGAAGTTTGCGGTGTCGAACACCTGCAGCGAGCCGTCCAGCAACTTCGCCTTCACTTCGTCGAGTTTCGCCTGGGTGCCTTCCGCGACGTTCTTGCCGAGCTCGGTCAGCGCCACGGCACCGTTCTCAAGCGTACCGGTCCAGTCGGTCGCAATGGCTTCGTCCTTCTGCACCTGACCGATGATGTACTCGAAGTACGGCACCCAGTTGATGCGGGAGGAGATGAGGAAGGTGTCGGGGCAAGCCGCCGCCGTGGAGCCGTTGTAGGACACGTTCGGCACACCCGCATTTTCACACGCCGTGGGAGAACCCATGGAGTCTGCGTGCTGAGAGATCAGTTTGCAACCGCCGTCGATCAGCGCCTGCGCCGCCTGCTTCTCGAGCGTCTCGTCGTACCAGCTGCCGGTGAACTTGACGTCCATCGTCACGCTCGGGCAGACCGACTTCGCGCCGAGGTAGAAGGAGGTGTAACCGGAGATAACTTCCGCAAAGGTGAACGCGCCGACGTAGCCCATCTTCGCTTCTTCAGCGGTGAACTTGCCCGCCGCGATCATCTCGTTCAGTTTCATACCCGCGACGACACCCGCGAGGTAACGGCCCTGATAGATCGAAGCAAACGCATTGTGGAAGTTTTTGAGACCGCTGGTATGCGCCTGCGTACCGGTCGCGTGGCAGAACTCCACTTCGGGATGTTCCTTCGCCGCCTTCATCAGGAAGGACTCGTGGCCGAAGCTGTCCGCAAAGATGATGTCGCAGTCTTCCGATTCGATGAGTTCGATTGCCGCTTCATACGCCGCGTTGGACTCAGGGATCTGGGTCTTCTGCACCATCTTGACGCCCATGTTGTCACAGGCCTTGATAGCAGCATCGATGAAGTTCTTATCGTAGGTGGAGTTTTCATCGTGCAAGAAGATGAAACCGACCTTCAACTCGTCCTTACCGGTGCCGCCGCTGCACGCTGCCAGCGAGAAGATCATCACGACAGCAAGCAGGATTGCAATGAGTTTTTTCATGTGTTTTCCCTCCAAAAAGATTTTTTATATGTAAACTTGCGTTTACACCGTCATTGAGCGCGGAAGGTGAGCGAGGTGTCGCTCATACTTTCCACGATGGCGAGTGATTCCACCCGCAGACCGGCCTTGCGCAGAGCGTCGCCGCCCTTTTGGAAACCTTTTTCGATCGCTACGGCGGCACCGACCGTTTCGGCACCCGCTTGCCTTACCAGTTCCGCCAAACCGATGAGCGCTTTGCCGTTTGCCAAGAAATCGTCCACCAACAGCACGCGGTCGGTGGGGGAGATGTATTCGCGCGACACCATGATCTCGTAGTCGGTGTTGTGGGTGTAGGAATGGACGGTGGTGGTGAGTACGTCACCCGAGACGTTGCCGCTTTTGTGCTTTTTCGCAAACACGGCAGGGGTGCCGAACGCCGCCGCTGCCGCTACGGCAACCGCAATGCCTGACGCTTCGATGGTGAGTACTTTGGTGACACCGCAATCCGCAAATAAACGGGCGATCTCCTGCCCCATTTCCATCAGAAAGGGAACATCCAACTGTTGGTTCAAAAACGAACCAACCTTCAGGATATGTCCGGGCAGAACGGTGCCTTCCCGTAAGATCTTTTCCTCCAACGCCTTCATCGGCCGTCACGCTCCTCACTCTATACCGCGCGTATAAATACACAAGATATCCTATCACAAGGGACGACAAATGTCAACAAAATATGAACGATTTTTTCGTTTTTTAACCCGTGATGCAGTCTGCCACGTAGATGCCCATCGCACCCGATTGCGAAAGACCGCGACAGATACCGCTGCCGTCTCCGATGATATAGACGTTATCCACCAACTCAAAACGGTCGTTTTTGAACACGGGGCGGATGGAATAATACTTGCTTTCACAGCCGTACAGCAGGGTGTCGTCGTTGGCGGTGCCGGGGGCTACGCGATCGAGTGCGTAGATGGTCTCGATGATGTTGGTGAGAATGCGGTGGGGGAGCACCAACGAAATATCGCCCGCCGTGGCACGGAGTGTCGGCGTCACGGTGTTTTGCGACAGACGGTGTTCGTTGGTGCGTCTGCCGCGGATAAGGTCGCCGAAACGTTGTACCAGCACGTTGCCTTTGCCGATCATATTCGCAAGACGCGAGATGTTTTCGGCGTATTCGGTGGGTTGGTTGAACGGCTCGGTAAAACGGATGCTGGACAAAATGGCAAAGTTGCAGTTGTCCGTCTTCTTTTCTGCTTCGGCGTAGGAATGGCCGTTGGCGGTGATGATGCCGTGGTTGTTCTCTGCCGATACAAGACCGCCCTTGTTGAAGCAGAACATACGGCAGCGGTCCTCAAACGTCTTGGTCTTATAAAGGATCTTCGGCTCGTAGATCTTGTCCGAAAACTCCTTCCAGATGATATCCTTCATTTCCACGCGGACACCGATATCGATGTGATTGGATTTCATCGGCACGTCAAAGGAACGGCAGAAATCCGCCACGAAATTGGCACCGCCGCGCCCCGTGGCAATGATGATCGCTGTCGTTTCCAGCACCTCGCCGTTCGCATAATGTACGCGATAGCCGCCCTCGACCTTTTCGACGCGGGTGCAGTCGTAAAACGGGAACAGATCGGTGCCGTTTTCCGCAATCGCACGAATGAGATTTTGCATCGTCACGTAGTTGTGATCGGTGCCGAGATGCTTCACGTTCATATCCAGCAAGCGCAGATTGTTTTGCAGGCACTTCAACTTCAGCTCCTCGTTAGAGCGATATACCTGCGGGATGCCCGAGGTGCAATACTCGTTCAGGATCTTGTCCACCTCGTCGATGTAATGGGTAGCCTTCGTATCGCCCAACTCCTCGCCCAGCGTGCCGCCGTAGGCAGTGCCGAGGTTGAATTTGCCGTCCGAAAACGCACCGGCACCCGCAAAGCCGCTGGTGATGCTGCAGGTCTTGCAATGTACGCAGGTCTTTTCTTCACCGGCAGGACAATACCGCTTTTCCAGCGCGTTGCCACGCTCGGTCACGGCTACCTTCAGGGTAGGGTCGTTCTTGTGCAGGCGGTAGGCTGCCATCAGGCCTCCGATGCCGCCGCCGATAATAACGACGTCGTATAACATAGGTCGTAACGCTCCTTTATCTAACTGAATGATGTCACTTGGCATTATACACCCATTGTCGAGATTTGTAAACCCAAAAAGCGCGGGAAATTAAAATGCAAGATTCGGAAAATGACTTGCATTTTCCGCGGTGTCGGAGTATAATGGACGAGTGGGGAGGGATCGCTATGGAGGAAAATCTGATCGTTTGCATGGAGCGGCACAGCGGCGAGTTTTCAAAAGGCCAGCGGCGTATTGCGGAGTATATCCGTGACCATTACGAGACGGCGGCGTTTATGACCGCATTTCGCTTGGGCGAAACGGTCGGCGTCAGTGAATCCACGGTGGTACGGTTTGCGGCACAGCTGGGGTTCGACGGATATCCCGCACTGCAGCGGGCAATGCAAAAACTCACCCGCAGCCGTTTAACTTCGGTACAGCGGGTGGAAGTCGCCCGTGAACGGATGACCGACGACGAAGTGGCGCAGGCGGTGATGTCCTGCGACATTCAAAATATTCGCAAAACTTTGGCGGAACTTTCGGAAGACCAGTTCCGCGAAACGGTGGAAGGCATCGTGTCTGCCCGTCGGGTGTACATCTTCGGTGCGGGCAGTTGCCAAGCGCTTGCGAGTTTTTTGGCGTTTTATCTGAATTTTCTTATTCCCGACGTAAAACTGATCACGGCGGGCGGCGAGGCGGAGATTCTTGAACAGATCATTCACATTGATGAACAAGACGTGATGATCGGCATCAGTTTTCCGCGGTATTCCTCCCGTTCTGCCAAAACATTGCATTTTGCAAAATCCCGCGGGGCACGCGTGGTGGCGATCACCGACAGCGCGATCTCTCCGATCGCCCGTTTGGCGGACGATTGCCTGCTTGCTCACAGCGATATGGCGACCATCGTGGACTCGCTGGTGGCTCCGATGAGCATCATCAACGCACTGCTGGTGGCGGTATCGCTGAAACGGATGCAGGAAAATCGCCCCGTGCTGTCCGAACTTGAAGAACTGTGGGAAACCTATAAGGTGTATCAGCCGTTCCGTGAAGATACGGCAGACGGTGACGTCTTATGAAGGTACTCGTGATCGGCGGCGGTGCCGCCGGGTTGATGGCGGCAGGCTTTTCCGCGCAAAACGGACACAGCGTTACCATCGTGGAACGCAACGCCCGACCCGCCCGCAAGGTGATGATCACCGGCAAAGGACGGTGTAATCTGACCAACGACTGTACGGTGGAGGAGTGCGTGGCAAATACGCCGCGTAATGGCAGGTTCCTTTACAGCGCGCTGTCCGCTTTCCCTCCGTCGGCGGTGATGGAGTTGGTGAGATCCTGCGGCGTTCCGTTGAAAACAGAGCGCGGAAATCGCGTTTTCCCCGTTTCGGATAAAGCGGTGGACGTGGTGGATGCGCTGGTGCGATTTGCTGACAAGGGAAACCCCTTGCACGTTGAAGGGCGTGTAACCGACCTGCTTTTGCGCGAGGGGGTATGTTTTGGCGTCCGCTTGGAGGACGGTCGCGAACTCACGGCGGATGCAGTGATCGTCTGCACGGGCGGTGCGTCCTATCCGCAGACGGGATCGACGGGGGACGGATATCGTCTGGCAGAGCAGGCGGGGCACACAGTGGTGCCGTGCCGCCCGTCGCTGGTGCCGCTCGTCTGCCGCGAGGCGGATTGTGCCGCGATGCAGGGATTGTCGCTGAAAAATGCGGCACTCACGGTGGAGGATACCGTCCGTCACAAGACGTTGTACCGCGATTTCGGCGAGATGCTGTTCACCCATTTCGGGGTGTCGGGGCCGATGATACTCAGTGCGTCGGCGCACATGACCGATATGCAAGAGGGACGCTATCGCCTGCATATCGATCTGAAACCCGCGCTGTCGGCGGAGCAGCTGGACGCTCGCTTAGTGCGGGAACTTGCGGCGGAGCAAAACCGCGCGCTCGGCAATATGTTGCCTGCGTTGTTGCCCCGCAGTATGGTGGTGCCCGCGTGCGAACGCGCGGGACTGGACCCCGCCCGCAAGTGCCATGCGGTCAGCCGTGAAGAGCGGCGGAGACTGGCGGCGGTGCTGAAGGATTGGACGGTAACGGTGAACGGTTTCCGCCCCCTTTCCGAAGCGATCGTCACGTCGGGCGGCGTGTCGGTCAAGGAGATCGACGCCAAAACGATGGCGTCGAAATTGGTAAAAGGTCTGTACTTTGCCGGTGAGGTGTTGGACGTGGATGCGTACACCGGCGGATTCAATTTGCAGATCGCGTTTGCCACCGGCGCGGCGGCAGGACGCGGACTTGAAAGGATGCAGGAGATATGAAGACAGTAGCTATTGCCATTGACGGGCCCGCGGGCGCAGGCAAATCCACGATCGCACGGGCGATCGCGGCAAAACTCGGGTATATCTACGTGGATACGGGAGCGCTGTACCGTGCGGTCGGCTACGCCGTATCGGCCGCGGGCGGTGATTGGCGTGACGAAGCGACGGTGGTGGCAAGTTTGCCGCATATAGAAGTGTCGCTCAAACACGTGGACGGTGTCCAGCGTGTGTTTGTGAACGGAGAAGACGTGAGCGACCGCATCCGCACCCCCGAAATGTCGATGGCGGCGTCCGCCGTGTCGGCTCTGCCGCCGGTGCGGGAATTTCTGTTTCATCTGCAACAGGATATGGCGGCGAAGAACAACGTGGTGATGGACGGCCGCGACATCGGCACGGTGGTGTTGCCGCATGCCGAGGTGAAGATCTTTTTGTCGGCATCTGCCGAAGCACGTGCCGAACGTCGCCGTTTGGAGTTGCTCGAAAAAGGGCAGGACGTGCCGTTCGAGGACGTGTTGGCGGATATGAAAAAGCGGGATTACGACGATTCTCATCGCGCGATTGCGCCCCTGCGGCAGGCAGAAGATGCGGTGGCGGTGGACACCACCGACCTGACTCTGCAGGAATCCATCGACTATATGCTGAAATTGGTTGAGGAGAAACTGGCATGACCGACCGTATTATCAAAGCGATCTTACGCCCCTTCGTATTGCTTACCCACCCGTGTAAACTGGTGGGGAAAGAAAAGATCCCCGCGGGCGGCAAGGTGATCTTATGTGCGAATCATCTTTCAAATTGGGATCCCGTGCTGTTACTGCTTGCCCAGCCGCGCCGTATCGCGTTTATGGCAAAGGAAGAACTGTTCCGCTTTAAACCGCTCGGCTGGTTGATCGGTCGTGTGTTCGGTGCGTTTCCCGTTGCCCGCGGCAAAGGGGACACGGGTGCGTTGGATGCAGGGGCGCGTGCGATCGAAAGCGGGGATATGATGGGCATTTTCCCCGAAGGCACGCGTTCGAAAGATGGGCGCCTGATGCGGTTTAAATCGGGTGCGGCGCTGATCGCCGCCCGCACGGGTGCTTCGGTGTTGCCCGTGGGGATCGACCGCCGCGCCAAAGCGTTTCGGCGGGTGACCGTCACGGTGGGCGACCTTATCACCCCCGAAGAGTTGCATTTGACGGGGGATGCGCCCGATCTGCGGTACGCCACGCGCCTCATGCGCGAGCGGGTGGCGGCGCTGTCGGGACAGGAGGTAGTGTAATGGCAACCGTTCGCTTGGCGGAAAGTGCGGGTTTCTGTTTCGGCGTGAACAAAGCGGTGGATACCGTCTACCGTCTGCTGTCCGAAGGAAAACGCGTGTGCACCCTCGGTCCCATCATTCATAACCCGCAGGTGGTGGAGGACATGGCGGCGCGCGGCGTGAGCATCGTGTCTTCACCCGACGAGGTGCCTGAGGGAGCCGTACTGGTCATTCGCTCGCACGGCGTGCCCGCCGCAGTGTACGACCAAACGGAGGAACTCGGGCTGTCGGTGTGCGACGCCACCTGCCCGTTCGTGTCCAAGATCCACCGCATTGTGAAAGAGCGTTCACGGGCGGGCGACACGGTGCTGATCGCGGGCGATGCCGCCCATCCCGAGGTCATCGGCATCCGCGGACATTGCGAAGGCCCCTCGTTTGTGTTTTCGACCCCCGAAGAACTGGAAAATCTGTTGTTAAATTCCACAATAGGTTTTGACAAATCGCTGTCGATTGTGGCACAAACGACATTTCACGCAGAAGTTTGGAAAAAATGCGTAAAGATTTCAAAAAAACACTGTACAAACGTCTTAATTTTTGATACAATATGCAATGCTACCGCAAAAAGACAACAAGAAGCGGCAGCTTTATCACGCGAATGTGATAAAATGGTTATAGTCGGCGGACGGCAGAGTTCCAACACAGCCAAACTGCGGGACGTCTGCGCGGAGAATGCGCCCACACTGTTGATCGAGACGGCGGACGAGCTGTCACGTGAGCAGTTTTCGGGTGTGCGTTCCGTGGGGATCACCGCAGGGGCGTCTACCCCCGCCGATATTATAAAGGAGGTACTTTCAACCATGTCCGAAATTGTCAACAACGAAGAAATGCAGGCGCAGGAAACCGCAGCGGTCAAGTCTCCCGATGAGATGACCTTTGAAGAGCTGATGGAATCCTCTCTCGAGAGCATGAACAGCAACGACCGCGTGCGCGGTATCGTGGTGTCCATTGCGCCGAACGAAGTCCAGGTCGAGGTCGTCGGCCGCAAGCAGACCGGTTACGTTCCCGCTGATGAACTCAGCGCGGATCCGAACGTCAATCCGTCCGATATCGTGAAGGTCGGTGACGAACTGGAACTGCTCATTATGCGTACCAACGATCAGGAAGGCACCATTATGCTTTCCAAAAAGCGCATCGACGCGCAGAAAGGCTGGGACACGGTTGTTGCTGCCTCCGAAAGCGGTGAGATCCTGACCGGCGTCGTGACCGACGTCATCAAGGGCGGCGTGTTGGCGGTGACCAACGGCGTGCGCGTGTTCATCCCCGCTTCGCAGGCGTCTGCGTCCCGTATGGAAGATCTCACGCCCCTGCTCAAGCAGGAAGTGCAGTTCCGCATTATCGAAGTGAACCAGGGCCGCCGTCGTGCGGTGGGTTCCGTCCGCTCGGTGGCTCGCGATGCGCGCCGTGAGCAGGAAGCCGCGTTCTGGGCTCAGGCGGAAGTCGGCCAGAAGTACACCGGTACCGTGAAGTCCCTCACCTCCTACGGCGCGTTCGTGGATCTGGGCGGCGTGGACGGTATGGTGCACATTTCCGAACTGTCCTGGTCTCGCGTGAAGCACCCCTCCGACGTTGTGAATGTCGGCGACGTCGTGGAAGTGTACATTCGTGATCTCGATACCGAAAAGAAGAAGATCTCGCTGGGCTACCGCAAGGCGGAAGACAATCCGTGGGAGATCTTCAAGGCGAACTACCCCGTGGGCTCGGTCGTCACCGCGAAGATCGTGGGCATGACCACCTTCGGTGCGTTTGCACAGATCATCCCCGGCATCGACGGTTTGATCCACATCTCGCAGATCGCGGATCGCCGCATCGAGAAGCCGCAGGATGAACTGAAGAACGGCCAGGAAGTCACCGTGAAGATCACCGCTGTGGACTACGATGCGAAGCGCATCAGCCTGTCCATCCGTGCGTTGCTCGAGGATGCCGCTCCGGCGGAAGAAACTGCCGAAGAAGCAGTGGAAGAAGTCGTGGAAGAGGCTGTCGAGGAGACTGCTGAGGAAGCGACCGAAGAATAATTTCCGAAACAACGAAACTCCCGATCGTGCGTTGCACGATCGGGAGTTTTTTATGTCTTTTTACATTTTATCGTACGTGCCGGCGTATGCACCGCTGCCGATCAAACGGCACTCGGTAAGAGAGTAGATCTCCACTACGTAGGATACGCCGTCCGCTTCAAAGCAGAGGTTGTTATCCACGATCGTGAGGTCGGGCGTACTGCTCGCACGGGTGGCGGCGGAGACGGCGATCTCCTGCTCACTGCCCTCGCTGTACCACAGACCGTCCATCGTCTTCCAGAGAATATCTTCCGCTTTTTTCAGATCCACCTTTTCGACGTTCACCGATTCGTCGTCGTTCCACATCCGCACGGCACGGCAGAAGTGTTTGTAATCCTTCGCATCTTCGTAATCGTCCGCCGCGTTAAAGGCGTCGTATGCCGCGGTGAAGTTGCCCTCCCGCAACGCAACGAGTGCCGCGTCGTACAAACGCGCCTTTGCCGCTTGCAATTCCTGCGGGGCACTTTTCTCGTTACCCGCTTTGGTGAAGTAGTCCACGGCGGCGAGGTCGTCACCTTCCTCGACCGCCTCCATGCCCAAGCAATAATAGGCGTAAGCGAGGTAGAATTCGCTGTTACTGTATGGCACGATGGCGGAAAACGCTTCGGCAGCGGCGAGATAGTCGTGTGCGTAGATCAGTTTACGCGCCTTTTTGTACTGTATCTGCGGCAGAATGAGCAGGCTCACCACCAACACGATGACCAGCACGGCAACTCCCGTGCTGATACCCAAAACCAAAAATTTCCGACGGCGTTTATGTTCGGCATCGGCACGGCGGGCATCCGCGCGCCGCACTTCTTCTGCTGCTATACGGGCGCTTTCCGCTTCGGCGGCAAGGGCGTCGGCTTTCGCTTGATATTCGGCGGCAAGGGCGTCCGCGTCGCGATACCCCGTGATGCTATGCATCAAGTCTGCCTTGCCCTGCCACGAGATTTGGTCGGTACCCTGCCGCTTCACCGCCTGGTTGTAGATGGCTTCGCGGTTGCAATCCTCTGCCTTTGTGGTACACGCCGCCGCACGTGCCGCGGCATCTTTGTAGTCGCCCACGCTCAAAAACAGCTTGGCGGCGGTCTCAAAATCGCCGAACGAAACGGCACGGCCTTCCAGTGCCGCCGCTTGGGCGTAGATGCACGCGGGGCACCTTCCCTCGGCATCCAAGGGGGCACCGCATTTGTTACACAAATTCTCAGCCATACCGTCTCACTCCTTTGTTTCAGTATACGGGTTTTACGCGCCGTTGTCAAGCGGTTGCAGATGAATAAACACCAACTCGGTCGGATTGCCGAAACGGGGGAAGGGGGCGGTGTTCGCAAGGCCGCGGCTGACGACCAACCGCCCGTCGTACAATCCGCCCGTATATCGCGGAAAAAATCCCTGCCCCGGTGCGAAAACACCGCGCCCGCCGATGCACCACTGCCCGCCGTGGGCGTGCCCTGAAAGGGTGAGGTCGACGGGGAGGTCGCGGATGTACGCGGCGTAGTATTCGGGATGATGGCACAAGAGGAGTTTAAAGCCGTCGCACGCCGCAAAGTCTTTGAGAAAATCGACGTTCGGCGGCGGGGAGGAGACAAAGTGCCCCTGCTTGATGCCGTGGACAAAGCCCGATGCCAGTCCCCCCACCGTCAAACCGCACACGGTCGTCCACGCGTCCTGCAACAAGATCACCCCGCACGCGCGAACGTCTTCGCCTGTTTCGGGGGAAGCGTGTTCGTGGTTGCCGTAGGTATACACGGTGGGTGCCAGTGCGGCACACGCCCGCAAAAACGGCAACGTTTCGGGTGCGGTGGCAAGGCGGTCGAACAGATCGCCCGTGACGGCGATAAGGTCGGGCGCGGCTTTTTGCAGTGCCGTGAGTACGGGACGGGTCGGATGTCCGTGCAGATCGGAAACCTGCGCCACGGTCAGCGGCGCGGGAATGTCGGCAGGCACGGTGTAATGAGTAAGCTGCATAGCAGCACACCTCTTTCCGTAATGATCGTCTACATTATAACATTATCTTATAACACCTTGTCAATTCTCTCGACAAAAGGTTTACAATTTCGAAACAATGCGGTATACTGTGTGGAGAACAGGAGGTCCTTGGTATGATCGTTGTATTTGAGCAGGTGCTGGTGCTGTTTTTGTTTGCCGCGGCAGGCTTCGTGCTGACGCGCAGCGGCGTGGTGAACGGGGAGCACGGCGGCTTGCTTTCCAAATTGCTCGTCTACGTCTTTCTGCCCTGTAACGTGTTCAAGACCTTTTCCGCTCGTTTTACGGTGGAATATCTGCGTGTGCACGGGATGGAAATGTTGCTCTCCCTTGCCGTGCTGGTCGCGGTGGCGGTGGCGGCGCATTTCGTCGGTCGCCTGCTGGGGCGCGAGCGGTACGAAGGACAGGTGTACGAGTACTCCTTAGTGGTGCCGAATGCGGGATATATGGGGTATGCGCTGGCGGAAAGCCTGCTCGGAAGTACGGCACTGCTCAATATGATGCTCTTTAATTTGCCCGTTTCGGTGTATACCTATACCATCGGGTTTTGTATGCTGACCAAACGGAAACTCACCTTCCGCAAACTGTGCAATCCCGTTATTATTGCTATGCTGCTCGGCACGGCGGCGGGTCTGCTCTCGTTGCCGCTTCCCGCGGTACTTACCGAAGCGCTCGGCACGGCGGCGGGGTGCATGGCACCCGCGGCAATGCTGCTCACGGGCATCGTGGTGGCGGGATACCAATTTGCCGCGCTGCTTACCAATTGGCGCGTTTACGTTGTGACGGCGATTCGTCTGTTCGTGTTACCGCTGGCGGTGGGCGGTGCGCTGTGGTATCTGGTCTCGCCTGCGGTGGCGCAAACGGCGGTGCTGATCTACGCGATGCCGTGCGGACTGAACAGCGTAGTGTTCCCGAAGTCGGTGGGGGAGAACTGTACCTATGGTGCAAGTTTGGCACTGCTTTCCAGCGTGTGCGCCTGCGTGAGTATCCCGCTCGTGTTTGCGCTGTTTGGAATTGGATAATTTTTAAATATCGTCAAATTTCCTCTTGATTTTTGTGTTCGTTTGTGTTAGACTAAATCTCGCACAAATGAATATGCGGCTGTAGTTCATCGGTAGAATAGAAGCTTCCCAAGCTTCGGAGGTGGGTTCGACTCCCATCAGCCGCTCCAACAAAAAACGCACCTTTGTCTACCAAGACAAAGGTGCGTTTTTTGAATGATGTTTGCCTTCGGCAAATGATGTTGGTTGCACCAATGATGACGGCTGCGCCTAATGATGCGTGGCTTCGCCACATTTTATGGCAAACATCGCATCATTGCGAGTGAAACGAGCAACATCATTTTGAGCGAAGCGAAAAACATCATATCGCCGTAGGCGATGCATCATTTGACAAAGTAACGGTTTTGAGATATAATATTTGCAATAGGAGGTTCGGTTATGAAAGAAAATAAACTCGTCGAACTTTCGATGGACTTTTCGGTTGACATTATAAACCTCGTAAAATATCTGAAAGCAAATCACGAGACGATTATATCCAACCAAATTGGCAGAAGTGGCACCTCGATTGGAGCTAATATTCACGAGGCTCAATATGCACAAGGAACAAAGGATTTTATATCCAAGTTTGAAATTGCACTCAAAGAAGCAAGCGAGACGGGATATTGGCTTGAATTGCTTTATCGTACAAAGTATATAGATGAACAAGCTTTCAAGACCCTCTCGTCAAAATGCACCTCGTTAAGAGTGATGCTGATTGCCTCCTGTAAAACTGTAAAGAATAATCGCAATGAGAAACAATAATCTATTTTTAAATAAAAGGTGGGCCTTTTGGATTGGGATTTTCTCAGTTCTCATTTTGCTTGGTATATATACTTTATCTGAAGAACTGACAATATCGATCATTATTATAGTTGTTGGTTGTATTTGTTTACTTGGCTATATTTTTCTTTTTCCAAACAGTTATAAGATTGATGAAAAAGGGATTACTGTATGCTATGGATTTGGCATAAAAACCACCGCTCAATGGAACGAACTGCGTACAGTTGAAGACCATTATTGCGGAGCTTTTCTTTGGATGAGGGAATATCATATCGGTTATTTCAAAAACACATTACCTTTGTGGGAAAAGGCTTGTATTCCAAAGAACAAAAAAACAGCGACTCTAATAGAAAAATATTACAAAAAAGACATTGACAAGTATGGATGATAAAGGTGTACTTTTAGTCGTTCTTACCTACATTGACGCACCTTTTAGTCGTTCTTAGGCAAAAAAGGAACAGTCCCTTTAGGGGCTGTTCCTTTTTTTCGCAGTGTTATGCGAGAGTCAGAACCCCGCATTTCGAAGGAATGCCGTTCAGACTCCCATCATCATAGGGTGAGTATCCTCAATGTCCATGGTGATGATGATGGTGACCGTGTGCGGCGTGTGTGTGCGGGTGGCAATGTATCTCGTCACAATGTTCGTCGAGAGTTTCGGTCTCAATCGTTACGTGTGTGATACCAAGTTCATATAAAGCGTGGCGCACGTGCTTCTTGATCTCGTCGGGGCGGTCGGTCACGACGTGAAGGGTGGCAAAGCCGCTCTGTCCGTCCATACTCCACACATGCAGGTGATGTACCCCTTGCACACCGTCTAAGCGGCACAGGGCGGCTTCCATGTCGTGTGTGTGGATGCCGTCGGGTGCCTTTTCAAGAAAAACGTCCATCGTTTCTTTCAAATGCTGCACCGCATGGATGAAGATGAATGCTGAAACGCCGAGTGACAAAAGCGGATCGATCAAAAGAAGTCCCGTGAAGCGCATCACGAGCGCACCGACCAGTACAACCGCCCAGCCGAGCACATCCTCCAGCATATGGAGATTGATCGCTTTACGGTTCAGCGAATCCCCCTTGCGGGTGAAAAAGGCGGCAGCACCGTTGACACAAAGTCCCACAACGGCAAAGAGGATCATGCCGTCGTAATGCACGGCGACGGGGTGGAAGATACGTTGCACGGCGTTATAGGCAACCGCCAGTGAGCCGCACAGCAAAATACACACGGTGATGAGGCTGCCCAAAACGGAATAGCGTCCGTAGCCGTAGGTGTACCGCTCGTCCGGCGGGCGTTGGCTCTTTTTCTCCAGAAGGAGAGAAAAACCGATACCCGCGGCATCGCCCATGTCGTGTACGGCATCGGAAGCGATGGCGATACTGCCGGTGAGGATGCCGCCCGCCAATTCTAAAACAGAGAATCCCGCGTTTAACACAAACGCTAACAACATACGTTTTTCGGATTTCATAGGTTACCCCTTCGTTTCTATCTTCTTTACTTTGTAGCCCGCCGCTTTTATCGCGGTGCGGACAGCGACTTCGTTTACCGTGCCTGTGATGACGGCGGTTCCTTTTCTTGTGTGAATGACGTATTCTTCTTCAAACATCTTTCAGATCCAGCGTAAATACCACGGCGCCGCGGCGCAGCCACTCGTAGTTGAGTGTAGCAATGATATATAGTTTGTTGTCAAACTCACAGGCAGCGGGGTAATGGCAGGCAACGGCCCCCTCTAACGGATACTGCTTGGAATCAAACAAGATCTGTCGTTTGGTAAAGTGTCGGCTACCCGTTTCGGTGAAGTATACCGCGAGACGTGCGCGGTCGTAGGTGTCGATGTTGGCCACAAGATACTTTCGGCCGTCCGAAAGGGTGCCGGCATACATTTTGCTGCCGACATAGGGGACATCGTGAGCACAGAGGGTGCTCCAGCTTTCACCGTTGTCGTGCGATGCATACGCAAGTGGTACGTGGCGCTCATCGTTGCGGCAAAACATGAAGAGTGTATCTTCCGTTTGCATCACGGTAAGCTCGGGATGCACCAGCTTCTTGCCGTCGGGAAGATCCCCGTTTTCGGCGATCTTGACCAACCGCCACTCCGTATCGATCCGGCCGTCATCGGCTATCAGCACGGCGGGGGTGTTGGGGAATCCGTCGAGTGTTGCGGCAATGCGACCGGGCAGCATCAGTTTACCGTTTGGTAACGTGACCACGTTGGTGTTTAGCTTAAAGGGGATAGGACGTGACCACAGCAATTCAAATTGCGCCGTTTCGTTGTTTAGTCGATACAGATCCAGTGCGTGCATGTGGTCGGGGCTGACCATTTGGTTGACCAACATGTACAATTGATCGTCGCAAATACCGTAAACGGGCGGGCAGTAAAGGACAGTTTCGCTTTTGTCATCGCAAAGGATCTCCAAATCGCTCCACGTGATGCCGCGGTCGAAGGAGCGTTTGCCGCAAATGGGAGTGTAGCCGCTAAGCTCGGTTTCGGGGCAGTTGTACCATGAGGCATACAGTACGCCGTGATATTCGATGATGGCGGTTTCGTGTAAAAAGCCGAATTGCTCATCGGGGCGGTGAATCACAGCTTTTTCCACCGACAGATCACTCTCGCAAAGGGCTTCATCCAAGAAACGCAGGTGTGGCAGCATAGCGGCAAGACGTGTATCCTCCGCATCATAAAAGTCGTGTATAATAGCGGGGGCGTTCATAAAACCATCTCCAAACTTATTGTTGAATTTTCTTCACCTTGTATCCGGCGGCTTGAACAGCGGCTTTGACCGCGGTCTCGTCGATATCTCCCGTTATCGTTGCGGTGCCGCTTTCGTGGGAAACGGTCAGCACCGTCACGCCCGATAGGTTTTCCAGTGCTTCGCGCACGTGCGCTTCGCAGTGGTGGCACATCATGCCTTGGATATGCACCGTTACACCGTCGCCGACACGCGGTAGGCGAAAACGGTTCAATCGCAGAGCGTTGCTGACCACGCAAAAACTGGATAAACTCATCGCCGCCGCACCGAACATGGGATTGAGTTCCCACCCGAACAGCGGAATAAATACGCCCGCCGCAAGCGGAATGCCGATGGTGTTATACAAAAACGCCCAAAACAGGTTTTGACGGATGATACGCAGGGTGGCACGGCTGAGTTTGATTGCGCCCACCGCATCCGAAAGACGGTTGTGCAT
The DNA here is from genome assembly GCA_015065885.1 of Oscillospiraceae bacterium. GTDB lineage: Bacteria > Bacillota > Clostridia > Oscillospirales > Acutalibacteraceae > SIG588. Next base: position 42,627 of record SVPJ01000003.1, on the reverse strand, counting down.
CAGCACCACATCGGCGGCGTCGATGGCGATATCCGTGCCCGCACCGACGGCGATTCCCACGTCGGCACGCGTTAAGGCAGGAGCATCGTTGATGCCGTCGCCCACCATCGCCACGCGTCCGTTTTCCTGCAAACGGCGGACGACCGCTTCCTTTTCGTCGGGAAGTACTTCGGCGATCACTTCGTCCACCCCTGCTGCCGCCGCTACCGCGTGGGCGGTGCGGGCGGTGTCGCCCGTGAGCATCACGGTGTGCAGACCCATTTTGTGCATCTCCTGCACCGCACGGGTGCTGTCCTCCCGCAAGGGGTCTGCCACGGCGAGTATACCGAGCAACTGCCCGTCTTTGGCGAAATAGAGCGGCGTTTTCCCTTCGCTCGCCAATGTGGCGGCGCGTTTCTCCCACACGGTGTCGATCACCGCCAATTCGCGGACAAAGGTGGCGTTACCGCCGCAGATACGACTATCGTTCAAGTTAGCCGAAAGTCCGTGTCCCGCCACCGCTTCAAAGTCGGTCACGGGCTGTGCGGAAAGCCCCTTTGCTTCGGCGGCATCCACCACCGCGTGGGCGAGCGGATGCTCGCTCTGTCTCTCCAGTGCGTAGGCGATACCGAGCAACTCGTCTTCCGAAATGCCCTCGGTCGGCACGCAATCGGTGAGGGCGGGATGTCCTTCGGTGAGGGTCCCCGTTTTGTCCATTACCACCGTTTTCACCCGCCCCGTGATCTCCAGCGCGGTTGCCGTTTTGAACAAGATGCCGTGCTTCGCACCCGCACCGTTGCCCACCATGATGGCGACGGGAGTGGCAAGTCCCAACGCGCACGGACAGCTGATGACCAACACCGCGATCCCGCGCGACAGCGCAAACCCTGCCGTCTGCCCGACGAGCAACCACACGACGACGGTGATGACGGCAATGGCCAACACCACGGGCACGAACACGCCTGCCACCGTGTCGGCGGCTTTGGCGATGGGGGCTTTGGTTGCCGCCGCATCGCTGACCATACGGATGATTTGCGCGTGGGTGGTGTCTTCTCCCACACGGGTGGCTTCGCACACCAAAAAGCCGTCACGGTTGACGGTGGCGGCGGATACCGCATCACCCACCGTTTTATCCTGCGGGATGCTCTCGCCCGTCAGGGCGGCTTCGTCCACCGCACCGCCGCCTTCGCGGATCACCCCATCCACGGGGATACTTTCTCCGGGACGTACGACGAAGAGGTCACCCACCCGTACAGCCGTGACGGGTACGGTAATATCCTCACCGCCACGCCGCACGGTCGCCGTCTGCGGAGCGAGGCGCATCAATCCTTTCAGTGCGTCGGTGGTGCGCCCTTTGGAGCGCGCTTCCAGCATCTTGCCGAGTGTGATAAGGGTGAGGATCATCGCCGCCGACTCAAAATACAAGTCGTGCATCATGGCGGCGTGACCTGCGGTCATGCGATATACCGTAGCGGTACTGTATACGAACGCGGCACTGCTGCCCAGAGATACCAGCGTATCCATGTTCGGCGCAAGGTGTCGCACGCCCTGTATACCACGGATGAACACAGCTTGGTTGACCACCATCACCGCCGCAGAGAGCAGCAGTTGCGTGAGCCCCAATGAGAGCGGGGAAAACGCGGGGAGAGGAAGCCCTGCCATACCGCCCATCGTGAGATACATCAGCGGCAGTAAAAACAGCAGGGAGGCGATAAACCGCCTCTTGAGTGCGTTTTGCTCCCGTCGATCGTCGAGTGAGGCAGGTTTTGGGGCGGCGTCGGGAGCATCGCTCGGCAAAAACGCGCCGTATCCTGCGTTTTGCACCGCCGCGATCACGGCGGCGTCCGTCGCCGTACCCTCTACTCCCATCGAATTGGTGAGCAGGTTTACATTGCAAGCGGTCACGCCGTCCACGGCGCTGACGGCTTTTTCCACGCGGGCACTGCAAGCGGCACAAGTCATGCCCGTAACGGTAAATTTCTTCATACGATCTCCTTATTTCATCAGTTTCTGCAAGGTCGTCACCAACTCGTCCAGCACGGCGGTGTTGCCTGCCGAAAGCTCACGGGTGACGCAGGTCTCGATATGGCGGGTGATGAGTTCACGGTTGAAGGCATTCACCGCCGCGTTCACCGCCGCCGATTGGGTGAGGATATCCACGCAGTAGGCATCCTTCTCCACCATTCCGCGAAGTCCCCGTATCTGCCCTTCGATACGGTTTAGGCGATGTATCAATTTTGTGCGCTCTTCCTCCGTGCGCACCGTGTGCGTATGACAACACTCCATAAAAAACACCTCGTTTCAAATACCCCCTATGGGTATATACAGTATATACCCATAGGGGGTATTTGTCAATAGGGAAATTAGGGGATTGACAAAATTGTGCGGTTGTGATATAATCGCCTAAACCGAAGAGGAAAAGTGAGTACGCTTTGACACGGTGGTACAGCGACCTGCGGGTGGTGTAAGCGCAGGACACACGGCAAGGCGGAATGGGTTTCCGAGGGCGACCCGAACGCGCGACGAGCGTCGGTAGGGAAGACGGAGAAGGCACTTCGTTAACAAACGTCCCGCGTATGATGGTACGCGTTGAGTGGGCGCACAGCGCCAAGCAGGGTGGCACCGCAGGAGTAACGGCTCTTGTCCCGGCAGAAATATGCAGGGGACAAGGGTGTTTTTTTATTCTTCCCCCAAAAAAGGAGATTTGACAATGAACGAACAGACCATTCCCTACAAGATCTATCTGGAGGAGGACGAGATCCCGAAGCAGTGGTACAATCTGCGGGCGGATATGCAAAACAAACCCGCACCGTTGCTCGACCCCGAGACGATGCAACCGATGAGCGCCGAGAAACTGCGTACGGTGTTTTGCGAAGAATTGGTGCAGCAGGAGCTGGACGATACTACGCCGTATTTCGACATTCCCGTCGAAATTCGCGATTTCTACAAAATGTACCGTCCGTCTCCGCTGACGCGTGCGTACTATCTTGAAAAAGCGCTCGGTACCCCCGCTAAGATCTATTACAAATTCGAGGGCGGTAATACGAGCGGCAGTCACAAACTCAATTCCGCCATTGCGCAGGCATATTACGCGAAAAAGCAAGGTTTGCGCGGTGTGACCACCGAAACGGGTGCGGGTCAGTGGGGCACGGCGCTGTCCATGGCGTGTGCCTACTTTGATCTGGATTGCCGCGTCTATATGGTGAAGGTGTCGTACGAGCAAAAGCCGTTCCGCCGCGAAGTGATGCGGGTGTACGGTGCGTCGGTCACTCCCTCTCCGTCCGAGACGACGGCGGTGGGACGCAAGATCTTGGAAAAGCATCCCGGCACGGGCGGCTCGCTCGGCTGTGCCATTTCGGAAGCGGTGGAGGCGGCGACCTCCATGGAAGGGTATCGCTACGTGTTAGGCTCGGTGCTGACGCAGGTGATGTTGCATCAATCCATCATCGGTCTGGAGACCAAAGCCGCGCTCGATAAATACGGTATCAAGCCCGATATCATCATCGGCTGTGCGGGCGGCGGCTCCAACCTCGGCGGCTTGATCGCACCGTTTATGGGTGAAAAACTGCGGGGCGAAGCGGACTATCGCTTCATTGCGGTGGAGCCTGCTTCCTGCCCCAGTCTGACCCGCGGCCGTTTCGTATACGACTATTGCGACACGGGTGCGGTGTGCCCGCTCGCGAAGATGTACACCCTCGGCAGTAACTTTATTCCCGCAGGCACCCACGCGGGCGGTCTTCGCTATCACGGTATGAGCCCCGTGCTGTCGCAACTGTATCACGACGGGTTGATGGAAGCGCGTGCGGTGGAACAAACATCGGTGTTTGAAGCGGCACAACTGTTCGCCCGCACCGAAGGCACCTTGCCTGCCCCCGAAAGCAGTCACGCCATCCGTGCCGCGATCGACGAGGCGCTGAAATGTAAGGAGACGGGGGAGGAGAAGACCATCGTGTTCGGTCTCACCGGCACGGGCTATTTCGATATGTTTGCCTATCAGCGCTATAACGACGGCGAGATGGTCGACTACCTGCCGAACGACGAGGAACTGTCCCGCGGATTTGAGGGTTTGCCGATTTTCGACAGTTGACAAATGCGGGAGAATGGGATACAATCAAAGTGAGGTAACCCATTAAGGGTATATAGGAGGAGATAACTATGTTCTGTTCTTACTGTGGTAAAGAGATCGCGGAAGGCGCGGCGTTTTGCGACGGTTGCGGCAAAGCGACGGCTGTACAAGACGTTCCCGTTGAAGAAGCGCCTGCTACGGTCATGGCGGGCGAAACGACGGTGCTGTCGGAAAATATGATACCTCCCGTACAACAAGAAGGTCACGCGATGCAACCGGACGCGGTGTTTCCCACCGAGGAGCCTGTTCCCGCCGTGGAGATGGTGCCCGCCCCGAAAAAGCGGCGTTTCCCGCTCAAGTGGCTGATCGCGGCTGTGGTGGCCGTGGCGGCTGTGGTGGCACTGCTTTTGAATATGAGCACTATCGTCGGTACGGTCATCAAGACTTTCGGTTCGGATACCGATTACTACAAATACGTGGAACTCAAAACGGTGAAGAGCGGTACCGATACCGTGGCAGATTATTATGCCCTGATCAAAGAGTCGTTCACCGATAACGAAAAGAAGGTGCAGGGCAGTTTCCGCCCCGTGTTGGGCGAGGATGCCAAAGAGTTGCTTCAGGACTATTTGCCGGCAGAGATGAAACTGGATTGGCTGAACGATCTGAAGATTTCCTATACCGGCAACTACAAGGATAATGTTTTGCTGTTTGAACTGGCTGTCGCGGTGGCGGACGGCGATCCGCTCAAAGCCATCGCTATTTTGAACAGTACGGACGGAAAAGTCTTTGCGGCTCTGCCGTCGGTGAGCGATACCTATTTGGAATTCGGGATGAACGACGCGACCGCCCCCGAAACCGATGGAGACGGTATGGCTGTCGCGCCGCCCGTTATGTCCACCAATTCGCTGTTGGGCGAGTGGTTGACCGACCCTGAATTGGCGGATGACCTGCGCGAAGTGTTGCCGACCGACAAGGAACTGGATAAGTTGTTGGATCGCTACCTCGCCTTGGTGCTGGATATGGTGGAAGTGAGTGCGTCGAAAGATACCACCCTGTCGATCGAAGGCGTGGAGCAAACGTGCACCGAATCGACCATCACGATCACGCAAAAGCAGTGTTCGGACATTCTGATCGCTGTTTTGAATGAGGCGAAGACGGATAAAGACATCAAAGCCATCATTGCCGATGTGCAGAAGTTGGTGGAAGAGCGGGTCGAGGGCGAAGAGATCGACCTGTATGATGCCTATACGAAAGCGCTTGATGAAGCGCTCACATCGCTGAAGGATGCCGAAAACGAGGCTACCAACGAGACCTTTGCCGCAATGACCACCTATATCAGCAAGCAGCACGAGATCATCGGCCGCCGCATTACGGTGGCGGGCACCGAGGTGCTCTACTATGCTACGGCGCAAAAGGGCAGCGCGTTTGCCACCGAAATGACGGTCGGCAATGCGGCGAAACTGAGCGGCAAGGGTACCAAAAAGGGTGACGTCGTGAGCGGTGAGTACGATGTGGACGTGCAGGGCACCGTGGTTGCGAAACTGACGGTCAAGGATTTCGACGAAGGTAAAGCGGAAGATGGGTATCTGAACGGCACCTTCCGTATTACCCCCAAGAAAGCCCTGTTTGAAATGATGGGTATGGACGAAGACGCCGCGCTGATGATCGGTACTTACGATCCTTCGCTGGAATTCGTGATGAAGAATTCGAAAAACGCGAGCGAGATGGCGATCAACCTTTACAAAGACGAATCGCTGTTGTTCGGCTTGGTGTCCGAAGGCAAGACGAGCAAGGCGGATAAAGTAGAGATCCCCGAAAACACGGTGGACGGCACGGATGAAGAAGCGTTGATGAATTGGCTCGAGCAGATCGAAGGGGATACCGTGGAAGAAAAACTGCGGAGCATCGGTGTGCCCGAAGAAATCATGGACGTGTTGGAATTGCTTTTGGGCAGTTCGAGTGAGTCGGTAACGGCGCGTCCGAATGTATATTGAGATCAACGGCATTGCCAAGTCCTATCGCCGCCGTGAGGTGTTGCGTGACGTATCCTTTACGGCGAAGGACGGGGAATGCATCGGAATTTTGGGCAGTAACGGGTGCGGAAAATCCACGCTGCTCTCCATATTGGCAGGCGTTCAGTCGGCGGACAAAGGGTCGTTCCTCCTTGAGGGGGACGACCTGTTCCGCTATACAAAGATTTTACGCGAACAGGTGGGATACGTCCCGCAAGGCACCCCGCTGATGGAGGAACTCACCGCCCGCGACAACCTGCGTTTGTGGTATACCCCTGCTGAAACGGCACGGGAACTGGACGGTGGCGTGCTGGAGATGCTCGGTATCGGCGAGTTCTTGAAAATACCGGTCTCCAAAATGTCGGGCGGTATGAAAAAGCGGTTGTCCATCGGTTGTGCCGTGGCAAAACATCCCTCGGTGCTGTTGCTCGACGAGCCGATGACGGCACTCGACCTTGCGTGTAAACAGCGCATCTTCACCTATCTGGAAGAACGCAAACGCCAAGGGGATATCGTGATACTCGTCACTCACGACGTGATGGAGATGCAACTGTGCGATCGGTGGTACATATTGAAAGACGGTGTGCTGACACCGTACGCGTACGACGGCGATCGGGAAAAACTGGCGGCGAGTTTGTGATATGAAGATCTATTACGGTTTACAGGTGAAACGACTGGCACGGCTGTTGCCGTGCGTGACGCTGATCGCGGTGCTGTTGCTCGCGGGTGCGGTGGCGGTGCTGTCGGCATTTGCCCGGCACACGGTCACCCGTGAGGAGAATACGGTGTTACGCGTCGGTGTGGCAGGGGATACGGATAATCCGTATTTCGAGTTCGGTATGACGGCGCTGCAAACGCTGGATTCTTCCCGCTTTGCGGTCGAGTTGGTCGCGATGGAGGAAAATGCGGCGCGTCGCTCACTCGAAAGCGGGGATATCGCGGCGTACGTCGTGGTGCCCGAAGGATTTACCGAAGCCGCGTTGCGCGGAGAGATACTGCCCATCCCGTGTGTGGTATCGGCAGGCACGAGCGGCATGGTGTCGCTGTTCAAGGCGGAAATTGCCGACGTGGTGAGGGACTTGTTGGTGGAATCGCAAAAGGGGATCTACGGTCTGTCGCAGTCGCTGGCGGAAACGGGTCAGCCGCAGAAAGACCACGCCGATCGCCTGGCACTGCGATTGGTGACCCTGATCCTGCACCGCGACAAATTATACGAAGCGGAGGAACACGGCGGTGCGGACGGCTTGCCGCTTCTGCCGTCGCTTATATGCGGCGTAGCGGTGGCACTCGTTTGGTTGATCGGTCTGCCGTATGCTTCAGCGCTGATACGGCGGGATACCGCGCTTTGCCGCGTACTTTCGGCAAAGGGGTACACCCCGCTTATGCAGACCGCCGCCGAATATGCGGCGTATGTCACCGTGCTGGTACCGCCGGTCTATGCATTGGCTGCACTTGTATTTGCGGTCGATATGGGTATGACGGCAGGGGAGAAGGCAGGGTTGCTTTTGGCGGCGTTCCCGCTCGTTATGCTTGCGGCGGCGTTCCTTTTGTTGGTGTTTTATCTCGTGCGGGATATAGTCAGCGGGATGTTGGCTGCTTTCTTCGGTGCGGTCGCGTTGAGTTATGTTTCAGGTTGCCTATACCCGTTGCATACCTTTCCTGTCGCGATGCAAACGGTGGGGGCGTGGTTACCCACGGCGTTTTCACACCGCTATTTGGCAGCGTTGGTGCAAGGGGAGGGGACACTCCTCTTGCTTTGCGGTGTACTCGGATACACGCTCTTGTTCTTCGCGGCGGCGGTATTGGTACGTTATCGCCGTTTGAACGAGGGGAGGGGCGGCGTATGAGGCACGCGTGGATGTGGTTTTGGCTCAGTTTGAAACGGTGTTTCAAACGTCCCGCGTTTTTGTGCTTGTTGGCACTGATCCCCGTGGCAACTGCCTCGCTGAGTATGGTCGCACGGCAGGACAGCGGCTTTTTGCATATCGCACTGTCCCAAGAGGAAGCAGACGATACTGCGGCGGCGGTGATCACGTCTTTGCAAAAAGATACGCAGTTTTTGCGGTTTACCGTGTGTGAAGACCCGCGTGACGCCGTGCGGCTGGTGGAAAACGGCCGGGCGGATGCCGCGTGGATCTTCACGGGTGATTTAGAGGAGAAGGCCGCGGCGTTTGCCGAGGAATTCGAAGCGGACGATACCCTCGTGCGGGTGGTCGAACGGGAGAGTACGCTGCTCTTACGCCTTGCGCGTGAGAAACTGGCGGGTGCGCTGTACAGTCACTGTGCCAAGCAGGTGTATTTACAGTATATCGCCACCGAAACGGCGGCAGATACCCTTTCGGACGAACGGCTTTCGGAAAATTACGATAACGGATTCGATGAGGTGGAACTGTTTTCCTTTCGCTATCCCGACGGAGGATACACCGTTGTGACGGAAGGATACCTTGCGACACCCGTACGCGGGGTGTTGGCGGTACTGATGGTGCTGTGCGCACTCGCAGCTGCGCTGTTCTTCGGACAGGACGAGGAGCGCGGCATGCTTTCGTGGGTGCCTCTCTCCCGCCGCCTTTGGGCGGAGAGTGCGTATCTCACGGCGGCGGTGGCGGCGGTGGCGGTAACCGCGTTTGCGGCATTGGCGGTCAGTGGGCTGTTGAGTGCGTGGTATCGCGAAACGGCGCTGATGTTGTTGTACGCCGTGTGCTGTGTGTGGTTTGCGGTACTGATGCGGCGGGTGATCGGTCGTTTGCGTCTCTTTGCGGCGTTGGTGCCGCTGTTTGCGGTGGGGATGCTTGCGCTGTGTCCCGTGTTCTTCGAGATGAAGCAGGCGTTGTGGTTGCAACTGCTGTTTCCGCCGACTTACTATCTGTACGCCGTACATAACGACCGTTTTGCGGCGTATATGGTATTGTACGCGGCAGCGTTGGTCGCACTTTCCTTGCTTTTACACAAGATTTCTCTTGCGAAGCCCCAAAAAGTATGATACAATAAAACACAAGTCCGCAAGGACTTGTATATGCGGGTATGGCGGAATTGGCAGACGCGCCGGATTTAGGATCCGGTGGGCAACCGTGTGGGTTCGAGTCCCTTTGCCCGCACCAAAAAGAAACGACAATTTTCGACAAGAAAGTTGTCGTTTCTTTTTGTTCTCTTAATTTTTCTCTTTTCATTCTTCTCTCTTCTCTAAAATTGTCGTTTCCAGATAAAAGATAAGAGAGAAGAAATAAGAGAAAAGGTGCTTTGCTACGCAAAGCGTTGATTTAAAGAGTGAATTATGATATAATTCATTTAGAGGTGAACATAATGAACAGTCCATTACTTGAAAAATCACTTGAATTTGCAACACAAATTGTTTTATTTTATGAGGCATTTTCTAAAACAAGAAAAGATACAACTATTGCAAAACAATTACTACGCTCTGCCACCAGTGTTGGAGCAAACATAAATGAAGCGGTTTATGGTAACAGCAAAGCTGATTTCATTTCTAAATTACATATTTCCCTTAAAGAGACAGGCGAAAGTATTTATTGGCTTAAACTTTTAAAAAGAACAAGTTTAATTGATTATGATTTTGATAGTTTGCTTTCACTTGCAGAAGAAATAAAAAGAATGTTAATAGCATCATTAAATACTGCAAAGGAGAATTCAAAATGACATTTGATTTTGATGCTCTTTCAAAAGAGTTTAAAATATTTTACGATGCTTTTTCTCCCGAAACTTATGGTATTTCTATGGGGCGTTCGGCGGAGTATGCTGCTATAGAGTTTGATAACCTCTCTGACAAAGAAAAATCATTAATTGATGAATGGTTTCTTGAACTTTTCGAAGACGAAAAAGATTATTATGGTATTCCTTATCTTTGGGTCATTGAAAAATTAAAGGATGTTCGTTTCATTCCTTTGATTAAAAATTATTATAAAAGGTTAAAAAAGCGACACAAGAAAATTGTTGAAACGAACATAGATGGCAAAACAATTAGGGCACGCTCAAATTTCACAAGCGAGTTAGTTTTGTGTAAAAAAGTTATAAAAGCGCTTAAATCCAAAAAATGAAAAATATGTAGGGGTTCGAACACATAGGTCAAAAAATCAAAAGACTTCGGATTTGTACACCCTTTTCAGCAAAAAGCACCTGCGCAAGCAGGTGCTTTTTGCAACTAAATCCACTGCCGGCGGAAGAAATCCACCTGCGGTGGATGAAATCGCTTCGCGATGAAATCTGCCTTACGGCAGGAGATGGAGGCGGATTTAATTTCATCTGAGGCGGAACGCCGAAGATTTCGTCAGCGTTAGCTGATTTCACCCTTGCATCAGCAAGAATTTCATTTATGCAAGAGTTCGATTTCATACGCAAAAACGGCAAGAATATCTTTTTTGTAGCCCATAGCCAAGAAAGGGACTCGAAACGAACTCCAAGGGTGAACTGCCGTAGGCGGTGAAGCCTTGGCAGCAACAGTCCGGTGGACTGTTGCGCTCGTGAGAAGAGAGTCCCTTTGCCCGCACCAGAAAAAGAAAGACAAGTCGAAAGACTTGTCTTTCTTTTTCAACTAAATCCGTCCTATCGGACGGGATAAATCCATCTTTGATGGATGAAATCACTTGCGTGATGAAATCCGACTTCGTCGGGTTAGGGGACGGATTTAATTTCATCTGCGAAGCAGATTTCATCCAAGCACCGCTTGGATTTCACCGTGAGCGTAAGCGAACGATTTCACTAAAAACGAACGGTTATGTAAGAGTTCAAGTTCATACGCAAAACAACCGAAAATATCTTTTTTGTTGGTATTTGTAAGAATGGGACTCGAAACGAACTCCAAGGGCGAACTGCCGTAGGCGGTGAATCCTTGGCAGCAACAGTCCGAGACCTCTTTTGTATGCAAACAAAAGAGGTTTTTACTTTGCGCGTCTTGACGGACGCGTGTCCGCTTGGTATACTGAACACATGAGGTGAAACGTATGAAGATCGTCATTTTAGATAAAGATACGCTGGGCGCCGATATCGATCTCTCGCCGCTGTATGCGGTGGGGGAGTGTACCGAATACGGCACTACTGCGCCTGAACAGATCGCCGCGCGGGTGGCAACGGCAGATGTGATCGTGACTAACAAACTGAAACTCGGCGCACACAATCTGCAAAATGCCGCCGCTTTGCGGCTCATTTGCGTAGCGGCAACGGGGTACGACAACATCGACACGGTGTACTGTCAAAGCCGCGGCATCGCGCTGTGCAACGTGCCGGGATATTCGACCGAAAGCGTGGCACAACTCTCGGTCACCATGGCGCTGTCGCTCGCGACCCATCTTACGGCGTACCGTAACTACACCCATTCGGGGGAGTACACCGCTTCGGGGATCGCCAACCGTTTGGAACCGCTCTATCACGAGACGTCCTCGCTCACGTGGGGCGTGGTCGGTGGCGGCGGTATCGGCACGCGGGTGGCGGAGATCGCCCGCGCACTCGGTTGCCGTGTGCAGATGTGCCGCCGCAAAGCAGAAGGGGATTTCCCGCTGTGCGATATCGATACCCTCTGCCGTACCAGTGATATTATCTCGTTGCACGTGCCGTTGTCCGACAGTACGCGCGGTCTCATCAACCGTGAGCGTATTGCCGCGATGAAAAAGGGCGCTATTGTGGTGAACACCGCCCGCGGTGCGGTGACGGACGAAGCGGCGCTCGCCGAAGCGGTGCTGAATGGACATTTGGGCGGTCTCGGCGTGGACGTGTACTCGGTGGAGCCGTTTTCAAAAGACCACCCGTTTTGGGCGTTGCGCGAGCGGGAAAACGTGTGCCTGACCCCGCATATGGCGTGGGGATCGGTCGAGGCGCGTGCCCGCTGTGTTTCGATGATGGCAGAGAATATTACCCGCTTCTTTGCGGGTGAGCGACACAATCGGGTGGTGTGATATGCGCATTACGGTTTTGGCGGAAAACACGACCCGTACCCCCGCACTGGAAGCGGAACACGGGTTGTCGCTGTATGTGGAAACGGCGGGACACCGCATTTTGTTTGACATGGGGCAAAGTGACCTCTTTGCCCGCAACGCCGCCGCATTGGGGGTGGATCTGCAGGCGGTGGACATCGCCGTGCTGTCCCACGGGCATTATGACCACGGCGGTGGACTCGCACACTTTTTGGAGATCAATAAGACGGCACCCGTCTATGTACACCGCACGGCGTTTGGCGCACACTACAACGGCGAGAAATACATCGGATTGGATACCGCGCTGCAACGTCATCCGCGTTTGGCGTTTACCGGCGGGGAATACCCGCTTGCCGCAGGGCTGACGTTGTACGATGCCGACGGCTGTCCCGTGTTGTTTCACGATGGGGACAGCGGGCTGACACGGCGGGAAAACGGGCGCGTTTTCGCGGACGATTTTCGTCACGAGCAGTATTTGCTGATCGAGGAAGACGGCCGCCGCGTACTGATCAGCGGATGCTCCCACCGTGGAATACGCAACATCGTGTCGCGGTTTGCGCCCGACGTGGTAGTGGGCGGTTTTCACTATTCCAAGTTCCCGCTTGACGATACGCTTGGCAGTTACGCCGCTTATCTTAGCGGGTACGACACCGCGTATTACACCTGCCACTGCACGGGTGAGGCGCAGTGTGAATATATGAAACAATGGATGCCCCGCTTGCAATATATCGCGACGGGGGATACCATCGAAGTATAAAAAAGCCACCCGTACGGGTGGAGTTAGGGATAAAAATGGAGAGAATGCACTCTTGCGGGCGCATTCTCTCCTTGTGTTTTGTGGATGTTTATGCCACTTGGAAAGTGGCTGTGACCCTTGGCCCCCTTGTCTAAAGGGGGCTGGCATTTTCGAGTCGCAAAGCGAGGAGAAAATGACTGGGGGATTCTCTGCGACCAAGCGAGCAACTTATATAGGACAACCCCTCAGTCTCGCTGCGCTCGCCAGCTCCCCTTACACAGGGGAGCCAAGACGCATACACCAAATCCCTAACTGCAACTCAATTACGGGTGGCTTTTTGTCATACCGTGATTTCGTCCTTCACCTCGACCGAAGTCGGGGTGCGTTTTTTCTTCGTCACCGCAAACCAGACGCCGTAAAACGCCGCGATATACAAAACGAACAACGCCACCACCGACAGCGGATACAGCACGGGGTTGCCGTTCACCAAATTAAAGACGATATCGTACGGCGTGCCGTCTCCGCGGGAGAGAAACATATAGTTGCAATCGGTGAAGATGTTGGCGATATACGCCGCAACGCAGAAGCCGCCGAGAATGGCAGTGGTGAACACGATGTTTTTCTTCTTCATGCTCGCGAGTCCTGAGATCATGATGTACAGCGCGGAAAATCCCGCGATGGTGTGGGTGATGCCCGAAAACACGTTATCCATTGAAAAGACAGGATATACCGCGTAGTTGTTGCCCGCAAAATAGGTGCCGAGAACGGCGCCCAGCACACCGAAGATGGTGACAAAATCCAAGGAAGCCTCCTTCAGCCGCCCTTTGGAAAAGGCGGCGAGCGGTATGGCGATGAGCTGAATGCTGCACAAAAACAGCGGCAACACGTACACCCAGTGCATCGGGTCTTCGTGGCGGAAACATAAGATCACGATCTTGAACAGTTCGACCGCATCAATGGCGATCGCCGCCGCAATCAGCGTATGATTTTTCTGTCGGTCGCTCTTGTGTTTGTTGCGCAGTCCCCAAACGACGGCGAAGACGATCATCAAGAGTGTCAGACAGGACACGAAGATCAGGTGTTCCGCCGACATATACCCTTCCGCCGGACGGGAATACCCGCCGAAACCGAAAAATTCGCCCAAACTCATCATACACCACTCCATTTCGACACAAGTTGCCCCTATTGTATCATACGTATGTCGCTTTCGCAAGGATTATGACAAAACTGTAATCTTTTGGATATAGGACGATAGGAGAGGGGGGTTGAAACTTTGAAAAGAGTGTGCTATACTCAAACTAACAAACAACGGCAGGTGATGAGCGTGAACGAACACAAACGAAAAATGATCGCCCCCATTGTGGTTGCGGTCCTTTTGGTTTTGTATTACGTCGTGTATTTCGGCTTGTTGATAGCACTGTTGCCCGGCGTGTGGAAGATACTTTTCGGTATCGTTCCGCTGTTGCTCGCGGTCGTCACGGTCAAGGTTTGTATCGAAAGAATACGTGAGATAAAGAAAGGTGAAGAAGATGATCTTAGTCAATACTGATTACGTCAGCGGCAAAGAACTCGAAACGTTGAGTCTGGTCAAAGGAAGTACCATCCAATCCAAGCACATCGGTAAGGATATCGCTCAGAGTTTCAAAACGCTGGTGGGCGGTGAGTTAAAGGGATACAACGAAATGATGAACGAGGCGAGAGCACTCGCGACCAAGCGTATGGTTGCCGAAGCCGAAGCACTCGGTGCGGATGCCGTCGTCAACGTACGTTATGCTTCTGCGGCGGTCATGCAGGGGGCGGCAGAAGTCATCGTGTACGGTACGGCGGTAAAGTTTGTTGAAAAATAAGTAATAAAAAAGTCCGGCGAGAGCCGGACTTTTTTTATTGCCTTTTCATCTGTCGCAAAAAGAGCCATACGGCGACAAAGAGCAATACGACGGCATAGCAAAGCACCCACCACAAATGCGGGAGTATGGCGGCGAAATTACCCGCCAGTGCCGCACGTTCCATCTCTACCGCGTGGACGAAGGGGAGAAGATACGCGATCTTTTGGAATGCACCGCCCACCAGTTCCAAATCAAACCAAATACCCGAAAGCCACGCCGAAAGATTGGTCAGCAACGCGCCGCACACACCGCCCACCTGCTTGTCGTTCAACACACTGCCGCACAGCAACCCCAATGCGATGTACAACACGCACACGGGCAGGATGCACACAACGGCGGCAAGGATATGCACCGTCACCGAAAGGCCGAGCAGCACGGCGGCAACGTAGCAGACGGCGCATTGCAACACCGCGATAGGTATAACGGGAAGGGTATATCCCACAATGAAATCGAGCGGGGTGAGCGGGGTGGTGTACAACCGTTGCAGGAGGGAAGAGCCGCGGTCCTTCGCGATCAACGTCGCGGAAAACAGCGTCATAAACGAAAGTCCGAAGACGGTGATCCCCGGGGCTAAATGCTGTATCTCAAACAGCGGCACGGGCACGTTCGCCTGAATGGCAGAGAGCAGTGTGAGCAGTACAAGCGGGAAGCCCAGCCCGAACGCTAAGTTTAAGGGATCGCGCAAGATCTCTTTGGCGTTACGCCCCGCAAAGGTCAGCATTCTCATTGTGCCACCTCCCGTACGATGCGGATAAACGCCTGCTCAAAATTGTCGGTACCCGCCGTCTGTTTAATGGCTTCGGGGGTATCGCAGATCAGCAGTTTGCCGTCCTTCATAATGGCAATACGGTCGGACAGCGATTCGGCTTCTTCCATATAGTGGGTAGTCAAAACGACGGTAACACGCCCTTTCAGTGCGCGGATGATGTCCCACAGGTCACTGCGGGCAAGCACGTCGAGTCCCAGCGTAGGCTCGTCCAAAAACAACACCGAAGGCTCGCTTATCAGTGCCATCGCAATGCTCAGTCGCCGTTGCCATCCGCCCGAGAGTTTACCCGCACGGCGTTTCAAAACGGTGGAAAGCCCGAGCAACGCGGTCAACTCCTCGATCTTGCGGTCGCATTTCTCTTGGGAAAATCCGTGTACACCGCCCATCAAGGCGAGATTTTCACGCACGGTGAGCGCGGGGGCGACCGCCGTCTCCTGCGGGGATACCGCGATCAGCCGCTTTACGTCGGCAGATTCGGTGCGAATGCTCTTGCCGTGCAAAAAGGCGTCGCCCGCGGTCGGCTGTGTGAGGCAGGAGAGCATTTTCACAGTAGTGGTCTTGCCCGCACCGTTCACCCCGAGCAGAGAGAACAATTCTCCCTTTCGCACCGTGAGGGAGAGGTGATCCACTGCCGTGACGTCTTTGTAGCGTTTGGTCAAATTTTCAATCCGTATCGCATCCATTTTTTCACTCCGTTCCGTACTGCTTACGCAACCCTTGATACGCATCGGTGAGCATACGGCTGACAAGTTCTTCGTCCAAGTCCAAAAACTTCGTGGCGTACATGGTGGCGATGCCGTGTACGTACGCCCACATTTCGAGATGAAACAGTGTGGCGGCCTCTTCCTGCAATCCCGTGTTGCCGTGTACCAACGCCGTCATACGGTCAAAACTGCCCGCCTCTTCGGGGATCGACTCGCCCGTGCGGTCACACATGAACAGTAACTTGAACAACTCCCGTTCCTCTTTCGCAAAGCGGATATACGCCATTCCGCTCGCCTTATACGGGGGATAGGTAGCCTTTGCCACTTCCGCGGCGGTGCGGGCATCGTACAGAAGGGTGGCTTTTTCCGCCACGGCGAAGCGCAATTCCTCCATCGTGGCGAAATTCGAAAACACGGGTTGCGTGGAGCATCCCAGTGCGGCGGCAACCGTGCGCGCATTCAACGCAGACGCCCCTTCGCGGCGCACGACGTCAAGCGCGACGGTTACGATATCCTCCTTGTTGACTTTTACTTTCGGCGGCATAGCGCACCTCCATAAAATAACTATTGTTATATAACGGCTGTTATTTTAACATGAAAAAGGACGTTTGTCAAGGGTTGAAAAAAGGATTTTTATGGTATACTATAGGAGAGAGAGCGGTTTTTTCCCACTCAACCAACGGTATGTGGCGTTTTGATGTTTGGATTGCTATACTGTAAGCGAAAGGAGGCGGCGTATGGACCAAGTAAAGATCGGCAAATTCATTACCGCGTGCCGAAAAGCCGTCGGCTTGACGCAAGCGCAGTTGGCGGAACGGCTGAACATTACCGACCGTGCGGTATCCAAATGGGAGCGAGGGTTGTCCTTGCCGGATTCATCCTTGATGCTTCCGTTGTGCGATATTTTGGGTATCACGGTCAACGATTTACTGAGTGGGGAGAGAGTGACAATGGAAAACTATAACAAAGAACTGGAAAACAATCTGCTCGAAATGGTGAGGCAAAAGGAAGAAGCGGACAAACGGTTGCTCCGCCTGGAAATTTTGGTGGGTATTCTCTGTTTGTTGCCGCTGATAGCGGCGGTCATCATCGCCACGGTGGTACCGATGGCGGAATGGCTGGCATCGGTCATCGTCGGTGCGTGCCTACTGCCGCTGTTGGTTGCGGCGCCGTTTATGCTGAGAATCGAGCAAACGGCGGGCTACTACGTCTGTCGCCGCTGCGGGCATACCTACGTGCCGCGCTACCAAAGCGTGTTTTGGGCGATGCACACGGGCCGCACACGGTATATGCGTTGTCCGCAGTGTGGCAAATACGCATGGCACAAAAAGGTATTGCGGAAGGAATAAAAACAACAGCCGTATGACGAGCAGTCATACGGCTGTTTTGATAGGTGCATCCGTCTTTGGCGATCTAACGAGCGTTTCGCTTGTAACGCAACACGAGATTGCCGTTTTCGCTTTCGGCGGCGGTAAGCGAAAAGTTTGCCGTGTCGGCATCCGTGAACAGTGGCTTGGCATCTTTGTCGGCGATCACGGGGGCAACCACCAGGCTGAGCTCGTCCACTGCGTCCGCCCGCTCGAACGCGCCGTTCAAAATACTGCCGCCCTCCAAAAGGAGCGTCTGACAGCCGAGCAGCGTTTTCAGTTTAAACAAGGCAAGCGGCACGTCGATGCTGTTCTCGCCCGCAAAGATATAGGGGATCCCCGTTTCGCGCAGATAAGCGAGATACCGCGTATCCACGTCCTCGGACAGCACTTCGATGATCTGTGCGCCGTCGTAACCGGGATCGCCGTCGGGATCGATGATCGTATTCGACTTCCAACCAAGCCTGCCGTGGGTGTCAAACGCAACGGCGTAAAATCCGCTGAGACCGTCCGCAAGGTAATCGTTTCTATCCGTTTCATCGGGTTGGTATTTCGAAAGATCGGGATACCACCCATTGGTAAAACTGCCCTCCATCGTCACCCGCCCGCAGATAAAGCCGTCGGCTTTTCGCTCGCGGTTGATACGGTAGTAGATCTCCGTTGCCTCGGCACATGGCGGCTGAAACAGAAAATCGCCCGTGACCTTACCGTCGATGGAGGTCACCATATGACAAAGGATGTACGGTCTGTCCATTTATTTCAACTTCTTTCCGTCGGAAAAGGCGTTACCCACCGCTTCGCCGAGTTTGATGTAGGTGTGATGCACGGGGTCATAGGTGATGGCCTCCAGTTTGTGCGGGTCGATCATTCCGTCCGCACCGAGCACCGCTTCGTCGGCACTGACGTTCACGATCTCACCGATGCAGATGCCGTCTTCGTTGAAGCCACGCAGGCGGCACTCGACCGTCATGGGGAATTCCTGTATGATCGGCGCGTTCACAAACGCCGATCGCACCGCCGACAAACCGGCTTTTGCCATCTTGTCGGGAACGGCGTTGCCCGAAACGATGCCCACGTAATCCGCCGCGACCACGTGTTTCGCATCGGCGATGCTGACGGTGAAGGCTTCGGTTTCCCGAATGTTCTTCGTTGTCTTGTGGTCGTCGGCAAGACAGACCATGATCTGATTCGTGTCGTACACCCCGCCCCACGCCGCGTTCATACAGCAGGGCACGCCGTCCTTGTCATAGGCGGCGACGATCAACACGGGCATGGGATACAGCCACGTTTTCACTCCGAAATCTTTGCGCATGATACGTCCCTCACTTTGTACAATTTTCATTGCTTTTTATTATACAACCATTTTTTTCGTTTTGTTACACGTTTTGGTCCCTACGATGCGGTGTCAGTACCGAAGGGGGCATGCTTTTGCGTGTCGGTGGTGTCTTTTTGGCTGCAGCCGGCACGCCCGCCGCCCGCACATGCACAGGCGCAGGCGCAGGCACAACCGCCACCGCCGCCACCGCCGAAGCGACTGCCGTGCGCATTGCGTGCACGCACGTAATGCGCATTTGAGCGGCCATATGTATGCATATAATACCCGTGACCCGAGAGGAACCCGCGGCCGCGCTCATAGGATACGTAGCAATCGACGATGTACACTTCCGCAAGGATCAAGAGTGCCGCCCCGAGGAAACACAACACCATGACACCGACTTTTTGTTTGGGCAGTTCGTTGTGGGCACCTTCACCATCAAACGGCAAGTACGCCGCCGTGGAACACCCAAGGAACGCATCAGCACCGTATTGCACCGTCATTTTGCAATACTCGCCGTAGTTCAAACTGCCGCGCCGCACGAGATCTTCTGCACCGTCTTTGACCCACCGAAAGGTATATTGCTCGACTTGGATGGCGTTGAACCAGCCGGGGACAAACTCGTAAAAATAGCCGTTTTCATTTTGACAGAGCATATCCCTTTGGTTGATCTTGAAGGAAAAATCCACAACGTCGCCGCTCGAATAGGCATCTTTGAAGTCCAGCCGTAAACTGACGTAGTCATAATCGACGTATTTGTCGTACATAAGCACGTTGGAAGAGACGGAATCGGGATATACCGAAAAATTCTCGTTTGCCATGCCGATCTCGACCCACGTCAGGTCTTCAAAATTGTCCAGTGCCTCCCAAACAAAACGGTAGGCAATATCCAAACTGCCGTCCTTTTGCGGTTCCACCGTGACGTCATACCGATGAATCACGTCTTGCGGTCGGGGTTGGTAGGAAAACGCAAACAGCACTAAACCGAGTTGCAGAAGAATAACGAAACAGAGAAGAAACATCTTTCCCGTGGGGAAGGTGCGCACCGTTTTGACGTACGAGGGGTCGTATTTGGCTTTTACACGTCCTTTTTTCATGCTTCGTCACCGCCCTTCTGCGTTCTGAACGGGCAGGAGAGTGCTTGCTCTTCCGTCATGTTCCGCAAGGAATGACACCGCGGGTGATTCCAGATGCGGTTAAACGGATCGTGCAAAATGTGACCGAGGGCGGCATCCGTGCCGAGCCAACTTTGACACGGTACCACCGTGCCGTCGGGGGCGACGGCCATGTTGCTGAGACACGCACCGCACATCGGCACGTTCATGCCGAGGGCATTTAGTTTCTCCGCTTCGATCAGACCGGGAGAGGTGAAGTCCATTTCCATCTCGTGAGCGTTGCAAAACGCCTTTGCCGTTTTCACGATCGTATACAATTCATCGGGGGAGAGGTCGTACTCTTCGTGGTTGATTGCGGCGGTGCCGGTGCAGATCAGCCCGCTGACCGTCACGAAACGTACACCCAAGGAGTGAATGAACGCCACGGTGTTTTCGTAATCCGCGTTCTTGCGGCACAGCGGTGTGTTAACGCTGATGTCCAATCCCGCCGTCACCGCGTTACGAATACCGTTTACGGTATCGGCGAAGTGCTCACCGCCCACCAAGGCATTGTGGGTCGCTTCGTCGTGGGAGTAGAGGGTGACCTGCACACTGTCCAAGCCCGCTGCTTTCAGTTCCTGCACCAGTGTCGGCGTGAGTTGTGTACCGTTGGTGTTCAGTCGTGTTACCATGTGCTTGGCGTGGCCGATCAAATCGGCAATGTCGGCACGCATGGTGGGTTCACCGCCGGTGAAGGTCACCATCGGTACACGGGCGGCTTGCAGCCGATCAATAGCCTGTTTCCACGCGGCGGTGGACAGTTCTTCCGTTTTGCCCATCGCCTGTCCCGCGGCATAGCAGAACAGGCACTTTTGGTTGCACTGCCACCGCCCTTGTGCATCCGTCATGGCAGAGACCATCAGATCCACGCGGTGCGGTGCCGTCATGCTGTCGCGATAGGTGCGGATCGACAGCTTCTCAATCACGGCGTCGGTATGTTCCCCGCGTGCCACGGCAAACAGTACGTCCAGCAATTCGTTCAAATCCTCTTCAATGCGCGCTTTCGGCACGGTCGAAAACACCCGATGCAGGTGGGAAACGGTCCGCTTTACGATGTCCTCTTCGTCCGCTTTGGTGATGGGCTTGCCGTCGAAGCGGTTGACCTCTCGCATGAAACGGGAGAGAAGCAACGCCCATGCGTACCCGAGCGGCAACAGATAGTAGCCGTTTAAGAGGACGATATACGCATCCGAACGGAACAGACGAAATTTCGGCGGGATCAAATGGATGCGCACAACACCGGGGCCCTCCGGATTAAACGTGCAGTGCGTAACACCGCGTTTGAATTCGCGGTACTGCGCGATCGTATTGGGTATACCCATAGTCTACCTCCACAAAACGGTAATGTTCTGTGTTTAATTATACCATACGGTGTAAAAAAAGCAATATATGAAGAATTAACCAGAACCTTTTCTGTATTGCGATTGGACGAGTGGGGGCGTTGCGAACCTTGTGCAAGAATTCAAGATAAAAAGTAATGACAAGTAAAAAGGGCTATGACAAATGTCATAGCCCTTTAATTGATTTTAATCCAACGGTTTCATCGTGGGGAAGCAGATGACTTCGCGGATGGTGTCCGAGCCGGTGAGCAGCATGACGGCGCGGTCCACGCCGATGCCCATACCACCCGTGGGCGGCATACCGTATTCCATCGCGGTGAGGAAATCCTCGTCCAGCATCTCGGTCTCGTCGTCGCCGCGTTCGCGCTGCTCCACCTGCTTCATAAAGCGCTCGCGCTGGTCGATGGGATCGTTGAGCTCCGAGTAGGCGTTGCCCATCTCACTGCGGCAGATGAAGAACTCAAAACGCTCGGTCAAACGCGGATCTTCGGGAGAACGCTTGGTCAGCGGGGAGACCTCCACCGGATACATCGTGATAAAGGTAGGTTGCACCAAATGCTGTTCCACACGCTGGTCGAAGCAGGCGTACAGCGCGTTGCCCCATGTCTTTTCGGCGGCTTCGGCGAGTTCCACACCCTTCGCTTCGGCGGCGGCAACCGCTTCGGCATCGTCGGTGATAGCACCAAAGTCAATACCCACGTACTGCTTCACCGCTTCCACCATCGTGAGACGCGGCCAACCGGGGGAGAGGTCCACCTTTTCGCCCATCCATTCCACTTCGTAGGTGCCGAGGATCTCTTTTGCCGCACCCGACAAAATCCCTTCGGCAATATCCATCATATCGTGGAAATCGGCGTACGCCTGATAGAGTTCGATCGTGGTGAACTCGGGGTTGTGCTTCGTATCCATACCCTCGTTACGGAAGATACGACCGATCTCATACACGCGATCCATACCGCCGATGATGAGACGCTTGAGCGGCAACTCGGTGGCGATACGCATATACATATCGAGATCCAACGTGTTGTGATGGGTGATGAACGGGCGGGCGGACGCACCGCCGGCGATCGTGTTCAGCACGGGGGTCTCCACTTCGATATATCCCATATTGTCGAGGTATTCCCGCATGTACTTGATAAAACGGGAACGGATGACGAAGTTGCGCTTCACGTCGGGGTTCATGATAAGGTCGAGATACCGCTGACGGTAACGCGTGTCGGTATCCTTAAGCCCGTGGAATTTTTCGGGCAGGGGACGCAACGACTTCGAAAGCAGGGTGATGGCGGTCGCGTGGACCGAGATCTCGCCCGTCTGGGTCTTGAACACGGTGCCCGTCACGCCCACGATATCGCCGATATCCCACTTTTTGAACGCCATATATTCGTCCACACCGATATCGTCACGGCGCACGTACACCTGCATATGGTCGCTGTTGTCGCGCACGTCCATAAAACTGGCTTTACCCATAATGCGGCGGCTCATCATACGACCCGCAATGGAGACGGTCGTGCCTTCCATCGCTTCGTAATTCGCACGGATATCCGCGCTTTGTGCCGTCACCTCGTATTTGGTGATAACAAACGGGTCTTGCCCCGCTTCCTGCAACGCCGCCAGTTTATCGCGGCGCACCTGCAACAACTCGGACAGTTGTTGTTCGGTCATCTCCACCTCGGGGGTGTTGACAGTGTCACTCATACTAAACTTCCTTTCAGGAGAACATTACTTCGCGATGGAAACCAAGCGGTAGTTGACGATCTTGCCGGTCGGCAACACTACTTCCACCACGTCGTTCACCGCGTGGCCGAGCAGCGCGTGGCCGATGGGAGACTCATCCGATATCTTGCCGCTCATCGGATCCGCTTCGGTCACACCGACGATACGATAGGTACGGGTCTCTTTCGTTGCCACGTTTTCGATCACGACTTCCAAGCCGACGTGTACCAAGTTGCCCGACAGCTGGCTTTCGTCCAACACACGTGCGTTTTTGAGCTGCTGCTCCAGTTCGGCAATGCGGCTTTCGTTGATCGCCTGCTCATTCTTCGCTTCGTCGTATTCGCTGTTTTCCGACAAGTCACCAAACGAACGCGCTTCTTTCAAACGGTCGGCGATCTCCGCACGCTTGACAGATTTCAAATATTCCAGTTCTTTCTCTAAGTTGGCAAGACCTTCTTCGGTAACGAGGATCTGCTTGCTTTCTTTAGCCATGTTGTACACCTCATTCACAAAATTATACAAGTATATAGTATACCCAATTTATCCCTGTTTGTCAATAGAGGCAGCGTAATAAAAATTAAGGATGTAAGGTCGACAAGAGAGACTCTTAGGGACTTGGAAAAAGCGCGTAGGGCGTGGGCTTGCTCCCGCCGTCAACAAGCGGACCCCGACAGATTTTAAATCTGTCGGGGTCCGCTTGTCATTCTTTTTCGCCCACAAAGAGTAGGTGGTTTGTCATGCCAAACAATTCCGGCTTTTCGCATATGTAGAAATGATAACGGAGATATTGCGCGTAGTCGGCTTCGTTCATTTCGTTAATTCTCGATGCCAAAAGTTCGCTGGCACCGTCAGATGCTACTTCGTGCAAGATGCGTACGCCACTGTCAGTCAGAAGCTTTCTTGCTGCGCTAACTGTATGAAACACGAATGGGAAGTCGTTTAACTTAAACGTTTCCTTGTCGTAATCGCCATTGCCGAAATAGTTAACATCATATCCAAACTCTGTGAGAAAAACAAAGTCGTTGGAAATGAAAGCAAGAAAGAGTTTGCCGCTATCTTTCAGGACGCGCTTTGCCTCGTGGATGCATTTTTTCTTGTCTACATCGTTTTTCAAATGGTAGAGCGGACCGAACAGAAGAACGATGTCAAACGATTTGTCAGCATAACGCGAGAGGTCAAGCGCATTACCCTGAACGAGATCGATTTTGTCTTCGGGCGTGATTTTTTTCCTAAAAGCGGCAATGTTGGCATCGGCAAGTTCCAACGCCGATACCGCGTAACCGTTACGGGC
Source organism: Oscillospiraceae bacterium (assembly GCA_015065885.1). Classification (GTDB taxonomy): domain Bacteria; phylum Bacillota; class Clostridia; order Oscillospirales; family Acutalibacteraceae; genus SIG588. Next base: position 18,377 of record SVPJ01000003.1, on the reverse strand, counting down.
AAAGTAAAGGCTGTATTCACCGGCGCCCGCGCCGATATCCAGTATTTTGTCGCCCTCTTTTAGGTATTTTTCTATGTAATGAACGGTAGTCAGAAATTCAACTCTCGCAGCCTTGGAATGGTTGAGCCTGGTATCTTCGTTGAAAACATCGTAGGTTTTGTTTACACGTTCACTTTCGTTTTCAATTTTGGCAAGTTGTTCAAAATCCATTTTTTATCCTCTTATATCTTTCTTATTCCATTGCATGAAATTCGTCGTAATACCAACGAGTTGGATTGTCATAAATGTACTTTACGATATCTTCGTAGTCCTCTCTGTTCCGAATTATGTGCTCGTAAAAAGAAGTTTGAAACAGCTTCCCTTCGAAACCGTTTCTTTTGCATTCTCTTGTTGTCAACGATTTGTATGCGCAAATGATGTCCGGGATTGTAGGGCGGGGGCAAGCCTCCGCCCTACGACACGAGAAAATAAACATCGCCTGTTTGGGGCGCATATTGTTATAAAATAAGCACCCGCAGAGCCATAGTCATAATTGTTGAGGCGAGTATGTTTTCTTTTTGGAAGTTCTTTTTCTGTAACCACCGTCTATCACCTGTATCGCTCCGATGTGAAATCGGCAGAAAGAAAAGTCTTTCTGCCGAACAGTCCTATTTTTATTGTAACGTATATCCGAAACTGCCCAAGAGACCTTGACGGTTGCGCCAATCTTCCTTCACCTTCACCCAACATTGCAGGTTGACGTGGATGCCGAACAGCGCTTCCATTTCGGCGCGGGCGCGGGAGGCGATCTCTTTGAGCATCGCGCCGCGCTTGCCGATGACGATGCCTTTGTGGCTGTCTTTTTCGCAGTAGATGGTGACCTCGATATCCAGGATATCCTGCCCTTTTTCGGTGACGTCTTCGCCCATCTTTTCCACCACCACGGCGATGCCGTGCGGGATCTCCTTTTGCAAAAGATGCAACATCTGCTCACGTACCAACTCGGAAGCGAGTACCCGCTCGGGTTGGTCGCTCACCGTGTCGGCGGGGAAGAAGTGGGGGCTTTCAAACGCGAAGGCGGAGAGTTCCTCTACGAGCGTATCCACCGCTTCGCCCGTCAAAGCCGATAGCGGCAAAATGGCTTCGAAATCGTATTCGCTCTGCCACATATCGATGCAGGTGAGCAGGGGCGATTTGTCTTCGAGCAGGTCGATCTTGTTGATGACCAAGATGACCGGTAACTGCTGACGGCGGAATTGTGCCAGCAGTTCGCGATCGGTATCCGACACTTTGGCGTCGGCGGTCACCACCAACACGCCCGCATCCACGCCGCCGACCGCTTCACCGATGGATTTCACCATAAAATCACCCAGGCGGGTGCGGGGACGGTGGGCACCGGGGGTGTCCAAAAACACGAGTTGCAACGTATCACGGGTGAGTACGCCCATAATGCGGTTGCGGGTGGTCTGCGGCTTGTCCGAAACGATGGCGATCTTCTGCCCGACCAACTGATTGAGCAGGGAGGACTTGCCGACGTTCGGGCGGCCGACCAACGCCACGAAGGCGGAACGGGTAGTTGTAGAATTCATAAAACGCGTATCCCCTTATTCCATTACGTAACTGGCGTTGCGCGGCAGACCGATGGACTGCATGACCGCCTCTTCTTTTTCGCGCATCTTCACGGCTTCGAGTCCGCCGTGGATGTGGTCGTACCCCAAAAGGTGCAACATGGAATGTACCGTGAGATAGCCGATCTCACGCTGCAGAGTATGCCCGTAATCCTTCGCCTGCTTTTCGGCGTGTTCAATGGAAATGACGATGTCACCGAGCAGTTTCGCGCCCGTGGCAGGATCCACGTCGTACTCGCCGTTTTCGCCGAGCGGGAAGGAGAGTACGTCGGTCGGCATATCCAGTTTGCGGTGTTCCGCGTTGATGGCCCGGATCTGCTCGTCGCTGACGATGGAAACGTCCACTTCCGCGTTGCCTTCAAACTTCTCCATCACCAACACGGCGTTGCAACAACGGCGGATGAGCATACGGATGCCCGTGGGGATCTTCACGACCTTTTGCTTGTTCTCAATTACGACTCTGATTTTTTCCATACGTCTTTTCCTTTCTCTTTTGTTCGTCCCGTTCGTATTTTTCATAAGCTTTCACGATTGCTTGTACCAGCTGATGACGCACCACGTCTTTTTCGCTGAATTGGCAGATGGCGATATCCTCCACGCCTTTCAGCACGCGCAGTACTTCGCGCAGACCGCTCTTTTTGCCGTCGGGCAGGTCGATCTGGGTGACGTCGCCCGTGATGACCATTTTGGAGTTGAAACCCAGACGGGTCAGGAACATCTTCATCTGCTCGGGTGTGGTGTTCTGCGCTTCGTCCAGGATGACGAAGCAATCGTCCAGCGTGCGCCCGCGCATATAGGCGAGCGGGGCGATCTCAATATTGCCGCGCTCCAAATATTTCTGATAGGTCTCGGTGCCGAGCATATCGAACAGCGCGTCGTACAACGGACGCAGATACGGGTCTACCTTCGATTGCAGGTCGCCCGGCAGAAAGCCCAGTTTTTCGCCTGCCTCCACCGCAGGGCGGGTGAGGATGATGCGGTTGATCTCCTTTGCACGGAAGGCGTTGACCGCCATTGCCACGGCAAGGTACGTTTTACCCGTACCCGCAGGACCCACACCGAGCGTGATGGTATTTTGCCGAATGGCTTCGACGTATTGTTTTTGACCGAGTGTTTTCGCTTTGATGGGGCGGCCCTTCGCCGTGATGCAGATGCTGTCGGTCAGTTGCGGGAGAGAGTCGTCGTGCCCTTCGTCCACCAACATCAAGACGTAACGGACGTTTTGCTCACCGAGTTGCTCACCGCGGTTGATGAGTTGCAACAGCCCCTGCATGGCTTTGACCGCTTTGGATACATTTTCGGGTTCGCCCGACACCTTGAGATCGGTGCCGCGGCTGACCACGTCCACTTGATAATGTTCTTCGATCAAGCGGACGTTCTCGTCAAAACTGCCGAACAGTGAGACGATCTGCTCCATGCGGTCGACGTTCAGTACTTGTTCAAACATAGATGCTCCTGTAACTTTTAGTTTCTATTATTATATCACATAATTTTGCGGTTGTCATTGTAACAAATTAACAAAATTTTCGTCACGAAATTGAACAATCGTTCAACCAAGCCGCAAGGGGACCTCCGAGGCAATGTCTTCGGTGCAGGAATAGACTGCTGTGAGACGCACGGCGTTTTCGCTCGTCTGTGCCGTGACGGTGCGCTCGTGTACCTCTGCATCCGCGAGCAAAGCGGCTTCGTTTTCTGCAAGAGCGGTTTCTGCCAGCCGTGTGGCTTCTTCGACAGTGCGGATGACCGTCTGAACGCTCAGCGGAGTATAGCGGTCGATGCGTATCCCGAGCGGCAAGGGAATGCCGCCGACCGTCAGGGTGGATTCGTGGGTCTCAACACGGCAACCGTCGCCGGAAAGGCGATCGTCATACAACGGAATGTGCAGACCGAAAACGGAAAGGGTGAGCGCTTCGAACGGCTTTCGGCAGGGGAGAAGGCATTCTTCGGTGAGCGGGATCTCCACCGCGATCTCCCGCACGGTCTTTGCCAGTACCCGCCCCGACGAGCGGTGAAGTGTCACGCCCTGTTCGGTGGTGACGATGCCGCTTGCAAGGATATTGCCCGCCGCCACGGCGTCACCCACCTGCACGGCGGCGGCACCGCTCGTGATCTCCACTGCGACCACCACGCCGTCCCGTGCGGCAACCAAGTTGGACGGAGCGGTCGGCTCGGTCGGGGTCTCGTGCGGGTTCATTTCTTTGAGTTCCACCTGCGCCACACAGCCGTCCAAATTCACCGCGAGCCACGAGACGTCCTCCAGACGGGTCAATGCATCCAGGCGAACGGCTTCGGAATCCACCCCGCGTTTCGGTGCCCCCACCGATACGCCGTGTTCGGCGAGCAGGGCACGCAAGGCGGCTTCGTCGGCGTATTGCAAGCCCCGTATATCGAGCGACCAAATGCGGGAGGAGAGCCACACGAGCAGTACGACGTATACGCCGATAGCAACGGGTACGCCGATCCGCTTGTGATACCGGCGAAACACGAACGCCGCACCGTGTCGTTCACGTACCCGCAGCCGTCGCCCGCAACGGCGGGCGATGGGGCGCAGACGCGGGTAAGCGTTCGCGCGGCAGCAAGCCGAAAATCCGTCTGCGGTGCGGCGGGTATCCCACAGCGCAATACCGTCGCGCGCCGCCAGCGTGAGCAGACGTCCCGCCGAATCTCCCTCGGTCTCAAACCGCACCCATCCGCACAGCCATCGCCACCAGGTGTATTCGTTCATGCGTGCCACCTCACTTCAAAAATTCCATGCGCTGAATATCCCCCGTGAGCAACAGACTGCCCGCCGAAAGACAGTGCAGACACAACCGCCCGCCCCAAAACCGCACCGTTCCGCCCGCGACCGCTACGGCGATCGAATCTTCTTCGTATTCCAAAATGTCACAGCACCCGTCCATACGTACTTCGCGGTTATCGACCCATTCCATTCGCGTACAGTGTCCCAGCAATCCCTCGGGCAGGTCCAACAGCGATTCTACCCGCCGCGAGAGTGGGGAAGAGGTCGTGCCCCGTTTGCGTTTCATAGTACCCGCCTCCTTGCGTACTACTTTATGCGTGAATGCGCGGCATAATGCACGGGGACAAGGTATATAGTGTAAGGGGAGGGATGGCACGTGTACATACGGATCTTACATAAACAGCGGTTGCGGCAAGGCGGCATATTGTTGCTCTTTTTGGGAGCGGCGGTGCTACTGCTGCGTTTTCCTGCAGCGGTGGCAACGGGGGTCAGCCGCGGACTGGCGGTGTGCGGTGAGGTGATCATTCCGTCGCTGTTTCCGTTTTTGGTGCTTAGCGGAGTGTTCATTCACAGCGGCACCGCCGCGGCAGTCGGACATAAACTTGAAAACGTTGCCCGCCGTGTGTTCAATTTGTCGGGCAACGGCGCGGCGGTGTTGTTGATCGGTGCGGTGGGGGGGTACCCCGCAGGCGCGGCGGCGGTGCGCGACTTGCTGGAACGCCGCGAGATCGAAGAAAAAGAGGCGACACGCCTGCTGTGGTGCTGTGTAAACGGCGGTCCCGCCTTCATTATCGGCACGGTGGGGGCACGGTTGCTTGGCAGTGCATATAAAGGCGTTTTGCTTTACACAGCACATTTGCTGGCGTCTTTGATGATCGCGTTATTTTCACGCCGCTTTGGTACGGAGAGAAAACAAAACGTACCCCCTGCCCGAAAAGTGCCGTTTTCCGCCGCTTTCTCCGCAGCAGTTGCACGGGCGGTCACGGCGGTACTCGGTATGAGTGGCTTCGTGTTGCTGTTTTCGGCGGTGCTTACCTTATCGGATGCTACGGGTATTACGTCTGTAATGTTTTCGACCTTTACGAATGCGGACGTCCCTTCAGCTGTTTGGGCGGCGTTTTGGGAGGTGAGTTGCGGTGCGGTGGGGCTGACCTCTTGCCGCGTTGCGGGCAAAGGGTTAGCGTTTTTGTTGGGAGCGGCGCTCGGTTGGGGTGGGGTGTCGGTGCTGATGCAAATACGGGGTATGTTTTCGGAACACGCGTTGTCGTGGAAAAATTTCTATTCGGCACGAGCAATACACGCCCTGCTCGGCGGTGCGTTTTCGGGGGCCCTGTTTTGGGTGATGCCGATGCCGCAAACGACGGCGGCGGTAGCGGCGCCGCTCTATACCGTCACGGCGGTACACCCGTTTTCCGTCTCGGCGGCGGCTTCGGCGGCGCTCATGCTCTTGTGCGGAGGCGTCATGCTTTCGGCGGCGCGTGAATAAAAAGACTTGCTTTTTCAGGAGAAAAGGGGTATAATAAAACGAAAGTCTTAAAAGAAAGGAGCGGACGGTATATGGGCGTGATTCGCGGCAAGATGGAAGCGACCATTTCGCTGAGTAAATCCACCTGCTATTTTATGAAAACGGGCAAATGCTCGCTGTCGGTCATCGGGGATCATTTCGTATCGCCGGCAGGGAAACTTGCGGCAAACGATCTGCTGTACTGTCCGCGCCTTTACAAGTCGATGCAGGCGAAATCGCAGGAAAAACCGATCATCATTTTGCCGTGTGAATGCGGGCATGCCGAAGTGGTGTCGGGACATCAACGCGCGTGCATTGCGGCGCGCACGGGTATTCCGTTGCCGGTGCAGACACCGACCGAATGGGAGGAACGTCCTTCTTGTTCACTGTGCGACGGGCAGATGACCTTCGAGTCGCAAAACAGCGGCGGCATCCGCATCGTAACGGTGCGTGCCGTGGTGGATACGGGCGAAGAGACCTCTGAAGAGTGAATGTGACGGATTTTGAGTGTATAAAGTGCTTTTTGCTGTGCAAAGAGCACTTTTTTCATTTCCCCCTTGTTTTTGATAGAAAAGTATAGTATAATAAGTGCGTATTTTTTATCGTAAGGAGTCGAAAAACTATGTACGAGAATTTGATGGATACCATCGGTTTTGTGAAAGCGGCGGACCCTGCCGTCGGTGAAGCGATGGAGAAGGAACTGTTCCGTCAGCGCCGCAATCTGGAACTGATCGCGTCGGAGAACATCGTCTCTCCCGCCGTGATGGCGGCGATGGGCAGTGTGCTGACCAACAAGTATGCGGAAGGCTATCCTGGTAAGCGCTATTACGGCGGCTGTCAGGACGTGGACGTGGTGGAGGATATTGCCCGTGACCGCGCCTGCAAACTGTTCGGCGCCGACCACGCCAACGTGCAGCCCCACTCGGGTGCGCAGGCGAATCAGGCGGCGTATATGGCACTCATCAAACCCGGTGACACGGTGCTTGGTATGAATCTTGCCCACGGCGGTCACCTTACCCACGGCTCGCCCGTGAACTTCTCGGGTCAGCTCTACAACTTCGTGCCGTACGGCGTGGACGAAGAGACGGGTCGTATCGATTACGACAAGGTGCGTGCGCTCGCGATGGAGCATCGCCCGAAGTTGATCGTGGCGGGTGCCAGTGCCTATTGCCGTGAGATCCGTTTTGATATCTTCCGCGAGATCGCGGACGCGTGCGGTGCTTTGCTGATGGTGGATATGGCGCACATCGCGGGTCTGGTTGCCGCAGGCAAACACATGAACCCCGTGCCGTATTGCGACGTGGTGACCACCACTACCCACAAGACATTGCGCGGTCCGCGCGGCGGTTTGATCCTCTGCCGTGAAGAGCATGCGAAGGCCGTTGACAAAGCGGTGTTCCCCGGCTCGCAGGGCGGCCCGCTGATGCACATCATCGCCGCCAAAGCCGTCTGCTTCGGTGAAGCGATGAGCGACGCGTTCAAAGATTACCAGAGCCGCATTTGCGACAACGCCAAGGCGCTCGCGGACGGTCTTATCAACCGTGATCTGAAACTTGTTTCGGGCGGTACCGACAATCACCTGATGCTGATGGATCTGCGCGACACGGGTGTGACGGGTAAGGAACTGGAGCATCGCCTGGACGAGGTGTTCATCACCGCGAACAAGAACTCCATTCCGAACGAGCCGCTCTCGCCGTTTGTGACCAGCGGTCTGCGTCTGGGCACGCCTGCCGTGACCACCCGTGGCTTGAACACGGCGGATATGGACGCTATTGCAGGCTTCATCAAAGCCGTTATCGAAGATTTCGACGGCAACGCGGCGGCGGTGCGCGAAGGCGTGAACGCCCTGTGCGCGAAGTACCCGCTGTACTGAGATAACATTACACTTCGAAAGGAGGCGGGCGTATGAGTGCGCCGCTTGCGGACCGCATGCGCCCGCAAACTTTGGAGGATATGGTCGGCCAGCACCATTTGCTGGACGAAGGGCGTGCCCTGCGTCGTATCGTGGATGCGGGGCGGGTGCCCAACCTCATTTTCTACGGCCCGTCGGGCGTGGGAAAGACCACCCTTGCGCGTATGATCGCCGAACGGGCGGATATGCGTTTGCATAAGTTGAACGGTACCACCGCCTCTACCGCGGATATCAAAGCGGTGGTGAGCGAGGTGGATACGCTCGCAGGGGTCGGCGGCATACTGTTGTATCTTGATGAGATCCAGTATTTCAACAAACGCCAACAGCAGACCTTGCTCGAATACATCGAAAACGGGCAGATCACGCTGATCGCTTCCACCACCGAAAATCCGTATTTTTACGTGTACAACGCGATCTTAAGCCGTTCCACCGTGTTTGAGTTCAAACCGGTCGAGGTGGAGGACTTAAAGGTGGCGGTGCGCCGCGGCTTCGCCTTTATGGCGGAGGAACAGGGGGTGGCGATCGAAGCGGACGACGCGGTGGTCACTCACATCGCCCAAAATTGCGGCGGCGACGTGCGCAAAGCGCTGAACGCGGTGGAGTTGTGCGTGCTGTCCACGCCGCCCGCGGCGGACGGCTCCCGCACGGTGACGGCGGAGACGGCAGGGCAACTCGCGCAGCGCAGTGCCATGCGGTACGACCGCGAAGGGGACGAGCATTACGACATCATTTCCGCCTATCAAAAATCGATGCGCGGCTCGGATGAAAACGCCGCGTTGCACTATCTTGCGCGCTTGCTTGTGGCGGGGGACCTGCCTTCTGCTTGCCGCCGTTTGCTGGTGTGCGCGGCGGAGGACGTGGGGCTTGCCAATCCGCAGATACTGCCGATCGTGAAGGCGGCGGTAGATATGGCACTCCAGGTCGGTTTGCCCGAAGCACGCTTGCCGCTGGCAGACGCGGTGGTGTTGGTGTGCCGCAGCCCGAAATCCAATTCGGCGCACGATGCGATCAACGCCGCGATGGCGGACGTGGAGGCAGGGCGTACGGGCCCCATTCCGCGACAGTTGCAGAACAAGCATTACGACGGCGCGGATGCGGCGGTGAAGGGACAGCATTATCTTTATCCCCACAGTTTCCCGCATCACTGGGTAGAGCAGCAATATCTGCCCGACGTGCTTAAAGACACGGTGTATTACCACGCGGGGGATAACAAGAACGAACAGGCGTACGAAGCCTATTGGAAAGGCATCAAAGGAGAATAAAAGAGCGGCAACCGCAGGACGGTTGCCGTTCTCAGACTGTCAAAAAAGTCCGGCAAACGCCGGACTTTTTGCCGTCTGTCGCCTGCGGGCGGGGTTATCCGCGGGCAAACGCCCGCTCGACGCGCAGGGGAACCCTGACGGTTCCCCCGCACACACCCCCTCCCTCCGTTTTCCAAGCATGAAGAGGCGGTTTTTTGACACGCTCAGAACGGCAACCGCAGGACGGTTGCCGTTCTTTTATAGCAATTACACACTTATAGCAATTTCACACTGTCTTGAAGTTCACAAAAGCGCGTGGCGGCGGTATCTTCACTGATGAGGTAATCCACGTCACAAAGGTCGCATTGCTTGAAAGGGGCGCGAACACCGAATTTTGTGCTGTCGCACAAAAGCACCTTTTTATCGGCGTTTTTCAGCATGACGTTTCGCACGGCGATCTCCTCTGTCGAACAGTCCGTGACGACCGCATCGTCCGAGACCGCTTTCACAGAGAAAAACATGTAGTCGGCAAATATATTTGAAAACGTCGCTTGCGCGTTGCCGCCGATGAGACAATTCCGATTTTCGTCACTTAGGAAACCGCCCGAGGAGATCACTTTTATTCTTGCATTCGACAGAAGCATCAAGATCTCGATATTGTTCGTGACGACCGTAAGCGAACTCCGATTGACAAGTTCGGTCGCCAGATAAAAAGCGGTGGAGGATTGATCGAGAAAAATAATGTTGCCATCGTGTATTAAAGAGACAGCCTTTTTGGCAATATCCCGTTTTTGCTTCACGTTTTGACGGGTGCGGTGATTGAACGTCACGATGTTTGAAAAATTGTTTTCCAGCGACGCTCCGCCGTAACTGCGTTTGACCAGCCCGCGTTCTTCCAGTGCTTTCAGATCTCTGCGAATGCTGGATTCACTTGCAAACAGGGTGTCACACAGTTGCTTTACCGAAGCAAACCCGTTCAATTTTAATATGCCAAGGATCTCTTGTTCTCGTTCTTTGTTAAGCATTTTCACGCCCCCGAACCGGTTGATTTTGACGGATTTGAGAAAATACAACCTAAACTTTCCGTTATTCGTGCAATTTCAGGTTGATTGTTGATTTTTTCTGACGGATGTATTATAACATACTTATCTCATTGTGTAAAGGAGATATTCTCTTGGACATCAACAAATTGCTCAGCGGAATGACCTGCACCTGCGGGAGACGGCATACCTGCGATATTCAATATGTGTATATTGAGAAAAATGCAACGAAACGCTTAACAGACGTATGCCGCGACGACCGAAACCTGTTAATCGTTGCGGATGAAAACACCTTTGCGGCCGCCGGAGAACAAACGCTGACCGCACTGCGGGATAAGCACATTGAAAAAGTGGTCTTCAGCGGCAAAACCGTTCTCGTACCCAACGAAAAAGCGATAGCCGCCGTCACCGATCGTCTCCGAAACACGGATCTGATCGTCGGCATCGGTTCGGGTGTGATTCAGGACTTATGCAAATACGTGTCCCACTACAACCGGGTGCCGTATGTCATTGTGGCGACGGCGCCGTCGATGGACGGTTACGCCTCAAACGGTGCGGCTATGATCACGGACGGGATGAAAGTGACCTATTCCGCAGGACTGCCCCGCGCCATCCTTGCCGACGTGGACGTGTTGGCAAAGGCACCGATGGACATGATAAAAGCGGGATACGGCGATATTATCGGCAAGTTTTCCGCTCTCAACGACTGGAAACTGAGCCACTGCGTGAACGGTGAATATTTTTGTGATTACATCTACGATCTGACCTACGCGCAAATACAAAGAACGCTGGCTCTGGCAGACGGTATTTTGAAAAGGGACGAAGAAAGCGTCCGCACGCTGATGGAAGCACTCGTGGTCATCGGGGTGCTGATGAGCTTTGCGGGCAATTCCCGCCCTGCTTCGGGCAGCGAACATCATTTGTCGCACTTTTTTGAAATAACGGGGATTCTTCGGGGAGAGGAATACTTCCCTCACGGTATCGATGTTGCGTATTCCACGGTGGTTACGGCGGAAATCCGCGAAAAGCTGTTGTCCCGCCCGTTTCCTGCCACCCGCTACCGCTTGACGGATGCGGAATATGTGAAAACGATGCAAACGGTTTATGGATCGGTCGCCGACGGATGCATGGCCCTTCAAGAAAAGGTCGGAAACTATGCCACCGACCGCTCGAATATCTACAAAGAAAAAGAAGACGAGATCAAGAGCATATTGGCAGAAGTTCCCACTGCCGAGGAGATCCGTAAAATGCTGTCGCTTGTCGATCTGGATATGAATGAATTCTATGCTCTTTACAGTCAAGAGAAACGGCACGATGCGATCGCGTATGCCAAGGATCTGAAAGACAGATACACCGTTTTGTGGCTTTACTATGATCTGATGGGAGATGCGGCGAATGTATAAGAATATCAAGGTCGTTGCGATGGATCTGGACGGCACCCTTACGCAACACAAAACACCGCTGAGTGCGGAACACAGGGCAGTCCTTACGGAACTTGCCCAAAGATACACGTTGCTCATGGTCGGTGCAGGGCAGGTCATGCGCATTTTTAACCAACTTTTGCAATTTCCCATCGACATTATCGGCAACTACGGTATGCAGTACGGCGTGTATAACGCCGAGACACGGGAGATGGATATTAAGCGCGATATCGTCGCTCACTGCAACAAAGAACAGGTGACCGAGAAGATCAACGCCTTGCGAGAAAAATACGGCTATACCGAATTTGCGGGGGAAACCGTCGAGTTTCATCCGTCGGGATGCGTGACCTTTCCCATTCTCGGAACAAAAGCCAAGGGGGAAGATAAGCTGGCGTTCGACCCCGACCGTGTAAAACGCAGAAAGATTTATGCGGACGTGGTAAACACCTTCCGCGATTACTGCGTGTTCGTCGGCGGTTCCTCCTCGTTTGATATGGCGCCGAAACCGTACGATAAGTTTTACGCGTTGGATACCTATTGCCAAGAAAACGAGTATACACACAGCGAGGTCGTGTATATCGGGGACGATTACGGAACGGGCGGCAATGACGAAGCGGTGTACAGATCGGATTTCCGTTACATTACGATTGACAATTATTTGGATTTTCCGAAAAAGGTCCGTGATCTGTTAAAACAAGTGCGATGAGGGTTGTTCCTTACCGAACAAAACCGTTGATAAAGGAGTGACTGCAATGGCAGATCTATCAAAACTTAAGGAATTGGTATTTGCATCCGATAACCGCGCCTGTTTTATCGAGCGCGATGAGATATTAGGGCGTCTGGAAACCGAAATGGCGGAGTATGACAAGCCGGACAAATTTGCCGTTATCTTTTCAAAGTTGCTCAGTGAGATTTCCGTACCCATCCATGAACACGATTATTTTGCGGGACGCGTGGTGGAAGCGCTACCGTATGAAGGCTTAAAAACGGCAAACCCTCTTTTAAATTCCGTGGGTCATTTCAGCCCCGATTACCAAAAGGTTTTGCGGTGCGGCTTGAAGGGCATCGTTTCGGAGATCGGGGAGATCGCAAAGAAAAAGGGGGATGCCGAATCAAAGAGCTTTGCCGATAACGCCGTGATCGTGGCAGAGGCGGTGCGGGATTACTGCGCCCGCTATGCCAAAGCCGCTGAAGATGCGGGACGCGACGAGATGGCAAAGGCATTGCGGACGGTGCCGTATGAACCCGCCTACGATTTCTACTCTGCGTTGCAGGGGATATGGATATTGCACATGATACTCAGCTGTTATATCGGTGCGCGCGATTATGCCTTCGGAAATTTTGACCAATATATGCTCGCCTTCTACGAAAAAGCACTTGCCGACGGTAAGACGGAAGAGGAACTTACGGAACTTCTTGCAGGCTTTATGATCAAGGCGAACGAGATCGGCGGAAGAACAGCGCACAACTACAACGTAAAACCGATCATGTGTCCGTCTTCTAAGCAATATCTCAATATCGGCGGCGAAACGCCGAACAAGTTTTCAACGGTATGTCTGAAAGCGGCGGAGCTTAGTAACCTGTCCCAACCGGAGATCGTGGTGCGTTTAAAACCGGATGCCGATACCGCGTTTACCGAGCAGGTGTTTCGATCTCTTGCGGTTTTGACAGACAAAATGAACGTGTACAATTACGATTTGATTGTGCAAAGCCTTCTCGATCGCGGCGTGCGCGCGGATATCGCAAAAGATTTTACGTATTCCGCTTGTTGCACCTTCGATCTGCACTATCACAACCCGCGGGGCGAATATTACGTTCCCACCGTACGGATCTTTCTTGATATCCTGCACGGTAAGGAGTATACTTCGGTCGAGGATGTTTTGAAGGATTATACGGCGGCACTGTCGGAGGATATGAAGAACCGCCATTGGATACGCTCGGTGGAAAATATGCGGCAGACGGCGTTGCTGGATTCGCTGCTTCTCACCGACACGGCGATGGAATGTAAGTATGCCTACGACAACGACCGTGCGTATTGTCTCAACAATTACTTTTTATCCGGTGTCGCAACCATAGGCGATTCACTGATGGTGCTTGACAAACTCGTTTTCAAGGAAAAACGGTATTCCTACGCGGAATTTAGGAAGATCCTTTCGGAAAATTACGAAAATCACGAAGAACTTCGAAGTGAAATACAGGGATACACACGGTTCGGAAACGATACCGAAAACGATCGCTATACGGTGATGGCGGGCAACGCCATGGTGGATGCGGTGGATAGGCTCCCGCGACGGGAGAACGAATACAACATTCCCGGTTTTTACTCTCTGGAACGTGAAAATCGCTGGCGCGACGAAACGGGGGCAACACCCGACGGTCGAAAAGACGGTGAGCCGTACAGCGAAAATCAGTCGCCCACCTACGGTGCAGATAAAAGCGGTATTACCGCTCTTTTGAAAAGTGTCGCCAAATTGCCGTTTGCACGTACGGCGGGCGGCGGTCTCAACCTGACCTTCTCGCAAAAGGTTTCGCCCGCTATTTTAAAAGCACTCACACGGGCGTATTTCAGTATGGGCGGTCTGCACGTGGGTATCAGTGTCATCGATCGTAAGACCCTGGAAGACGCGATGGTGAATCCCGACAAGTACAAGAGCCTTACCGTTCGTCTGTACGGCTTCAGCGAGTATTTTGTCAGCCTGCCCCCGTGGCAACAGTTGGCGATCCTTAACAGAACGGAGTACAGCGTGTAATATGCAAGGTGTGGTTTTCAATATCCAGCGGTTTTGTCTGAACGACGGACCGGGCATCCGCACGACGGTGTTCTTTAAAGGGTGCCCGCTGCGCTGCCGATGGTGTCATAATCCCGAATCTCATTCTATCGCAAGGGAGACGATGTGCGAAAACGGCAAAGACGAAGTGTGCGGCAGATATATGACGGTCGACGAGGTGATGGTCGAAGTGTTAAAAGACCGTGTCTTTTACGAGCATTCCGACGGCGGGCTGACCCTCTCGGGCGGCGAGCCGCTGATGCAGTCGGACTTTGCCTACGAACTTTTAAAACAAGCCAAACAAAACGGGCTGCATACGTGTGTTGAAACGTGCGGTTTTGCCAAAACGGAAGACATTCTGAAAATCGCTGAAGTTACGGATGTTTTCCTTTACGATTGGAAAATGACCGATGACACGTTGCACAAGGAATATACCGGCGTGAACAATGCGCGGATACGGGAAAACCTGCAACAAATCGATGCAACCGATGCCAAAATCGTTTTGCGGTGTCCGATCATTCCGCACGTGAACGACACGGACGAGCATTTCGGGGGGATCACCGCGATAGCGAATGCCCTTCAACATATCGTGGGAATCGAGGTCGAGCCGTATCATGCGCTCGGCAACAACAAATACGTAAGGCTCGGCAGACCCGAAGCGGCTCCAACCTTTGAACCGCCGACGCAACAGCAGGTTGCGGCGTGGGTCGCACAACTGCAAAAAAGCACGGACGTGCCGGTGAAAAAGGCGTAACACAAAGAAAAAGCCACCCATTCGGGTGGCTTTTGTAACTTATTCGTTCAAGAGCTTGGTGATCTCTTCGCGGAAGCTTTGAATATCCTTGAATTGGCGGTAGACCGAAGCAAACCGCACGTAGGCGACTTCGTCGATCTCTTTCAGTGCGCGCATCGCGTATTCCCCGATGGTGATGGAATCCACCTCACGGTCGAGCGAGTTTTGCAGTTGAATTTCGATCTCGTCCACCGCACGCTCCAGCGTTTGAATGGAAACGGGACGTTTTTCGCACGCGCGGATCATACCGCCGAGCAATTTTTCGCGGTCGAAGGTCTCGCGGGATTTATCCTTCTTCACCACAATGATGGGCAGGCTTTCCACCACTTCATAGGTGGTAAACCGCTTGGCGCAACTGAGGCATTCCCGACGGCGACGGATACGCGCAAATTCGTCGGTAGGGCGGGAATCGATCACTTTGCTTTCGGTATAACCGCAAAACGGACATTTCATACGGGACGCCTCCTACATATTGCTTACTTATCCCCGTTAGCATACCACATATCGTCAAAAAGTGCAAGTGTTTCTTTCAAAAGTTGATTTATACGGCAAAGCGTGCTATACTGTATCCGTAAAACGACGAACGGGGGAACGGATCATGACTAAAAAACAGATCGCCGCAGCGGCAGTGGAGCGTTTGAAAGAGCGGTATCCCGAGGGGATCTGCTCGCTCGTAGCGGACGACCCGTTTCGTCTGTTGGTGGCGGTGCGGCTGTCGGCACAGTGTACCGACGCCCGCGTGAATCTGGTCACTCCCGCCTTGTTTGAACGGTTTCCCGATATGGCGGCGTTTGCCGCGGCCGAGCCTGCGGACGTTGAGCCGTATATCCGCTCGTGCGGGTTTTATAAAATGAAAGCGCAGGATATCGTGATGGCGGCGCGTATGCTGATGGACGAATACGGCGGCGTGATCCCCCAAACGGTGGAGGAGATGACCCGCCTGCCGGGTGTGGGGCGCAAGACGGCCAACCTCATCTGCGGCGACGTGTACGGTGTGGAAGGTGTGGTGGTGGCGGATACCCACTGCATCCGCATTTCCAACCGTTTGGGGCTGTGCGAAACCAAAGACCCGTATAAAGTCGAGTTGGCGTTGCGCGCGCTGTTGCCGCCTGCCGAAAGCAATGATTTCTGCCACCGCCTGGTGCTGTTTGGGCGGGACGTATGTACGGCGCGCTCACCGAAGTGCGACGCCTGCCCGCTTGCGGACGTGTGTCGCCGCCGTTTGTAAGGCGCGATACAGCGGCATACCAACGGCACTCAGCGCACCCCACAAAAGGGTGTAGGGCAAGCACACCTGCCCGAGCAGATTGGTGCGAAAGCGGCGGTAATCCCATACCTTTAACTTGAGGTGCAGATTAACCACGCATCCGCACAGAAATTCGGCGGCGGTGATGAGGAGAGCGCACAGCAGACAGCGTTGCCACAGCCGTTTTCGGCGACAGCGGGTATCCACCGCACCCATCAGGTGAAAGCAGCAGCCGCCGAGCAAAAACATCGACCAGTGGCTGTAACCGCGCCACAGTTTTTCCAAAAGGACGTACAGGGTACCGCCGAGTAAAAACAGCGAAAGCCATCCTTTTCGCCTCATAAAAAACACCCCTTTTCGGAAGTATGCCCGAAAAGGGGGAGATATATTACCGAATGAAGCCGCCGCCGAGCAACAAGCCGTCTTGATAGAACACCACCGATTGACCGGGGGTGACGGCACGTTGCGGGGTGTCGAACACCACGGTTGCCACCCCGTCCGCGACGGTAAGCGTTGCGGGGGCGGGCGGTGCTTGGTAGCGTATTTTGGCCTGCACCCGCAAGGGGGCGGATGGTGCGGCGACGGAGACGAAATTCACCCCGTCGGCGGTGAGACGATCGGTCATCTGCGACCCTTCCGCACCGAGCGTCACGGTGTTGTCGGCAGGGTTCAGTGCAGTGACGTACATCGGCCGTCCCAGTGCGATGCCGAGCCCTTTGCGCTGACCGACGGTGTAGTGGGTGATGCCTTGATGCTCACCCAGCGCCGTGCCTTCGGCATCCACGAAGTGCCCTTTGCGGTCGGCAATACCCGTGTACCGTTCAATGAAGGCGGCGTGGTCGTCGTCCTCCACGAAGCAGATCTCCATGCTGTCACCCTTGTCGGCAACGGGCAAGTTTGCTTCTTTGGCAATGGCACGCACGGCGGCTTTTTCCATCCCTGCGAGCGGGAAGAGTACCGCCGCCAGTTGGTCTTGCGAAAGTGTCCACAACATATAACTCTGGTCCTTGCGGGAGGGGTCTTGCCACAACTGCCAGCGTCCGCTCGCTTCGTCAAAACGGCGGGTGACGTAGTGCCCCGTGGCGATGGCGTCGGCACCGTGTGCGTGGGCAAACTCCCACATCGCGCCGAATTTCAGGTCGCGATTGCAGAGAATGCAGGGGTTGGGGGTGCGCCCGCGGCGGTATTCCGCCGCGAATTCATCCACCACCAAACGGCAAAAGGCGTCGCTCATGTCCGCGACGATATGCTCGATACCGAGTGCCTCGCACACGCGGCGTGCATCGTCCATCTCCCGCGCCCCCGCCGTGCGGGGCAAGCGGTCACCAAACAGTTGCATGGTGACACCGATCACGCGGTATCCTTGCTGTTTCAACAACAATGCGGCTACCGCGCTGTCCACGCCGCCGCTGATACCGACTGCTACCGTTTGCATTCCAACCACCTCGTTTCATTGGTATTTTACCGTATTCCGTTGCATTTTGCAACCCGTAAAAAGGAGGAATTTTCGTGTACCGTCGTATTTTTGTATTGTTGCTGGCACTGCTGTGTCTCGTGGGATGCTCTCCTACAGTGCAAACCTGTCCGCCCGCACTCGACGATACCGTGGCGCACTACGAAGGGGATGGGTTTACACTTCACTATCCCGCCGTGTTCACCCTCACGCGGGAGACGGGTGAGGCGTGGTACTTCACCGCCGAAGGGCGCACGGTGGCGTTTTCGCTGACGCGGGAGAAGAATACCTACGGCACCCACGCCATTGAGGAATACCCCCAAGAAATGGGCATTTACAGCGGTGTGACCGTGGTAAGCGACACCTCGTTTGCGGTGGAAAAACACATCGACAATATGCTCAGCGGGTATTTTCTTTACACGGTGAGTGAGGAGTATATCTATTTGTTGGAATACAACTACGGCGGCACGACAGAGGAACGTGCGCTGTCAAACGTGTTTTCGATCACGCTTTAAGCAGAGGAGGCGCATCCGAACACGCCTAAAACGGCATAATTTCCGCGCTTTTTGATTTGTTGTCGGTGGCAGGCGACAGCCTTGCCACCTTCGCCGCACCAAAAATCGCACGAAATTCCACTCGTTTTAGGTCGAAG
>SVPJ01000030.1 GCA_015065885.1 Oscillospiraceae bacterium | reverse complement strand
AGTAGAATTTCGTGCGATTTTTGGTGCGGCGAAGGTGGCAAGGCTGTCGCCTGCCACCGACAACAAATCAAAAAGCGCGGAAATTATGCCGTTTTAGGCGTGTTCGGATGCGCCTCCTCTGCTTAAGGATGAGCGAAGACCCGCCTTTCCAAAACGGGGTTCGGATTTGATTGTTCACCCTGACAAAAACTGCTTGCTGTGCAAACGGCAGGCAGTTTTTTTGCATTTTTTCAAAGTTTTTATTGAAATTTCCATAAGTATATGGTATAATTCAACAGAAAGGCAAGGAAGGCTTGAAAAAAATTGGCTGTTTTTGCTTTATTCCCGCTCACGAGCGGCAGTATCATACGAAAGGGGCGCTTATCTTGAAACAGTATTCGGCAAAAAACATTCGAAACATTGCATTGGTGGGGCACGCGGACGCGGGAAAGACTTCGCTCGCGGAAGCCGCTTATTATTTGACGGGTCAGTCGGATCGACTGGGTCGTGTGAATGAAGGCAATACCATTTGTGACTTTGATACAGAGGAGATCGCACGCAAGGGCTCGGTTTCCATGGCGATGGTACCGGTGGAATGGAAGGGTACCAAAATGAATCTGCTCGACACTCCCGGTCTGTTTGACTTCTCGGGCGGTGTCAGTGAAGGTATTCGCGCCGCCGGCAGTGCGCTGATCGTGATCTCGGGTAAGAGCGGTCTCGAAGTCGGTGCGGAAAAGGCGTTTGCCGCCGCCGGAAAAAAAGGTATCGCGAAACTGTTTTTCGTGAACTTTATGGATAACGAGCATGCGGATTTCTATAAAGTGTATCACGATCTGAAAGATGCGTACGGTATGGCACTGTGTCCGATGGTCATTCCGTATAAGGAAGAAGACCGCGTGACCTGCTACGTCAATCTGATCGAAAATAAAGCGTACGCGTACGATAACGGCAAAGCGACCGAAGTGCCGATCCCGCCGCTGGGTGAACTGTATGCCCGTCTGCGCGTGGAGATCGACGAAGCGGTGGCGGAAAGCAGCGAAGAGTTGATGGAGAAATACTTCGCGGGCGAAGAGTTTACGAACGAAGAGCGCATCGTCGGTTTGGCGCGCGGTATCCGTCGCGGCGAGATCGCACCCGTGTTCTGCGGCTCGGCGTACGAACTGGAAGCGATCGACCAGTTGCTGAACGGCTTGATCTGGCTTGCTCCGTGGGCGGAATCGGTCGCGGGCGAGCACGGTGTGGATGCTGACGGTAACGACGTGGATCTCACGGTGGATGAAGACGCACAGACGGCGGCGATCGTCTTTAAGACGGTGGTCGACCCGTTCGTCGGCAAACTCCTCTATTTCAAGGTCATCAGCGGTTGCGTGAAGGCGGACAGCACCTTGTTGAATCCCCGCACGGGCGCAACCGAAAAGATCGGCAAACTCTTCTTCGTGCGTGGCAAAAAGCAGATCGATACCAACTGCGTGCCCGCAGGTGATATCGGTGCGGTGGCAAAATTGGCGTCTACCAACACGGGCGATACGCTGTGCGATCCCGCAAAACCCGTGACCTTGCGCGGTATCACGTTCGACACTCCCTGCCTGTCGATGGCGGTGGAAGCGAAGAAGAAGGGCGAAGAAGAGAAGATCGCGGCAGGCCTTATCCGTTTGATGGAAGAAGATCCCACCGCCTCCTTCGAAGTGAATAAAGAGACCAAAGAACAGGTACTTTCGGGTCTGGGTGAACAGCATCTGGACGTTATTGCTTCGAAACTGAAGAATAAGTTCGGTGTGGAAATGACCATGAAGACCCCGCGTGTGCCGTACCGTGAGACCATTCGCAAGAACGTGAAGGTGCAAGGCCGTCACAAGAAGCAGTCGGGCGGTCACGGTCAGTTCGGCGACGTGTGGATCGAGTTTGAGCCCTGCGACAGCGAAGAGTTGGTGTTTGCTGAGTCGGTGTTCGGCGGCTCGGTGCCGAAGAACTTCTTCCCTGCAGTGGAAAAAGGTTTGATCGACAGCGCGAAAAAGGGTGTGTTGGCAGGCTTCCCGATGGTCGGTTTGAAAGCCACTTTGGTGGACGGTTCGTACCACCCCGTGGATTCCTCCGAAATGGCGTTTAAGACGGCGGCGTCGCTCGCCTATAAAGCGGGTATCCCGCAGGCGTCTCCCGTGTTGCTTGAGCCGATCGGCGCGGTGAAGGTGTTCGTGCCCGGCGACTATACGGGCGACGTGATGGGCGACGTGAACAAGCGTCGCGGTCGCGTACTCGGTATGCACCCCTCGGCGGATGAGCCGAGCGTCACCTGCGTGGAAGCGGAAGTCCCGATGGCGGAAATGTCCGATTTCTCCACCACCCTCCGTTCGATGACGCAGGGTCGCGGCCGCTTTACCTCGACGTTTGAGCGGTACGAAGAAGCACCCGCCCACGTGGCGCAGAAGGTTATTGCGGAATACAAGACCGACGAAGAATAAGATACGTACTTACAGCAAAAAACGGCAGAATTTTCTGCCGTTTTTTGCGTGAATGACTTGCTTTTGGGCAACGCCGGTGCTATAGTGAAGGGTAAGGGGGCGAGCGTATGGAACAGATCGAAAAAAACACCGTAAAAGCCGAAAATCAACTGAAACGGAATCAATATATCACCTATATCAATCCGAACGGAAAAGGTAAACGCTTTTTGGTGGTCGGCAACTCCATCACCCGTCACGGCGTGAAACACGATATCGGTTGGCACAACGATTGGGGCATGGCGGCAAGCGAAATGGAGCGGGATTACGTACATATTCTGTATCGCGCGCTGTGTGAGCGGTATCCCGATGCGGTGATGTGCATTACGCAGGTGGCGACGTGGGAGAGAGAGTTCAAAAACGGCACCGCTGTTTTGCCGACGTTTGACGAAGCGCGTGCCTTCGGTGCGGATACGCTGGTGATGCGTTTGGTGGAAAATTGTCCCAACAACGCGGAAGATACGCCGCTGTTTAAAGAAAAATACGTGGAGTTTATACGGTATCTGCAAGGGGATACCGTCACCCAAACGCTGGTCACCACCGGCTTTTGGCGTCACCGCTTGGATGAGGGGATCCGTGAATGTGCCGCCGAAAACGGGTATACCTTGGTGGAACTGGGTGACCTCGGTGAAGACACGAGCATGAAAGCCATTGGTCTGTTTGAACACGAAGGGGTGGCGAATCACCCCGGCGACAAGGGGATGCAAGCGATCGCCGACCGTGTTTTGGCGGCGTTGACGAAAAAGGAATGAGACATTGAAAATACGCATTTTACAAGGTGTGGAAGGCGCCAAACGGGCGCGCGGACTTGTGGTCATCATCGACGTGTTTCGCGCCTTCACGCTTGAGTGTTATTTGTTTTCGGCAGGGGTAGAGCGGATATTTCCCATCGGATCGGTCGAGGAGGCGCGTGTACTGAAAGTGCGGAATCCCGCCTACGTCTTGGCTGGCGAGCGGGACGGGCGCAAACTGCCGGATTTCGATCTGGGAAATGCCCCTTCCGAAGTGAAAGGGCACACCTTTCACGGTAAGACCGTCGTACATACCACAAGTGCCGGTACGCAAGGTATCGCGAACGCTGCGGGTGCGGATGAGATCTTGGGTTGCAGTTTGGTAAACGCCGCCGCGACCGCCGCGTATATTCGTCGTTCGGGCGCTGCCGAGGTGTCGCTCGTGTGTATGGGCTGGGCGGGGGTGCGCAAGACCGAGGAGGATACCCTCTGTGCCCGCTATATCGAAAGTCTTTTGAACGGTACGACACTCGATATGCAGGCGGAACTGTCTCTCGTGCGGCAGGGCGAAGGAGCGAAATTCTTCGACCCCGCACGGCAAGACGTATTCCCCGAAGCCGATTTTTATTGCTGTACGGCGGTGGATGCGTTCGATTTCGTATTAAAGTTACATACCGACGGTGAGATACCGTACATAAAAAACGAGGTGATCTGTGATGGATAAGGTGAAATTACCTGCCGATGTAAAACGGGCGGTGCGGAAAATACGGTGGCGCAGTATCGGCTGTTCGCTTTTGTGGTATCTCTTGTGGGCGGTCAGTCTGTGGCAGTATTATACCCGCAACACCGACGTGCGCCCGCACTGGACACTGCTGTTCTTCCTGCTTGCCGTGTTGCTTTTACCGCTTTGGATGTTTCGTCTGGACAAAGCGTTGTTCGACCGTCCGTGGACGGGGGAGATCGTAAAGATCAAATACCGCAAAATGTCCGAGATACCCTTTTTGAGCGAGGATATCGGACGGGTGGAACGGCACGAAACGGCGGTGCTGACCGTCCGTTTGCCGAACGGCAAAAAGCGCCGTGCCGCCTGCCGACGGTTGTGGTATGCTGCCGATCGTTGCTATAAGGCGGGAGATACGGTGCGCCATATTCCGCTGGTCCCCCTGCCGCAAAATCTCACGTCCGAACCCGAAGGCGGCAAACTCTGTTTGATGTGTGCGACTTTGAGCGAAGACAGCCACGTACACTGCGCCGCGTGTAATCATACGATATTTTGAAAAAAGCACCCTGTGAGGGTGCTTTTTTTCGTAAAAGTTACAGGATTGTAACCGCAAAATCGGTTGACAACACGGGCACGGTTTGTTATTATATAATATATATGCTTATATGTGAGGAAGGATCGTTATGATTCGCAGTATGACAGGCTTCGGAAGGGCACAGGAACACGTGGCAGGTATGGATGTGACGGTGGAGATCCGTTCGGTCAATCACCGCTATTTCGAGTGTGCTACCCGCTTGCCTCGCGCTTACGGCTTTTTGGATGAAAAACTGAAAAACTTCTTGCAGACCAAGGTCACCCGCGGCAAGGTGGACGTGTCGGTGTATATCGACCTCACCGACGTGCCGGGCACCGAAGTGGTGGTCAACAAAGCGTTGGCGGAAGCGTACTTGAAAGCGGGTGCGGAACTGGAGAGTGCTTTCGGCTTGAAGAACGATATGACCGTGCGTACGGTGGCGCAGTATCCCGACGTGCTGACGGTACGCCGTGCGGCGGAGGATGAAGACGCCGTGTGGACGGCGGTGCGTTCGGTGGCGGAAGAAGCACTTGTGCGTTTCGTCGAAATGCGCGAGCGGGAAGGTGCCAAAATGCGGGAGGATATCCTCGCTCGCCGCGACACCCTGCTTTCGGCGGTCGCCTTCGTGGAGGAACGCTCACCCGTACTCGTGCGCGAATATATGGATAAACTGGAAGGTAGAATGCGCGATCTGCTCGACGGCACGGCAGTGGATGAGTCCCGCCTGTTGACCGAAGCAGGGCTGATCGCCGATAAACTTGCGGTGGCGGAAGAGACGGTGCGTTTGCACAGCCATTTGGAACAACTCGAACAGTTGGTAAACAGCAACGAACCCGTGGGACGCAAACTGGATTTCTTGGTGCAGGAGATCAACCGTGAGGTGAACACGACCGGCTCGAAGATCCAAGACTTGCAGGTCACCCGCGTGGTGGTGGATATGAAGTCCGAGATCGAAAAGATCCGTGAACAGATCCAGAACATCGAATAAGGGGACGCGTATGAAACTGATCAACATCGGATTTGGAAATATGGTGTCCGCCGAACGCTTAGTCGCCATCGTGAGTCCCGACTCCGCGCCGATCAAACGTATCGTGCAGGACGCAAAGGACCGCGGCTCTCTGATCGATGCGACACACGGTCGCCGCACCCGTGCGGTGCTGCTCACCGACAGTGAACACGTGATCCTTTCGGCAGTACAACCCGAAACGGTGGCAAACCGATTTGCAGAGGAGGCAGACGAAGATGGGGAATGAACAAACACGCGGTCTGTTGATCGTACTGTCCGGCCCGTCGGGTACGGGAAAAGGCACGGTCGTGCGCGCCCTGCTCGACAAACGGGCGGATACGGTGCTTTCCGTCTCCGCGACTACCCGCGCCCCGCGTGAGGGCGAGATCGACGGGGTACACTATCATTTTATCGACCAAAAAACCTTTCTTCGCTTGATCGAAGAAAACGCGTTTTTGGAATACGCCGAATACAACGGCAATTTTTACGGTACGCCCAAAGCGGCAGCCGAGGCGCAACTGCGAGCGGGGCGCAACGTGGTGCTGGAGATCGAAGTGCAAGGTGCCGGTCAGGTAATGAACAGCGGTGCGGATATTCTTTCGATCTTCCTTGCCGTCCCCTCCATGGAGGAGTTGGAACGTCGCCTGCGTGGGCGCGGTACGGAAGACGAAGCCACCATTCGTTCCCGCTTGGCACTTGCCAAAGAGGAAATGAAGCAGGCGTTCCGCTACCAATACGTGGTGATGAACGACGTGGTAGAGGATGCCGTTATGCGTATCGAAACCATCATTAAAACGGAAAACATGCGGTATCCCCGCATGGAAAAGACCATTATGGAGGTAATTGAATCATGTTGAGACCGACCGATATTGAAAACTTGAAGGGCGAAAAGAGCCGCTATGCCGTTGTGATCGGCGTGGCAAAACGTGCGCGTGACATTGCGGACCGCGCGGAACAAGACGGCGTTATCTTGATCGAGAAGCCGGTGAGTATGGCGATCGCCGACTTGACCGCAGGGGACTATAAGATCTTGATGGCAGCCCCTGAGGAAGAAGCCGTCGCTGAAGAAGCGGCACAGAGCGAAGAGTGATCCGCACAGTTTGTAAACGGGAGGGATGACGGTGTATCTGCCGCACGTAGTAAAAGTGGCTGTGGAGCAGGCATCCTTTCATTTTGATAAGCTGTACAGTTACACCGTTCCCGAAGAGTTTTGGCCGCTTCGGCGCGGGTGCCGCGTGGTAGTGCCGTTCGGCGGGGGGAATCGCAAACGGCAGGCAGTGGTGATGGAAGTCGATACCGCCGCCGAAGTGGACCGTTTAAAGCCGCTGTGCGCGGTATTGGACGACACGCCGTTGCTGGACGAGGAGTTGTTAGGGCTTGCTCAATGGATGAAAGGGCGCACCTTCTGCACCTTGTTTGACGCAGTACACACGATGATCCCCACCGGCTTTTCCATGAAACTCACACCCGTGTACCGCACGGCGGTGGCGGGCGATGCGTTGGATGACCCGGCGCTTTCGGTGGAGGAGAAACGCCTGCTTACCGCCCTTGCGGAGTATGAGGACGGCTTGGAGCGTGCCCGCTTATTGGCGCTGATGGGTCTTGAAAACGATTCGCCGCTGCCGCAGCAACTGGTGGATCGCGGTCTCCTTTTGCGCACCGACGTCGCCGCCCAAAACGGAAGTGACGCCACCGTGCGTATGGTGCGTCTCACCATCCCGCCTGAGTCGGCGGAGGACGCGCTGAAAGAGTGCGCCTGCACCGCAAAACAAGCCGCCGTTGTGCGGTTACTGTGTGAAGCAGGGGAGGCGTCGGTCAAAGAAACGTGTTATTTTGCCGGTGTTACCACGGCCGTGTTGCAGGCACTTGTCAAAAAAGGACTTGCCCAGGTATACGAACGCGAAGTGCTTCGTTCTCCGCATGCAAACGGCGGTGAACGTCCGCCTATTTGTTCCGCCGTGCTGAATGACGAACAGCAAGCGGTGTACGACGGCCTGTTTTCGCAATACCGTCGAAACGAAGGCGGTGCGGCACTGCTGTTCGGCGTTACGGGCAGCGGCAAAACGCAAGTGTACATGAATCTCATCGACCGCGTGCTGGAGGACGGCAAGCAAGTCCTCGTGCTGGTGCCTGAAATATCGCTTACCCCGCAGGTGTTGGAACTGTTTTTGCGGCGGTACGGCGCACGGGTGGCAGTATTGCACAGCGGGCTGTCCATCGGCGAACGTATGGATGAATACAAGCGTATTAAACGCGGTGCGGCGGATATCGTCATTGGAACGCGTTCGGCGGTGTTTGCGCCGCTTTCCCGTATCGGGCTGATCGTGATGGACGAGGAGCAGGAACACACCTATAAATCCGAATCCAATCCCCGCTACCACGCGCGTGACGTGGCGCGGTACCGTGCGGCGTATCACAAAGGCTTGTTATTGTTGTGTTCCGCCACACCGTCGATCGAAAGTTATCACGCGGCAAAGAGCGGGCGCTATACGCTGTATTCGCTCCAAAACCGTTTCGGCAACGCCGCACTTCCCGCGGTAGAGGTCGCCGACCTGCGCGGTGAATCGCTCAGCGGTGCGGTGGGGGAACAGTTACGTGAAGGGATCGCCCGTTGCCTTGAAAACAAACGGCAAGCCATTTTATTGCTCAACCGTCGCGGGTACAATACCCACGTGACCTGCCCTTCCTGCGGCTATGTGGTGACCTGCCCGTTTTGCAGCGTGTCCCTGACCTATCACCGTGCAAACGGGCGGTTGGTCTGTCACTACTGCGGACACAGTGAGTCGGCGGTACAGCACTGTCCCACCTGCGGGTCGGATAAGATGCGGTACGCGGGGCTTGGCACCCAGCGGCTGGAAGATGAGATCCGCGAAATGTTTCCCGAAGCGTCGGTATTGCGGATGGATGCGGACACTACCATGTCCCGCTTTGCATACGAACAGCGGTTCAGTGAATTTGCCGCAGGGCAATACGACATTATGATCGGCACCCAAATGGTGGCAAAAGGGCTGGATTTCCCACGCGTCGGTCTGGTCGGTGTTGTCTCTGCCGACCAGGCGTTGTACGGCGGGGACTATCGCAGTTTCGAAACCGCGTTTTCCCTGCTCACGCAGGTCATCGGCCGTGCGGGACGGCGGGAAGAGACGGGACACGCCGTCATCCAGACGTATACGCCCGCTTGCTACGTGGTGGAACTTGCCGCACGGCAAGACTACGAAGAGTTTTACGCGACCGAGATCGAAGCACGTCGTATGATGCGGTATCCGCCGTATGCAAACTTGTGTGTGTTTACGGTATCGGGAATGCAGGAGAAAGCGGTGGAAGCGGCGATGCAGTCGTTCTTACGGATGCTGCACGCGGCGGTGACGGGACCCTATAAGGGGATCCCCGTGATCGTGCTGGATCCCACCCCTGCATTGGTGGCAAAAGCATCGGGACGTTACCGTTATAAATTGGTGATGAAAGCAAACAATACGAAGGCGTTACGCGAGATGATCGGTGAACTGCTCGCGGCGTTTTCCCGCCAAAAAGAACATAAGAATATTCTGCTGACGGTGGATATCGACCCCGTGAGCATCGTATAAAAATTTTTTCGATTTTGAAGGAGGATTTGCTGTGGCACTGCGCAACATAGTAAAAGAGGGCGATCCGACTCTCAGTAAAATTTCCCGTCCCGTGACGGAGTTTGACGAACGGCTGTGGCAACTGCTCGACGATATGGCGGAAACCTTGGAAAAGGCGGATGGCGTGGGCTTGGCGGCACCGCAGGTCGGCGTGTTGCGCCGCGTGTTCATTATGAACTTCGGCGAAGGGGTGATCGAAGCGGTCAATCCCGAGATCGTGGACCGCAAGGGCACGCAGGAAGAGCAGGAAGGTTGCCTTTCCTGCCCCGGTGAATACGGCATCACCCGCCGTCCGAAAAAGGTGAAGCTGAAAGCACAAGACCGTCATGGTAAATGGTTTTATATGAACGGGGAAGATCTGGTGGCGCGTTGCATCTGCCACGAGACCGATCATCTGGACGGTCACCTTTTCAAAGAACACGTGATAAGGATGCTGGATATCTAAATGAAAGTCGTATTTATGGGCACGCCCGATTTTGCCGTGCCGTGTCTGGAACGCCTGCTGACAGAAGGCCACGAGGTGTCGTTGGTGGTCACCCGTGCCGATCAGCCGAAAGGTCGCGGGCACAAAATGACCCCGCCGCCCGTAAAGGAGTGTGCCTTGTCACGCGGATTGCCCGTGTTGCAACCCGCCACTTTGAAGGATGACGCGGTGTTTGAACAACTGAAGGCGGAAGAGGCCGACGTGTTCGTGGTGGTGGCGTACGGACGCCTGCTCCCGCAACGCGTGCTGGATCTGCCGCGTTACGGTTGCATCAATATTCACGCCTCTCTGCTTCCGAAATACCGCGGTGCCGCACCGATCCAATGGGCGGTGCTGAACGGCGAGAACGAATCGGGTGTGACCGCGATGCAGATGGACGCGGGACTGGATACGGGAGACATGTTACTGTCTGCCCGCGTGCCGATCACAGAGGATATGACGGGCGGTGAGTTGCACGATGCGCTTTCGACTCTCGGTGCCGACGTGCTGGCGGAGACCTTGACAGCACTGGAAGCGGGTACGCTGAAGCCGCAAAAACAAGGGGAGACCACCACCGCCTATGCCGCGATGCTCGACAAATCCCTCTGTCCGCTGGATTTTACAAAACCCGCCACCGCGTTGCATAACCAAGTGCGCGGGCTCAACCCTTGGCCGTCGGCAAGTTGTCGCTGTGAAGGCAAGTTGTTGAAGATACACAAGAGTGCCGTCGGCGGCGCAGCTAACGCACCGTGCGGCACGGTTGTAAAGCTTGACCCCTTGACGGTTTCTTGCGGCGATAATACCTCGCTGATCCTTTTGGAGATCCAAGCCGAAGGATCGAAACGTATGGCGGCGGCGGATTTTCTGCGCGGCCACGCGTTACCCCTCGGAACTATCTTAGAATAACAAGGAGAGATCACTACGTTTTTCGACGTATACTATTTGATTTTGGTCGTACCCGCACTGCTTTTGGCATTGTGGGCGCAGGTGAAGGTGAAATCCACCTTTTCGAAATACAGTAAGATCCCCGCACGGATGACGGGAGCGGAGGCCAGCCGCATCATTCAGCGGCAGGGCGGAATTTCGGTGCCCGTAGAGGCGACTCGCGGCAGTTTGACCGACCATTTCGACCCCAAAGCCAACGTGATCCGCTTGTCCGAGCCGGTGTGCAACATCGCATCCATTGCGGCGGTCGGTGTGGCGGCACACGAAACGGGGCACGCACTGCAACACGCCGAAGGGTATGCCCCCATGCGGCTTCGCCATTCCATCGTACGCATCACGCAGTTTGCATCGAGTGCCTCGTTTTGGCTGTTTGCCATCGGTCTTGTGATCGGTGCGTACGCCGAAAATTATACGGTGGCGTATCTCGGTCTGTTCGGCTTTTTCATTATGTTTTTCTTTCAGTTGGTCACCCTCCCCGTGGAGTTTAACGCCAGCCGCCGCGCGATCAAAGCGTTGGAGGCGGAAGGCATTCTCTCGGATGAAGAACTGCGCGGTGCGCGCAAGGTCCTCTCCGCCGCGGCGCTGACGTACGTAGCGGCGATGCTCATTGCACTCGGTCAGTTCTTGCGTCTGCTCGTGATCCTCGGCAATAGGAGACGTGACTGACGTGACTGCGCGAGAATGGGCGGTACGCCTTTTGACCGACGTCCGACGGGAGGGGAGTTACTCCAACATCCTGTTGGAAAATATGCTCCGAAAAACGGACCTTGCGGCGGCAGATAAGGCGCTCGTCACCCGTTTGGTATACGGCGTGATCGAACGGCAGATCACCCTCGATTGGTGTCTTTCCGCCTGTGCGGATAAACCGCTCAAGAAGTTGCACCCTTTCGTGTTTGATACCCTGCGTGTGGCGGCGTATCAACTGCTGTATATGGAGCGTATTCCCGCATCGGCGGCGGTGAACGAGGCCGTTAAAGCGGTGAAAAAGAAACAACCTTACGCTGCGGGAATGGTCAACGCCGTATTGCGGAATCTCGACCGCCGTAAGACGACGCTGTTCAGCGAACTGCCCGACGGAGATCGCGGGCTTTCGGTGAAATACTCCTGCCCCGAACCTCTCATTCGCTTTTGGCGGTCTGCGTACGGGGAAGAGCGGCTCGTATCCCTGCTCGAAGGCATCAACGACGCTCCGCCCGTCTACGTGCGGGTGAATACGCTCGCGACGGATACGGCGGCGTTTTGCGAAACCTTGCAGAAGGCGGAGGTTGCCCACCGCGTGCTGACCACACCGCCCGATTGCGTGGAGATACTCGATATGGCGGCGCTGCAAACGTTGGGAGACGGCGTGAAGCGTTTCTATTACCACCAGGATTTAGCATCGCAATACTGCTGTATGGCACTCGGTGCCACGGCGGGGGAACGGGTGGCGGACGTGTGTGCCGCACCCGGCGGCAAGACCTTCACGACGGCACAGTATATGCAAAACCGCGGTGAGATCGTGGCGAGTGACATCTACGCCGCGAAATGCGACGAAATGGCACGGCGTGCCAAAACGCTCGGGGTCTCTATCGTGCAGACGGTCTGCCGCGACGCCTCGCAACCCGCACCTGCGGCCATGCACGAGACGTTTGACCGTGTCATCTGCGATGCCCCTTGCTCGGGTTACGGCGTGATACGCCGCAAACCCGAAATTCGCTATAAAGATCCGGCCGTTTGCGAAAGTCTGCCGCCACTGCAACTGCAGATATTGAATGAGGCGGCAAAACTCGTAAAAGACGGCGGTGTACTGCAATATTCCACTTGTACGCTGAATCCTGCGGAAAACGGGGCGGTTGCTGCGGCGTTTTTACGGGAACACCCCGATTTTGCACCCCGCGCACTCGAAGGACTGCCCGAAAGCGTGTTGGGAGAGCCCGCGTGGTGCCGCACGTTATTTCCCGCTTATCACGGAACCGATGGGTTTTTTATTGCATCCTTTCAAAAGAGGTGAACGTGACCGTTGATCGACATCAAATCCTTGCCACGCGAACAATTGAAAAGCACCGTAACGGCGGCAGGATTTCCCGCGTTCCGCGCCGCACAGATCGCGAACTGGCTGGATCGCGGTGTGACCGATTTCGACCGTATGACCAACCTGCCTGCCGATCTGCGGGAATGGCTCAAAACGGAGTGTTGCGTTCCCACCGTTACCATTGAACGGCGGTTGGAGTCCCAAAAAGACGAAACGGTGAAATATCTGTTCCGTTTGGCGGACGGCGAGACGGTGGAATCGGTGCTGATGCACTATCATCACGGATGGTCGCAGTGTTTGTCCACACAGGTCGGCTGCCGTATGGGATGCACCTTCTGCGCCACGGGTATGGGCGGCTTGGTGCGTAACCTTTCGGCGGCGGAAATGATGGCGCAGATCGAAGCGGCGCAAGCCGACCGCGGCGTCCGCGTATCCTCCATCGTGCTGATGGGGATGGGTGAGCCGCTTGACAATTACGACAACGTGCTTCGTTTCTTGCGTATGCTGT
Source organism: Oscillospiraceae bacterium (assembly GCA_015065885.1). Classification (GTDB taxonomy): domain Bacteria; phylum Bacillota; class Clostridia; order Oscillospirales; family Acutalibacteraceae; genus SIG588. The sequence goes on along the minus strand of SVPJ01000030.1, from coordinate 17,533 downwards.
CCGAACCGGACGGGGTACATATCGGTATGCGGCACGTGTCACTGTCCACGTGCGGTCTGGTGGATCGCATCTATCGGTTGATGGAGGAAAATCTGCAACTGACCTTGTCGGTATCCCTGCACGCACCGAACGACGAGATCCGCTCGCGCACCATGCCGGTGAATCGGCGGTGGGGCGTGGAGGAGTTGCTCAAAGCCTGCCGCGACTACGCGGACAAAACGGGACGGCGCATTTCCTTTGAATACGCAATGATCGACGGTGTGAACGATACCGACGCCTGCGCTGAAGAACTTGCGAAAAAACTGCGCGGAATGCTCTGCCACGTAAACCTCATTCCGGTGAACGAGGTGGAAGGCAAGACGCAAAAACGCAGTCGAGCCGAGCGCATTACCGCGTTTTCGGATATATTGACCGCACGGGGCATCACCGTTACCGTGCGACGTACCTTGGGGGCAGATATCGACGCCTCCTGCGGACAGCTCAGACGGGCGGCTGACCGCGAAAAGAACGAAACGGAAAGGGGGAATCCGTAATGCGTGTGTACGGACGGACCGATATCGGACGGGTGCGCCAAAGCAATCAAGACGCTTTCGTGTGCGGCACGCTGTCGGACACGGCACTGTTTGCGGTGGTGTGCGACGGTATGGGCGGCGCAAACGGCGGTAACATCGCGAGTGCCATCGCCGCAAAAGTGACGGCGGAACGCTTGGTGGAGAATTACCGCGACACTATGACGATGGAATCGGTACACAACATTTTGGAATCGGCGGTATCCGCCGCAAACGCCGAAATTTACGATACCGCACTGGCGGATCCCACCTTGCACGGTATGGGTACTACGATGGTGGTTGCGGTGGTGTGCGGCGATCAAGTGTGTGTGGCACACGTGGGCGACAGCCGCGCCTACAGCCTGACCCGTAAGGAACGCCGCATCGAGCAGGTCACGACCGACCACTCGGTGGTGCAGGAAATGATCGAAGGCGGCAAACTCACCCCCGCACAAGCCAAAAATCACCCGCGAAAACATTTCATCACCCGCGCACTCGGGGTGGAAGAAACAGTCGAATGCGACTTTACCGTGTTTCCGTATCCGGAAAACGGCATGCTTTTGCTCTGTACCGACGGCCTTACCAATATGGTCGATACGGATGAGATAAATATCATAGCGTATTCCTCGGGTAAGGATGAGATAGCGGATCGCTTGATCGCCGCCGCCAATATGAGCGGCGGTTCCGACAACATCACGGTGGCAGTAATCTTGCCGGATACAAGAAAGGATGGCAGAAATGGATAAATACATCGGAAAGCGGCTGGACGGCCGTTACGAGATCAAAGAGATCATCGGTGTGGGCGGTATGGCGTACGTGTATAAGGCGTACGACAATATCGACGACCGCGTCGTGGCGGTGAAGATCTTGAAAGAGGAGTTTTTGGCGAACGAGGAATTTACCCGCCGCTTCAAGAACGAATCGAAAGCAATCGCCATTCTTTCGCACCCGAACATCGTGCGGGTGTACGATGTGAGTTTCGGTGAAAAACTTCAGTATATCGTGATGGAATACATCGACGGCATCACCCTCAAAGAGTACATCGACCAGAAAAAGGTCATTCCGTGGAAGGAGACGGTGCATTTCACGGTGCAGGTGTTGCGCGCATTGCAACACGCGCACGACAAGGGCATCATTCACCGCGACATCAAGCCACAGAATATTATGCTGACCTCCGACGGCACCATTAAGGTGACCGATTTCGGCATTGCCCAATTCTCCCGCAACGAGATCCGTACCGACGGCGAGCGGGCGATCGGTTCGGTGCATTACATCAGCCCCGAACAGGCAAGCGGCGGCATTACCGACGAGAAGGCGGACATCTATTCGCTCGGTGTGATGCTGTATGAGATGCTGACGGGAAAACTGCCGTTTGAGGCGGACAACGCCGTGTCGGTGGCGATTATGCAGATGCAATCCACCCCCGCTATGCCGCGTGAGATCAATGAGTCCATCCCCGAAGGTCTCGAGGAGATCACCATGAAGGCGATGCAGAAGGACCCGTCTAAGCGGTATCAGTCGGCGGCGGAGATGCTGTACGATATCGATGAGTTCAAGCGCAATCCCAGCATCCATTTCGAATATAAGTATGTGTTCGTGGACGAGACGCCCACCCGTTTCGTAGAGACTATCGCAAAGGTGCGGGAAAAGGAAAAAACGGTGGAGACGGAGGAAGAGGAGGCGCCCCGTCGCCGCTTCCCCGTGTTGCCGATCCTGGCGGCGATCGCCGCGGCACTCGTTATCGTGGCGTTGTTCAGCGTGGGTGTGATGCTCATCGGTAATATCCTGAGCGGCGACGACGATCCCGATGCCGGTATGATCACCGTCCCCGATCTGATCAATCAACAGTTTATCGACCAGGAGACCTTCCTTGCGGAATATCCCGAACTCGCGTCGCTCAATATTACCGTGACGCGCCAGTGGGACGATACCTATGCGGAAAACGCCATCATCGCCACCGATCCGAAACCGAAGAAGAAGTTGGAACCCGGTGAAACGCTCAGCATCACGGTCAGCCGCGGTGCGCACATGGTGCAGGTGTTGGAGATCACCGCAGATGAAGCGGCAGATGTGTATATCACCCGTTTACAGAATGCCGGTTTCCATGTCGTTCGTAAGACGATGGCAAGCGAAGAAGTGGAAAAGGGTCTGGTCGTGCGCAGTGAGCCGTCCTATCCCGATTCGGTGGCGTACGGCAGTGCCGTGACCGTGTTTATCAGCAGCGGTTCCGAAAACGTCGATCCTGAAATGAAGCAGGTCCCGAACGTGGATCAACTTTCCGAAGAGGCGGCACGTACCGCACTGGAAGAGGCGGGCTTCGTCGTCGGTACCGTAACGGTTGAGAATCACCCCGAATATCCGGCGGGTGTTGTGGCAAAGCAAGAGCCTGCGGCGGATACCGAAGCGGCGACGGGGAGTATCGTGAATCTGGTCATGGCATCGGGTTATCGCGACGTGGAACTGCCGCTGCCGTTGCCCGAAACATCGTCGGTTATTTCGCTCGAAGTGTTCATCGACGGTAAACCCCAGACCCGCCCCGAATATTCCACCGAACTGCAGAACATTTTGCCCAGCGCGATCTCCACATGGTATTTCACGTTCGACGAGCAGATCGCGAGTTACAAGGTGACCTTCCGCATCAAGGGTGAGGGTACTTCGACGTTCCAGTTGTACGCCAGTTATACCGTGAACGCGTTGACGGGTGAATGGACGCAGGACGTGGTGTATCCTTTTGGTACGACGACTACGACTACGACCACCACTACCGCACCGACCGAAGACGTGACGGCAACCACGCCGTTCGACACCACCCCGACGACGGTCGATCCCGCGGCGTAATACGTGTATGGAGAATAATCAAGGATTAGTCTTAAAAGGCGTGGGCGGGTTGTACACCGTGGCGGTGGACGGTCGCACGGTGGACTGCCGTGCCTGCGGGCGGTTTCGCCGCGAACGTATCACGCCGCTGGCGGGAGATCGCGTGACGGTGGAATTTCAAGAGGACGGCAGCGGTTTCTTGACTGCGATACTCCCGCGCCGCAACGTGTTGGTGCGCCCACCCGTGGCGAACTTGGATGTGTTGGTCATCGTGGCATCCGCCGCACAACCCGCACCGAACACGCTGGTGATGGACAAACTCATTGCCGTGGCGGAAAAGAAGGAGATCGAGCCGGTCATCGTGGTGAACAAGACCGATCTGGCGGATGCCCGCGCACTGGAAGAGACCTATCGTAAAAGTGGGTTTCCCACCTTCTTTCTCACCGCAACACAACCCGACAGCGTGCGTCCGTTGCAGGAGTTTTTGCGCGGTAAGGTGAGTGCGTTTACGGGCAACTCGGGCGTGGGGAAATCGTCCTTGCTCAATTGCATCTGTCCCGAATTGGCACTGCCCACGGGGGAGATCAGCCAAAAACTCGGGCGCGGCCGGCACACCACCCGCACCGCCCAGTTGTATCCGCTCGCCGACGGCGGATATTTGGTGGATACGGCAGGTTTCTCTTCGCTGGATATGGAACAGGTGGAGCCGATCTTAAAAGACGAATTGCCGTTCTGTTTTCGTGAGTTTGCCGATCATTTCGGCAAATGCCGTTTCACCTCCTGCGCCCATCTGAAAGAGGTGGGCTGTGCGGTAAAAGCGGCAGTGGAAGCGGGGGAGATCCCGCTCTCCCGCTACGAAAGTTACGTGGCGATGATGGACGACGCCGCGAAACTCGTAGAATGGAAATATAATAAGAAGTAAAAAGCATCCGCCGTACGGCGGGTGCTTTTTTGCACCTTTCCGCAACTGCTACATAGTATGGAATGTAACGGGAGCGCGAGTGAAGGAGTGACGGTGTATGCGAGGTAAAAAACGGTGTACGGCGGGTGGGTATTGTGCGGCGTTCGGAGCGGGTCTGCTCATCGCCACCGTGTTTCCGCCTCAATGTATTTTGATCTTTGCGGCGGCGGCACTCGTCTTCCTCGGATGTTCACGGGTACGTATCCGATGAAGGGGGCTTTTGAATGAAGATCGTGGTAGTACGCAGTCCGAAGTTGTTTTGCGGGTTGCTTCGGCGTATGTTCGGCATAAAAAAAGAAGAATACATAGAATAAAACGGAACACGGGTGCCTTTTGGGACACCCGTGTTCTATTTCGTACGGTGCGCGCATACAGTGAAAACAAGACCGAAACGGAAAGCAAGGAGAGAGGATATATGGATTTTCGTGTGACCGAAACGGCGGTATCGACCTCGGAAGCGGTCGTAAATGCCGTGTCCGAACAACCCGTGGACGGGGATTTCGTCCTGCCCGAATACTGTCCCGACATAGCGTCGGTGCTGAAGTGCCACCTTACCCCGACGGTACAAACGCGACAACTGAGCGGCGACCGTCTGACGGTGGAAGGCACGGTGGCGCTACGGGTGCTGTATTTGGACGAAGACCGCCGATGCGTGCGGGTGTGCGAGTTTTCGCAGCCGTTCAGCACCGCGTTTTCACTGCCGCCGCTTTCGAACAACGCGTTTTTCTACTGGAACACCGATACCGATTATGTGAATTGCCGTGCGGTGAGTCCGCGCCGACTGGACATCCACGGTGCGTTCACCGTTTCGCTGACGGTGGTGGATGCGGTGGAACGTGAGGTCATCACCGCAGTGGAAGGGGACGGGGTGTATACCCGTCGCACCAAGCTTGCCTGCACAGTGCCTGCGGCGTTTCAGGAAAAGCCGTTCACGGTAAACGAAGTGGTGGAACAGGGCGGCGACCGCCACCCTGCTGAAATGATATTGCATACCACCGTGACCCCGCAGGTGAACGAATGCAAGGTGTTGCAAAACAAAGCCATTGTCAAAGGTATGCTCACGGTGTGTGCGCTGTACGTGACCGATGCCGTGAGCGGGGCGGTAGAGGAAGCCGCTGCCGAGATCCCCTTTAGCCAGATCGTGGATATGGAAGGACTGTGCGACGAGTGGATCTGCGATGCGGCGGTGACCGCCACGGCGGCGGAAGTGCGTATAGAGCCGTCGCAAGGCGGGGAAACGATGCTTTTGTCGGTGAGCGCAAAACTGCTGTGCCGTTTGTACGGTTGGCGGTTTGAAAGCGTGGAGGCGGTGTGTGACGCCTATTCCGCGCACTGTCCGTTGCAGAGCGAAACGCACACCTTGTCGTTGACGCAGTTGTATGCGGTACATCGTGAAGAACACACGGTACGGCAGACGTGTGAGTTGCCCGCAGAAGACGTACGGGAGATATTGGGCGTGTGGTGTACGGTACTCTCGACAGGGATGACGGGTGAGGAGGACACGTTGAAACTGGACGGGCGGTTGATGTGGTGTATGCTCGTGCAGGACAGTCACGGTGAGACGGCATATTACGAACGCACTGAGCCATTCTTCGTGCCTTGCGCCGACGGCGAGCGGGACGATACACCGCAGGTGCAGGTCTGCCGCACCGCGTGCCAGATGATGGGGAACGGCAAGGTGGAGATGCGTGCGACGCTTTCGGTGACACGCCGTCCGACCCGTGTCGCCGCTCACACGGTGCCGCGTACCTTGATTGCCGACGAGGCGGCGGCGTACCCGCCCGACAAGGCGGCGTTGAAGATCGTCTACGCCGAAAAGGGCGAGTCGCTGTGGGAGATCGCCCGTCGCAGTCGCACGGCGGTGGAATCCATTATGGAGGAAAACCATTTGTCCGAAGACGTTCTTACAGCCGATACCGTCTTGCTGATCCCTCTTTGTTAAACAAAAAAGGCAACACGCTGTGGCGTGTTGCCTTTTACGCTTTATCGGGTTGCAGTTCGGTGATGTTTTTCCAATACTTCTTCGGCATCAGTTGTCGCCTCAGTTGCGGGTTTAACCGTTCTTTAATGGCGATGGTGTCGTAAAACGTCTTCCATAGCCGTCGGTAGTTTTCCTCGTCCTCCGAAAGCGCGGGTATCGTCATATTTTCGGTGGATACCAACACCCAGCCTTTGCGGTCGTATACCCCTGCCAGTCCGTGCGTTTTGTCGTGGATCAGAAAGGGATGGGCGTTCATACGGGCGGCAAAATGCGGCATGATGAGCGGTAAGGTCATGTGTTCGGGCGTGATCTCGGCGTAATAGAGATGCCCTTCCACCTCCGAAAACCGCACGAATTCGGTGAGATACGAAGCCTCCCGCCCCGTGATGGCGCAGAGTTTGTCGATGGCAAGCACGGTGGGGTGGGTGAGCATCTGATGCACGCGTTCCCCTTCTTTCATCCCCAGGCGGATATAGCGGTAAATGACCGTGTCCTTCTCAGGGCTGTCGTGTAAAAACGCCTGCCACACCTTGCGGTATCCCAGTTGACCCATCTGGCGGCGCACCCCCGCGATCACCCGTGCGGCACGGCGCGGGTCGGTGGTCACTTCTTTGTAACGGCACCCCAGTTGCGGCTGATAGCAAGAAACGGTATCCAACCCTTGCGGCGGCGGGGAATAGGAGTAGGAGTCAAACACGGCACACAGCACCCCTTCCAACGTGCCGTCGTGCAAGAGGATCAAATTTGTCCGCTCAGGCATTGTACCACGTCCTTTCGTGTCGGGAGCAGAGCGGGGGTGTCAAACCACGACAGTTGCTGTACCGTCGGGTCGGGCGGCAGACGGTCGGGGTGCAGTGCCGCCGATGCAGTGAGATGCCGATAGATGGCGGCAGGATCAAAGGCGATGCCTTCCTGCATTTTACCGTCGCAGGTGATGAAAAACGCCGCCCGCTTCAGCACCACGCCCAATTTCTTTAGATCCTCAAACCGCAACCGTCCTGCACGGCGGGCGGTGAGAATGCGTCCTGCCGACCGCACGCCGATGCCCGGTACACGCAGCAACGTTTCCCGCGAAGCGCGGTTGACTTCTACGGGGAATTCCTCCAAATGCCGCAGTGCCCACTGGCATTTCGGGTCGAGCAACGGGTCGAGGGAGGGGTGCTGTTCGTCCAGCAATTCGCTCACCGAAAAGCCGTAAAACCGAAGCAACCAGTCGGTCTGGTACAAACGGTGTTCACGCAGCAGGGGCGGCGGTTGGTCGGTGGGAATGAGCGCGCGGTTACCCACGGGAACGTAGGCGGAAAAGAACACCCGCTTTAAGCGATAGCTCTTATATAAACTTTCGGACAGCCGCATGATTTGAAGATCCGTCTCGCCCGACGCACCCACGATCATTTGCGTGCTTTGCCCCGCAGGGGCAAACGGGGTGGCGTGGCGATACAGAGCCAGTTCCTCACGGCTTTGGGTAATGCCGTCACGAATCGCTCCCATCGGACGCAGAATGGCTTGCTTTTTCTTGTCGGGCGCCAAGCGTGTCAAACTCTTTTCACTCGGCAGTTCAATATTCACGCTCAAACGGTCGGACAACCGCCCGAGTTTGTCGATCCATTCGGGGGATGCACCGGGAATCGCTTTCGCGTGGATGTATCCGTTAAACCCGTGATGATACCGCAGCAGTTCCAGCGTGCGGCACATCTGCTCGGTCGCACGGTCGGGACTGCCCGCCACCCCCGAACTCAAAAACAACCCCTCAATGTAATTGCGGCGGTAAAACTCCATTGTCAGCCCTGCGAGTTCTTCGGGGGTAAAGGAGGCGCGGGGCAGGTCGTTGGAGCAACGGTTGACACAGTATTGGCAATCGTAGACGCACACGTTAGTCTGTAACACCTTAAGCAGTGACACGCACCGTCCGTCTGCCGAAAAACTGTGACACAACCCCGGCAGACACGTGGCACCCAGCATCCCTTTCACCGACGAACGGTTCGAGCCGCTGGAGGTACACGCCACGTCGTATTTGGCGGAATCCGCCAGTATTTGCAGTTTGTCCAGTAGTTCCACGGTATCCCGCCCTTTCACACGGATGTGTATACAGTATACCACACGGTTTTGCAAAAGTCAAACATATGTTCGTTTTTGCACAAGAAAAATCTGCCGTGGTTTATCGCGGCAGATTTTTCAGCGTGCAATCATAACGGGAAAAGTACACCCGCTTTCTTGCCTCACCCCTTTGGGGAGAGGTGCGAGAGAGAGGGGACGCTGCCGATTATCGTTTACACTTCACAGAAAAACTCCAACTGCTCGTTGTCGGGGCCTTTCACAAACGCGATGTGAATGCTCATCGGGGCGGGAGAAGATGCGAGAGGCACGGTCTTTGGCTCGATATGCGGCAAAAATCCCGCTTTCAGTGCCAGTGCGTACGCGCCGTCCACGTCGGCGGTGTGCAGGGCAAAGTGTTGCCACTTGCCGTTTTCGTGATATTCGTCCGACCCGTTGGCAAACATCTCCATGCGTCCGCCGTCGCCGATGTCCAGCATCACGATAAGGCCGCTGCCCTCGCCCCAGCGTGCCACTTCGGTCATACCGAGTGCCTTGTACATGGCAAGGCTCTTTTCAATGTCACGGCACCGCAGGGCAACGTGATGAAAGCCGAGGTCGGGGAGAATACGGTTGGTCATAAAAATCCTCCTTATTTGTTTTCTACCAGCCATTGGCCGTTTTCGAAATAGTGATAATTTTCCGTGAGGCCGTCGTTCAAAAAGACCTCCAACATACTGTCGAAATCGTGGGCGAGGGTGTAGTTGCCGATATCCTTTTTGTCGATCCAGAATACGCGTCCTTCATCGGAGGAACACAACTCACCCGAAAACACGTCGGTCTTGAAAAACAGCACGATGTAGCGGTACGAGCCGTCACGCGAGGTCCACTGCTTAATACCGCACAGTTGCACGTCACGGATATCCAGTCCCGTTTCCTCTTTCACTTCCCGCACCACCGAATCCACGAACGATTCGTGAGGTTCCACGTGCCCGCCGGGGAAGGTCAGCCCCGCCCAATCAGGGTTGACCCGTTCCTGCACCAGTATGCGGTCGCCGTCGTATACCATACACATATTGGTCAAAACACACGTTTCTTTCCTTGCCATCATCCATCGACTCCTATACGTATATCACAGCGTTCGCGTATGCCCGTCGCTTCAAAATACGCGGTCTCCATCGGGATCCATTCTTCAAAAAAGCGTTTGGCGAGCAGGGGCGAATTGCGCTTGGTTATCCGTTCCTTCTGCCGCTCGGGAGTAATATCCAAAAAGAGCGAAAGGTCGTAATACTTGCCGAATGCGGGGTGGGTAGCATAAACCCCTTCCACCACCGTCAGCCGTTTTTGCGGAACGGTGACCGTGTCGCCGAGTGTCATACTCCCGCAATCAAACGGGCGGTAACGGATGGGCGTGCCCGCATTCAGCGACCCTAACACCTCATCGGCAAACCGTTCACGGTCGATGTTGCCGCCGATCTCCGCCAGCCGTGCAGGGGTGCGCTGTTCGGGACGCAAAAAGAAATCGTCCATCGGAATGACGGCACAGTCGTAAAGCGTGGTAAGTAGGTGGCTCAAGGTGGATTTTCCCGCGGCACTGCCGCCCTCCACCGCCAACGTCACCGCCCCGTGTGCGAGACGTTCATCGAGTTCTTTGAACAGCGGAAAAAAGGGAATGAACGCATGCGCGATCACGCGGTAGGCGGGGTGATACGTTTCACGAAAGGTGTCGGAATGATGCAAGGCGGGATAGCCTTCTGCCGCCCATTTGGCTGCGGCATCGTCGAACGCTTCAGGCGAAAAGGGGAGTAGCCCTTCTGCAACGAGTTCTTTCGCCGCTTGGAGTTTGTCCGCCAAACGGTCGGTGCCGTTCGCTTCTGCTTTGGCAGAGAGCAGGAATATGCGTCCGAGTGTGGCGGGGGAAAGCAGTCCCAAGGGCACGCGGCTGTATTCGCCGTCCAGCGGCTCGACCGCCTGCGGTGTGCGCTCTGCCGCAACGCCTTCCGCTTCGATACGTGCGACCGCCGCCGAAAGCGAAGACACCGCATGTTCGCACCCCAAGGCACTTTGAAAAAGGTATTTAAACAGGTCTTGTATTTGCAAAGCGGGATACGCACGACAATGCGCGATCAGTCGTTCACGGGTGGTATTCACGCGTTTTCACTCCATCGCTGAAATTTGGTTTCCCACAGCATCACCAACACGGGGATCAGCACGAGTTGTAAAAGGATAGCGGGGATCGCATTGGTAACAGCCCCTGCAAGGAAGGCGGTCCACGTGAAGGGGTTGCCTTGAATTCCCAGACACAGCAGCATCGCCGCACCCCACACCAAACGGCCGACGAGCATCGCCGTCAAGAGCGAGAGATAGATATACGGCTTTTTACGCGGAAGCAGGCGATGCATCAAGCCTGCCACCGCACCGTAGGCGGCAAGTTCCGCCGCCATGCAGACGGCGGTGGGGAACATGGGGGGCATACCGAGGGTTAACGAGCGCAGAAGCGGCGCCGCAAAGCCCACCGCCAGTCCCCACGGCGCACCGCAGATGAAACCGCACAGCAGAACGGGAATATGTAACGGGCACAGCATCGCCCCGATCTCAGGGATCTGTCCCGTTAAAAACGGCAACACGAACGCCACCGCCAAAAACAGCGCGGCGCGTGTTAAATTTTGTAAGCGAGAACGTGTTTTCATAGGAACTCCTTGGAAGTCATTTCTTTTTGGCGATCGCAACCGACGACCAAACGGCATATGCGGCGGTGATCAGTAGGATGGCTAACGTGACGAAGAAAAGACGGGAGTCTTTTGTTATTGCTTGGATGGCGTTGACCGAAAACACGGTGCCGAGCAACAGGAAAACGACACCCGATTGCCGATAATACGGTTTCTTGTTCATGCTTTCCCGCTCTTTCTCGGAAGCGTAGATATACGCATTGTTGAAGAGAAAGCCTTTTTGACCGAACTGTAAGCCGCTCGTGACGAAACAAGCGGCGGCAATTATGCCCAAGACAACGGCACCGACGATTGCGGCCATACGGACACACCTCCCGCGTGGTTTTAGGGTCGGGTAAAGTATAGCACAGAATTCGTCAAAATGCAACGGGGAAGGGGACTTTTAGCGAGACGTATCGCGCGGGCTTGGCCCGCTTGCACGGTTGCGGTGCCCGAAATTCGCTTGTCTCGCTATCGCTCGGCGAATTTCGACCGCTGCAACTTTTTCGTTTTTGCCGAAGGCAAAATGTCGCCTGTTTAAGACGACAAGAAAAACGTTGCACGGACTTCGCCGAAGGCGAATGTCCTGCCTTCGTCGCGGGCGTTCGAGTCTCCTTCCGCAAAAACAAAAACAGCGTCCCGAAAGGGACACTGTTTTTGTTGGCTATGGGCTACAAAAAAGATATTTTCGGCATTTTTGCGTATGAATTCGAACTCTCACAAAAATGATATATTGCTACGCAATATGATATACGGCTTCCGCCGTACGATACACTTGCTTCGCAAGCATGATATAATATCCGTTCCTTCATATGCCGCAGGCATATATCACCCATTCCGGCAGGAACGGATATCATTGAAAAACGACAAGTTTCTGTCGAAACTTGTCGTTTTTCATGGCGGAGAAGGGGAGACATATCGCGCAGGCTACGCCTGCTTGCACGGTTGCGGTGCCCGAAATTCGCTTGTCTCGCTATCGCTCGGCGAATTTCGACCGCTGCAACTTTTTCGTTTTTGCCGAAGGCAAAATGTCGCCTGTTTAAGGCGACAAGAAAAACGTTGCACGGACTTCGCCGAAGGCGAATGTCCTGCCTTCGTCGCGGGCGTTCGAGTCTCCTTCCGCAAAAGTAAAACAGACACCCGAATGGGTGTCTGTTTTACTTGGCGGAGAAGGGGAGACTCGAACTCCCGCGCCGGTTACCCGACCTACGCCCTTAGCAGGGGCGCCTCGTCACCAACTTGAGTACTTCTCCGTATACACAAAATCCTTGCTTGGTGAACAAGAATTTCGGTTATGCAATTGTAGGGAAAATGTGGCGGAGAGGAAGGGATTCGAACCCTTGGCTCTTTCGAGTCACCGGTTTTCAAGACCGGCTCCTTAAACCGCTCGGACACCTCTCCGTGCATTCCCAAGGGGACCTTTCGCCGTCCACGAAGGGTATAATATCATTTTTCAGGGGAAATGTCAACTGTTTTGTGGGTAAATTTCAAAAAAAGTCTGCATATTTGTTTTTCGCGTTCCGTACACATTATTGATGGTGAATTCCAGCGAGAGGATGATGATTTTTTGGATTACAAGGACAATTTTCACGCGATGATCGCGCGGTACAACCGTGAACTTTTGGAAACGTATCGCCGACAAAATGCGGAAGAGCCACCCACGGCAAAAGTGACTCCCGTGATGGCGATTCCCGAAGATACCCGCACCCCGTTGCTTGCGCCCACCGAGCCCGCACCGCCGCGTACGATGCCGATGGAACTCGGCTATTTGCAAGTGTGGGTGACCACCGCCTCCACCGCACTGCCCATTGAAGGGGCACACGTTACGGTGAGTTACGATTCTTCGGGCGGTGAGCGGCGCACCGCACAATACGTCGGCGCGACCGACGAGTCGGGACGCACCGAAACGATTCCGCTGCCCGCCGTCAGCGCACAGGCATCGCTGTCGTTGGATGGCGATGCTACGCCGTTTACGCTCTATAACATCGAGGTGTTTGCCGACGGATTTTATCGGGTAGAAAACCTCGGTGTGCCGATGTACGGCGGGGTACGCGCCGTGCAACCCGTGCGGCTGATCCCCCTGCCTGAAGGTACGCCGAGCGGTGAGATCACCTATCGCGACAGTGCGCCGCAAGGATTGGAGGAGAGAGCATGACCGGTATTCCGTATATCCCCGAGACCTTTACGGTGCATTTGGGCACGCCCGATTCTCCCGCCGAAAACGTCACCGTATCTTTCCCCGACTACATCAAAAACGTCGCCTCCAGCGAAGTGTATCCCACCTGGCCCGAAAGCGCTCTGCGCGCCAACATCTACGCACAAATTTCCTTTGCCCTCAACCGTTTTTATACCGAATGGTATCGCAGTCGCGGGTACGATTTCGACATCACCAACTCCACTGCGTTCGACCAAGCGTTCGTTAACAACCGCGTTATCTACGATAACATCAGCGAGATCGTGGACGATATCCTCGGCAGTTACATCCGCGAACAGGGGACGATCCAACCGTTTTTTGCACAATATTGCAACGGTACGACGGTCACCTGCGACGGACTCAGCCAGTGGGGCACCGTGCCGCTCGCGGAACAAGGACTCGGACCGTTTGATATTCTTACCCGTTTTTACGGCAACGACATCGAACTCGTGCAGGACGCCCCCGTACGGGCAGGCTCTCCGAGTTATCCCGGTATCCCGCTGGCACTCGGCAGTACGGGTGCAGACGTACAGTTAAAACAAATTCAACTCAACCGCATTTCGCAAAACTACCCCGCTATTCCGAAGATCCCCGTGACCGACGGTCTGTTTGATATGGCGACCGAACGGGCGGTGCGGGCGTATCAGCGCATTTTCAATCTGACCGAAGACGGTGTCATCGGTAACGCCACATGGAACAGCCTTTCGTATATTTACGCTGCGGTCAAGCGGTTGGCAGACCTCAATTCCGAAGGGATCACGTTGGCAGATCTGCCGCAGCAACGCCCGCAGATACTGACGCTCGGCGACAGCGGCGACGAGGTGCGGATATTGCAGTACTATCTCGCGGTGGTGGCGGAATTCTACAACGACGTGCCGCAACTTACCATCAACGGGCAGTACGATACCGCAACCGAGAACACGGTGCGTGCGTTTCAGCGTGTGGCGGGTCTGCCCGAAGACGGCATCGTAGGTCTTCAGACCTGGACGGCGCTCTACCGTGCCTACCGCGGGATCGCCGCCACGGTATCCCTCCCCGGTGGTGAACGGTTGCTCGGAACCTTCGTGTTGCGACAAGGGGACAGCGGGGAAGAGGTACGCCGTTTGCAGGAGTACCTCGAAACCATAGCCACGGTATATCCCGCCGTTCCCGCCCCCGCCGTGGACGGTGTGTTCGGCCCGCGTACCAAAGAAGCGGTCACCGCCTTCCAGCGGCAGTTCGGGTTGGATCCGGACGGCGTGGTAGATGCACTCACCTTTTTGCAGATCGTCACGACCTATACCGATATTACGGAGGGTGAGGAGCGCCGTGTCGGGCAAGAGCCGGGGTATACCTTGACCGCCCGTGAGGAAGAGGAGGCATTATGACACAAAATGAGAAAAACCGCCCCGCCGACGTGCGGGAGGTGCAGGAATATCTGCGGGTACTTGCGGGGGCATATCCGCGTATTCCCCTGCTTTCGGTGGACGGCATTTACGGCCCCGAGACCACCGAAGCGGTGGAAGCCTTTCAAACCCTGTTCGCACTACCCGTCACGGGTGAAGTGGACGGAGAGATCTGGGCGTGCTTGCGTGAGGAGTACCGGCGGCTTGTGTATCCTACCACCCTGCCGCGCGGGATATATCCGTTCAAAGCGGGTGAACCGTTTTTGCAGCTTGGCGACAGTGGGGCGACGGTGACCTTGTTGCAGGTGATGCTCGACACGGTGGCTCTGCATTACGAAAATCTGCACCGCGTGCCGCCGAGCGGGCAATTTGACGCGGTGACCGAACGGGCCGTGCGGCAGGCGCAACAGGTGTTCGGTTTCCTGCCTCACGGACAGCTCGACCGCCGCACGTGGGACCGCCTGGCGCACACGTATAATACCTATGTTGCTCGTTAAAACGGTGCGGCGTTCCGCCTTTTTGCAGAACGCCGCCGTACTCACCGTGACCTCGCTGTTACTGCGTACCGTCGGTATCTTCTTCCGCATTTATCTTGCGGGCCGCATCGGTGCGGAGGGAATGGGGTTGTATCAACTGATCGTATCGGTCTACGTGTTGGCATCGGCGTTTGCGGCGGCGGGTATCTGCACCGCCGTGACCCGTATGGTGACCGACGCGCTGTGTCACGGCAACCGCCGCACGGCATTGGCGGCACTGCGAGCCGCTGTACTCGTGAGCATCGGCGTGGGGGTGGTGTCCGCGCTGCTCGTGTCGCTTGCCGCCGATCCCATCAGCCGCTTTTGCATCGGGGATATGCGGGCGGTGGCGGCGTTGCGTATCCTTACGGTCAGTCTGCCGTTTATGGGCGTTTCCTCTTGCCTCAAAGGGTATTTCATGGCACGGCGGCGGGTGAACGTTACCGCCCACGCACAACTGCTGGAGCAAGCGGTGCGCATCGCCGTGATCGCATTGTTATTGGAACGCGGATACGCCGTGTCGGTGGCGTCGGCGTGTGCTGTGGTGATGGTGGGAGACGTGGTGGCGGAAAGCACGTCTTGCCTGCACCTTGCGCTGTCCTTTCGGCGTGACCGCCGTCGTCTGCCTGCGGGGGATGAGGGGACGCGCTCTGCCGTTATGCCCACCCTAATGGGTATTGCCTTGCCGATCACCGCCACCCGCTATCTCAACACGACGCTACACACGGTGGAGAATTTGTTGGTGCCGTCCCGCCTTGCACGATACACGGGGTCGCGGGCGGTGGCACTGGCGCAGTTCGGTTGTTTAAAAGGGATGGCGATGCCGCTCTTATTCTTCCCGTCTTCGTTCTTGTCGTCGCTTGCTACCTTGCTCATTCCCGAAATATCCGAAGCGGCGTCGCTTGACCGCCAAGAAAAGGTGCAGCGGGCGGTTGCCCGCACGTTACACCTCACGCTCACGGGCGCGATCCTCACGGGCGGTGTGTTTTATCTGTATGCCGTACCGCTCGGGCGGTTGTTTTATCACAGCGACGAGGTTGGCTGTATCCTGCGGGCGCTTGCCCCGTTGGTGCCCGCGATGTACGTGGAGAGTATGGTGGACGGCATCTTAAAAGGGTTAAATCAGCAGGTCAGCACGCTGAAATACAGCGTGGTGGATTCGGCACTGCGCTTGGCGCTGGTGGTGACGGTCGTGCCGCGTGCAGGTATGGCGGGGTTTCTTTTCGTAATGACCGTGAGCAACGTGTTGGTCGCAGTGCTGAACGTCAATCGCCTGTTGACTGTCACGGGTATGCGGTTTCGGTGGCGGCAGTGGGTGATAGCCCCGACGCTCGCGGTGGCAGTCGCGGCGTGGGGAAGTTACGTGTTACAACGAAACGTTCTGCTCGCCGCCTGCCCGCCGATCGTGGCGGTGGGGCTTGGCATCGCGCTCTTGTGCGGTCTGTTCCTGTTGCTTTTGTATGCGTGCGGATGTGTATCGCGACAGGACGTAATGATATAAAAAAGACGGTTTGCTTATGAGAAGCAAACCGTCTTTTTTTACTGTAATTCGTCCTTGTGCAGCTCGCGGAATTTTTGGAACACCGCCTGCATCGTGTCTTCGTCCACGCCGACGAAGGTCTCTGCCTCGCCGGCTTCGGCGGGGAGGATCTGCAACAGTACCGCACCGTCGCCGCCGTCGGCAGGGAACAGCACGGCGTAATCGTCGTCGCCCCATTCCACCACGTCCAGTACCTCAAACGCAGTCTCGTTGCCGTTTTCGTCGGTCAAATACAACAACTCATCCATATCAGAAATCCGCCGATCCGGTAGTGCGCGGGAAGAGCAGTACGTCGCGGATGTTCGCCATACCCGTCACGTACATTACGAGACGCTCAAAGCCCAGACCAAAGCCCGCGTGGTGGGTGCCGCCGTAACGGCGAAGATCCAAATACCACCAGTAGTCTTCCTCGTTCATACCGAGTTCCTTAATGCGTTCGGTGAGAATGTCCAAACGTTCCTCGCGCTGGCTGCCGCCGATGAGTTCGCCCACGCCGGGCACCAACATATCCATCGCCGCCACCGTCTTGCCGTCGTCGTTCAAGCGCATGTAGAACGCTTTGATCTCCTTCGGGTAATCGGTCACGAACACGGGGCCGTGATAGATCTGCTCGGTAAGGAAACGCTCGTGTTCGGTCTGCAGGTCGCAACCCCAGAACACGGGGTACTCAAACTGATCCTTGTGCTGTTCCAAAATGGCCACTGCTTCGGTGTAAGTCACACGGGCAAAGGTGGCGTTTGCAATGTCGTTCAAACGCTCAAGCAAGCCCTTATCCACGAAGTTGTTGAAGAACGCCAGTTCATCGGGGCAACGTTCCAGCAATTTCTTCACCACGAACTGCACCATATCG
>SVPJ01000029.1 GCA_015065885.1 Oscillospiraceae bacterium | reverse complement strand
CATAAAATCATTTTCGCTTTTTGGGAAAACTCCGTTCATCGCTTCGACAAGTTCCTCTTTTGTCACGTCATCATAATTGGCAACCGTGAGGTGGTCGTTGCCTGCGTTTCGGTGCTTTCTCCAATACTTGTACTTCGGGTTGTAGATGTAGTAGAGATACCCGTCGTGGGTTATGAAAATCATATTCTCTTGAGAAAACTTTACCGCTTCAAAAGTATCAAACAGTTTCACGATTTATCACCTTCCTTCGGGAGTTGTTGTAATTGTATCATACTATCTGTCCAATTAAAAGGACTTTGAATATCCTTTTTATAATAGATATCTGTTTTCAAAAAACGAACCCAAGCACTGATGCAATGCTTGAGTTCGAATTTGGTCCGAGTGACAGGGATCGAACCTGCGGCCTGATGGTCCCAAACCACCCGCGCTCCCAGCTGCGCCACACCCGGATATTTATTGAATTTTTCTCAATTGTGGGATAAACTGTGGTCATAACGATTTTTGACCGATTTTTTATTTTTTACAAATGCCCGAAACCCGCATGAATACAGGGGGTTTGGGACTTTTGCTTTTTCACGGTTATAACTGCCGGGCACGCTCCCAAAACAAGCGGGGGACCGCAAACCAACACTGCGATATCGGAACGGTTACCAGTATACCCAATGCGGCGGGAATTGTCAAGAGAACTTTTGTCTGAAGGGAGACGATTTTGTGTGATTTACGGTTGCCTTTTTTGCGTTTGTGTGGTATGATATACTAAGTATATTATAATACTTTAAAAATTAGAGCAGAGGAGTGCTTTCGATGATTGCATTGGCGTGTGACCATGCCGCTGTCGGCATGAAAAACGAGATCATAAAATTACTCGAAGAAATGGGCTTGACTTATAAAGATTTCGGCACCTACACCGAGGAGAGTTGCGCGTACCCCGTGTTCGCGGCACGTGCGGCACGTGCGGTAGCGGCAGGGGAGTGTGACCGCGGCATCGTCATTTGCGGCACGGGTATCGGCATCTCCATCGCCGCGAACAAGGTGCGCGGGATCCGTTGCGGTTTGTGCAGTGACCCGCTGTCGGCGGAGTTGACCCGCCGCCACAACGACGCCAATATGCTCGCCTTCGGCGCACGCATCGTGGGCGTGGAGCTCGCGAAAGCCATTGTCCGCGCCTTCCTTACCACCGAGTATGAGGGCGGACGGCATCAGGCACGGGTGGACATGCTTGCGAAGTTGGAAAACGGCGAGGACATCGAATAAATCACACGGCAGGTGACGGATATGAACATTTTTGTTGTTTCGCAAATGTATTATCCCGATAATTTTCGTATCAACGAGATCACACAGCAGATGGCGGCGGACGGTCACAACGTGACCGTGCTGACCGGTCTGCCCGACTACACGACCTCGCGTATCCCGAAGGAATATCGGTGGTTTCGCCGTCGCCGTGAAACGGTGGCGGGAGTAAACGTGGTGCGCGTTCCCACCGTGGCGCGGCGCAGCGGTGTGGTGTTTCGTATGCTCAATTACATCTCTTTCGTGGTGAGCGGGTGGCTGTACGCCAAGTTCACGCGGCAAAAGCCCGACGTGATCTATTCGTATGAGACGTCGCCCGTGTTGCAGGTCATCCCCGCAGTGGCGTTGCACAAACGTCGCAAAGCACCGTTGGTCATTTATTGCTGTGACATCTGGCCCGAGTGCCTCAAAGTATGGGGCGTGGGGGAGGAGTCGCCGCTGTTTCGCTATATGAAGCGGGTCAGCCGTGACTTGTTTAACGCTGCCGACCGCGTGGCGATCACCTCCGAGCCGTTTGAGGAGTATCTCACCGGCGTGAACGAAGTCCCGCGTGAGCGGTTGGTACTGATGCCCCAACACGCGGAAGACTTGTACCGCGACGTAGCGGGCGTGTACGAAGAAAATGGCGTGACCGACTTTATGTTTGCGGGGAACATCGGTGCGGCGCAGGACGTGGAAAACATCGTGCGTGCCGCCGCTCTGCTGAAAGAGCAGGCAACCGCCCCGTGGCACATCCACATAGTGGGGGACGGCTCCGCCCGTGCGGGGTGTGAGCAGTTGGCGGCGGAACTGGGCGTGAGCGGGTGCATCACCTTCCACGGTAAATTCCCGCCTGAAGAACTGCTCTCCTTTTACAAACTGGCGGACGCGTTTTTGCTGACCCTCACCGACAGCGTGGTGGGTGCTTCCACACTGCCGTCGAAATGGCAGGGGTACGTCAGTGCGGGCAAGCCCATTGCGGTGTCCTGCAACGGCATTTCTGCCGCGATCACCGAGCGGGTGGACTGCGGACTGGCGGTACCTGCGGGGGACAGTGAAGGGCTTGCACGCATTATGAACGAGATGATAAACGACCCCGTACGCAGTCGCAAGCAAGGCGAAAACGGACGGCGGTATTACGACGAATACTGCACGAAAGAGAAATTTATGGCCTCGTTGTACGCGTTGTTCAACGAGGTCTGCGAGACGAGGTGACGAAATGGAAACGGTATTGGTACTGGACGTGGCGGCCGCCGAAGGCGGTGCGCTGAGCATTTTGCAGGAATACTACGACCGCCTGCGCACAGATACGCGGGCAAACTTTGTGTTTTGCGTGAGTCTGCCCGAACTGGAGGAGACCGACCATCTGCGTGTGCGGCGTTTCCCGTGGGTAAAACGCAGTTGGTTGCACCGGTTGTGGTTTGAACACGTGACCTTGCCCCGTTTGATGAAAGAGGAGGGCATCACCCGCGTGTTCAGTTTGCAAAACACGGCAGTCACGGGGGCGAAAGTGCCGCAGACGATGTATCTGCATCAGCCGTTGCCGTTTTGTGGTATTCGTTTTAAACTGCGGGACAATCCGCTGTTTTGGGTGTATCAGCATATTTTGGCACCCCGTATTCTGCGTGGTCTGCGGGTGGCGGATAAGGTGATCGTGCAGACCGAATGGATGAAGACCGCCGCTTGCGAAAAGGCGGGTATCTCACCCGACAAAGTGGTGTTGGAGGCTCCCACGGTCAACGTTGAGATAAAGGAAACGTTTGATCCTGCCAAGTGGGAGCGCACCTTCTTCTATCCTGCCTCTCCTTTGAGTTACAAAAACCACGAAGTTATCTTCAAGGCGATCGAATTGCTTGCCGCCGACGGGGTGGAGGATTTTACCGTGCAGTTGACCTTGCGTGCGGAACAGTTGCCCGGGCTTGCGAAATATCCTGCCGCCCAAAAGCGGGTGGAATTGCTCGGTCAGATCCCACGCGAGGCGGTGATGGCGGGGTACGCCCGTGCGGTACTGCTGTTCCCGTCCTACGTGGAGACGTTCGGTCTGCCGTTGCTCGAAGCACGTCTCACGGGTGCCCCCGTGATCGCGTCGGATTGCCCGTTCTCGAACGAGATCTTGGCAGGATACGATAAGGCGTCTTTCTTTGATCCGTTCTCGGCGGAAGAACTGGCGGCACGTATGCGTGCCGCACTGGAGGGTGCGGTATGAGCAGCATCGTTGCCGCGGCGTTCCGATGGGTGAACGCCTGCGTGCCGAAAGCGAAAAAGCAAGTGGTGTTTTGCTCCTTCCCCGATTACAGTGACAACGCCCGTGCAGTGTACGAGGAAATGATACGCCGCGGCATGGACAAGCAATACCGCATTACGTGGTTGCTGAACGGGGCGGCGCCCGACACCTTGCCGCCCGAACGGTGTTGCCGACAGCACTCGTTCAAAGGAATGTGGCGGTATTTTCGTGCGAAATACGTGTTCCACACCCACGGCTTGTTCGGCAACTGTCCGCCGAAGCGGCAGACGGTGGTGAGTTTGTGGCACGGTATGCCGCTGAAAACCATCATGAAGCTGGATGCGACCCATCCGGCGGACGAGGTGTTTCGCTTCACTTACACCATCGCGACTTCACCACTGTTTCAAGACGTGATGGCGCGTGCGTTTGACTGTGCGCCCGCACAGTGCTTGCTGACGGGGCAACCCCGCAACGATGCGCTGTTTGAGCAATCGGACGTTCTCCGACAGATGGGTATTGACCGTGAGGCGTTTGATCGCCTGTTCTTGTGGATGCCCACCTACCGCCGCAGCGCCATTGGCGACGTGCGGTGTGACGGCAACGGCGGGGCGGAAGAAGGCGTCGCGTTCCTCACGGGCGAACAACTGGCGGCGTTAAATGAGGAACTGGCAGGGATGAACAGCCTGATGCTCATCAAATTACACCCGATGCAGGTAGCGATCCCTGCGGAAAACCGGGAATATTCTCACATTCGTTTTTTGCGCAAAACACCGGGTCTGCTTTACCATTTGGTCGGTGCGGCGGACGCACTGCTCACCGATTGCTCGTCGGTGTATATGGACTATCTGTTGCTCGACCGCCCGATCGGGTTCGTGTTCGACGATATGGCACAGTACGAAGCCAACCGCGGCTTTGTGTTCGACCGTCCGCTCGACTATATGCCGGGCAAGACGGTGGAGGACTATGACGGGCTGACGGCGTTTTTGAAAGACGTTGCCGCGGGGCGTGATGCGTTCGGTGACGCACGCCGTGCGGTGAATGAAAAGATCAATACCTATTGTGACAATAACAGCAGTCGGCGACTGCTGAAGGAGGTTTTCGGCGTATGAAAAAGATCATCACTTACGGAACGTTCGACCTGTTGCATTACGGGCACATCAACCTGCTCAAACGGGCGAAGGAGCTGGGCGACTATCTGATCGTGGCGCTCTCGACCGACGAGTTCAACTGGGATTGTAAGCAAAAGAAGTGCTATTTCACTTATGAAGAGCGCAAGAAACTGCTGGAAGCGGTGCGGTACGTGGACCTGGTCATTCCCGAAACCTGCTGGGAACAAAAACGTTCGGACGTGAAGGAATTCCGTGTGGATACCTTCGTGATGGGGGACGACTGGGAAGGCAAATTCGACGATCTGAAAGATCTGTGCGAGGTGGTGTACCTGCCGCGTACTCCCGAGATCTCCAGTTCGCAGATCAAGAAGGATCTGAAAAAATAATCGGGCAGGTGTGATACGTGAACCTTTCTTATTTGACTGCAAGGCTTCGAAAACTGAATATTATCCGTCCCGTGGACATCAAGGATCTGTTTTTGATCCTGCTCTCGTGTCCGTGCGGACTGGTGTTGCGGCTGTTTCGGCGGCACTTGTGGATCGTTTCGGAAATGGAGCACACCGCACGGGATAACGGGTATTGGTTCTTCAAGTTCCTACGGGAGAACTACCCCGACCGTCCCGTCTACTATCCCATCCGTTTCGACAGTGCGGATTATCCGCGGGTGGCAAAACTCGGCCACGTGATCCGTCACGGCTCGTTTCGCCATCACGTGTATACCTGGGCGGCAGAGATGGATATCAGTGCCCGCACGGGCCGCGGACTTCCCGCACAATTTATGAGCCGCCAGTTCCAGATGATGGGATTGTACCGATTTAAAGAGGTGTTTTTGCAGCACGGCGTGATCTACAACGCACCGCCGTTTTTGGAATGTAAGGACAACCGTATCGACCTCTTTTTGGCGACGACCGACCGCGAGGCGAAAGCCATCGTGGAAGACTTGCACTACCCGCCCGAGCGGGTGGTGGTGACGGGACTCTCCCGTTACGATGAACTGAACGACTTCACGGTGGACAAAAAGCAGATATTGGTGATGCCGACCTGGCGGTTTTGGCTGTATCCGCCGTTTGGTAAAACGGCGGAGGACGTGGCAGACGAGGTGCGTGCCTCAAACTACGTGCAGACCTATTGCCGCCTGCTCGGCGATGCGCGGCTGAATCGCTTTTTGGAAGAAAACGATCTGCACCTGCTCTTTTTCCCGCACAGCCAGATGCAACCCTTCCTTTCTGCCTTCACGGGAGAAAACAGCCGTATCCGTATCGCTTCGATGAAGGAATACGACGTGCAGACGGCGCTGAAAGAGTCGGCGTATCTGGTGACCGACTATTCCAGCATCTTTTTCGATTTTGCGTATATGAAAAAGCCGCTGTGCTATTTTCAGTTTGATTACGAAGAGTTTCGTGAAAAGCACTACCCCGCGAGTTACTTCGATTTTACCGACGACGGGTTCGGCCCCGTGGTAAAGACGGTGGACGCGTTGGTGGACGAACTGACGGCTTCGTATGCACGTGATTTTACGATGAATGACGAATACGCGGTTCGGGTGGACGAGACCTTCCGTTACCGCGATAACCAAAACAACCGCCGCGTACTGGCGGCGATCGAAGAGTTAGCACGAAAGGGGAGAGGACACCGTGAAAAATAAACTGAAAAACGGGCTGTCGTTTGCTTTGGACCCCTTCTTCGTGCAGGTGTACTTCCTTTTGTTCTCCTTCTTAAGTGAATTGCCGCTTATTATGGCGCACGTGCAATTGTGGAAAAAAGTCGGTCTCGTGTGGGCGGCGGCCGCCATTGTGTGGGACGTTCTCACCACCCGCCGCATACTGAAGACACGGTTTGCCCTGCCGATAGCCGGTCTGCTTGCCGCCTACGGTGTGACGGTGGGAATCGTGGCGTTTGCGTATCCCGCCGCGTGGTATGAAACCGCGCTCAACTGGGTGTGTTCCTTCGCGACCTTGTGGGTGCTGTATCCGCCCGTGACGGGAGATAAAGAACAAGGTTTGCGCCGTCTTTCGGGTATTAACCGACTGCTGATCGTCCTCACCACAGCGGCGGCAGCGGTCGGTATCGGCATGTTCCTTACCGGCTACGGCGAGTATTTTTACAGTTCCATCACGGAGTACAACTATCCGCAAGGCTTCGTGGACGGACGCCTGACGGGGGTGTACCGCAACGCCATCTATCCCACCGCGTTCATCGGTTTTGCCGCGGCGGTGGCGGAATGGGTGCGTCTGCAGGGAAAACGTTGGGGCGCACGGACGGTGTTGTTGCTTTCGATGTTGCTGAATGTTCTGCACGTCGTGCTTTCCAATTCCCGCAGCCTGACGTTGGCGTTGGCGCTGTTCACGGCGTTGACGGCGGTGTTGGTGTTGCGCGGACGACTGCCGGGTGGTGCGGTGCTGCGTTGGAGTGTCGGCGTTACGGCGGCAGTGGCGGTGGCGGCAGCCGTGATGTTACTGACCCCGTACGTTCGCCGCGGTTGTGCGTATCTTCCGCAGTATTTCACTCCTGCGGTGAGCGATACGACACCCACCGCTCCCGATACGGATATGCCGGATACGGACGCACCGAGCGGGGAAGGGGACGAGCAAACGCCTCCGTCGGTTAAACCGACTCCCGACAACCAGGCAAAGCCAAACCAAGGCCCCGTGAACGTGGATCGTGAGAATCCCCACGGCACACTGACCGGCCGCCCCGTTATCTGGAAACAGGGGATAGAAGCGTTCTTAAAACGCCCGCTGTTCGGCCACGGTCCCTTTGCACTGAAAGACAGTATCCGCCTTTCGGAAACGAGCGGCGAAAAGCTCTCCCACTTCCACAACGTGTTTTTGCAGTCGTTCGTGTCGGTCGGCGTGGTGGGCAGTGTCTTCTTTTTCCTGCTCATCTTCGGTGCCGCTTTTGTGTTATTGCGGTGGCTGTTCAAGAACCGCACACATCCGCAGTACACGATACTTTCGGTGCTTTCGTCCTTTCTTGCCACGATGGTGTTCATCAACATGGCGGACACCACCTTGTTCTTCCTTTCGAAAAACTCGGAATTCGTGTTCTGGACGTATCTCGGTTTTGCCGTGATGCTGACAGAAGACGCACCCTACCGTTTGGATGCACCGATGCGGGCACTGGATAGGCTGTTCAGCCGAAAGGAGACGGCGTGAAGACACAGCAACGTACGCAAAAGGCAATGAAAAACGCCTTTTTCAGCATTTTAAGTTACGTGATACTTACCATCAGCACGTTGATCACCCGTTGGGTGTTCGTGGCACAGTTTGACACCGTTGCGAGTGGGCTCGGCACCGAACTCTCGGGTGTGGAAAGCCTGTTCAAAAGTGTCATTTCGATGTTGGCACTGGCGGAGCTTGGTATCGGTACGGGACTTGTGTATCTGCTTTATAAACCGATCGCACGGGACGATAAGGCGGAGATCCACCGTATCCTCAATTTCTACAAACGGGCGTATACCTTGATTGCCGCGATCGTAATGTCCATCGGCCTTGTGATGGCGTTCGTGATCCACCGTTTGGCGAAGGATACCACACTCTCGCCGTGGTATATCGGTGCGACCTTCTTCCTCTATACGCTGGATACGCTCGCATCGTATCTGTTTGCGCATCAGCGGGCGATGCTGATCGCGGATCAAAAGAACTACCTCAACAATATCAACGAGGTGGGGATGAACTTTCTCACGATGGTGTTGCAGGTCACCTTCCTGGTGCTGACCAAAAACTTCGTGGTGTACATCCTCATTCGTGTGGCGTGCCGTGCGGTGGCGGCGTTGCTCATTCATCGCAATTTTAAGCGGATGTATCCCGAACTGAACGCCATGCGCGGGCGGGAGAGCATCAGCGGGGAACAGCGCCGTTCGGTATTTGCCACCTTGTATGCGATGCTGTTCCACAAGATCGGCGGTGTGGCGTCCCACAAAGCGGGCATCCTCATCATCAGCGGCGTACTCGGCACGGTGGTGAACGGGATGTATTCCTATTACCTCACCGTGACCGATGCGGTAACGGCGTTGGTGACCCAGACCTTCAGCGGTATTACCGCGAGTTTCGGAGATTATCTCACTGGCGGGGATACCGAGGCGGCACACGAGAAGTTCAATATTCTCTATTATTTCAACTTTATAATCTCCTGCGTCTGTTCCACCGCGTTGCTGTTGCTTATTCAACCGTTTATCGGTATGTGGGTCGGTGCGGAGAACCGTTTGTCGGGCGGCGTGGCGTTGCTGGTGGCGGTGTACTTTTATATCTACAGCCTGCGCCGTGTGATCTTCGTGGTGCGGGACAGCACGGGGCTGTACCGCCCCGACCGCTATATGCCACTGTTTGAAACGGTGTTGAACGTGGGGCTGTCGCTGACGCTGGCACTTACGACCGGGCGGATCGAGTTCGTGCTGCTTGCCAATATCGTCAGTATGGCGGCGATTCCCTTGTGGATACAACCCTGCATCGTGTACAAACACGTGTTTAAGCGTTCTCCGGCGGGGTATTTTAAACGCTATCTGCTGTACGCCGTGTTGACGGCGGTGGGGATGGCGGGCGGCACGCTTTTGTGCGGTCTGTTACCTGCGATGGGGGCGGTGCCTACCTTGCTGTGCCGTGCGGTCGTCAGTGTTGTGTGTGCGGGGGCGGTGTGTATCTTGCCGTTTATTCGTACGGCGGAATTTCGGTATTTACTGCAACTGTTGCAGTCAATGATAAAACGTAAACGTTAATTGGAGGAGGAAACGACGATGAATTACACAGAAGCAAAAGCGTTGGTCGAACAGTACGGTCAAGAGCATCTGCTGCGCTTTTGGGACGAATTGAATGAGAGCGAGCGGGAAGGGTTGCTGTCGCAGATCGCGGCGGTGGATTGGAGTTTGCTGTCGCTGATCCACGACCAGAGCGCCATCACCGCTGAGCGCGGTCATCTGGAGCCGCTCGGTGCGTTGGAGATCCCCGAGATCGAAGCGCGCCGTGCGGAGTTTGAGGCGTGCGGCATCGAAGCACTCAAAGCCGAAAAGGTGGGCGCGGTGTTGCTGGCGGGCGGTCAGGGTACCCGTCTCGGTTTGGACAAGCCGAAGGGGATGCTGGACGTGGGCGTGACCCGTCCGCTCTATCTGTTTGAGCGTTTGATCCAAAATATTATGGACGTGGTGGACCGCACGGGCGCGTGGATCCCGCTGTATGTGATGACCAGCCAGAAGAACAACGACGACACGGTGAATTTCTTCCGTGAACACAACTATTTCGGCTACAGCGAAGATTACATTCGTTTCTTCATTCAGGAGATGGTACCGTCGGTGGATTATGACGGTAAGATCCTGATGGAAGGAAAAGCGCAACTGTCCATGTCGCCGAACGGCAACGGCGGTTGGTTCCTCTCGCTTGCCAAGGCGGGGTATCTCGACGAACTGAAAGCCCGCGGCGTGGAGTGGCTGACGGTGTTTTCGGTGGATAACGTGTTGCAACGCATCAACGACCCGTGCTATGTCGGTGCCACCATTTTGTCGGGTTGCGACTGCGGTGCGAAGGTGGTGCGTAAAGCCGCGCCCGATGAGCGCGTGGGTGTGCTGTGCCTGGAGGATGGCAGACCTTCTATCGTGGAATACTACGAAATGACCGAGGAGATGCTCACCTCCCGCAAGGAGAACGGGGACTTAAGTTACAACTTCGGCGTGATCCTCAACTATATGTTCCGTCTCTCTACCCTTGAGGACAATATGAACAAGAATATGCAGGTACACATCGTGGAGAAGAAGATCCCTTACATTGACGGGAACGGTGATCTGCAAAAACCCGAAGCACCGAACGGTTACAAATTTGAAACGTTGGTGCTGGACATGGTGCATATGATGAAGGATTGTCTGTCCTACGAAATTGATCGTCATTACGAATTTGCTCCCATCAAAAACCGTGAGGGTGTGGACTCTTTGGTGTCTGCTCGCGAGTTGTTGCGTGAAAACGGTGTAGAGCTGTAATTTTTAGAAAAGTGGTGCGAAGGTATGCAAAAAACAGTCGGCTTGCCGTACGGGCAGGATAACCTGACCTTGCTTACGGACTTTTACGAGATCACGATGGCGAACGGCTTCTTCGAGGAAGGGAAGAAGGACACGATCGTCTACTTTGATATGTTCTTCCGCCGCGTGCCGGATGGTGGCGGCTTTGCCATCATGGCGGGTGTGGAACAGTTGGTCGAGTATTTGAAGAATCTCACCTTTACCGAAGCAGACATTGAATTTTTGCGTTCGAAGAAGTTGTTCAGCGAAGGATTCCTCGATTATCTGCGGAATTTCCGCTTCTCCTGCGACGTGTGGGCGGTGCCTGAAGGCACGCCCATCTTCCCGCATGAGCCCATCGTGACGGTGCGCGGCCCTGCCGTGCAGGCACAGTTTATCGAAACGATGCTGCTGCTCACCATCAATCACCAATCGCTCATCGCTACCAAAGCCAACCGCATCGTGCGGGCGGCGGAAGGGCGTGCCGTGATGGAGTTCGGCTCTCGCCGTGCGCAGGGTGTGGACGGTGCGGTCATCGGTTCCCGTGCGGCGTATATCGGCGGTTGTGTGGGCACGGCGTGTGCGCTGTCCGAACGGGACTTCGGTATTCCGGCACTGGGGACGATGGCACACAGTTGGGTGCAGTTGTTTGATAACGAATTGGACGCTTTTAAGGCGTACGCCCGTCGGTATCCCCACTCCTGCGTGTTGTTGGTGGATACCTACAACGTGTTGAAATCGGGTATTCCCAACGCCATCCGTGCATTTAACGAGGTGTTGGTGCCGATGGGGTGCCGCCCGAAGGGTATCCGTATCGACTCGGGTGATATCACCTATTTGAGCCAAAAAGCGCGTAAGATGTTGGACGATGCAGGCTTCCCCGATTGTGCCATCACCGCCTCCAACGCGTTGGACGAATACCTCATTCGCGATATGATCCGTCAAAACGCGTGTGTGGACAGTTTCGGCGTAGGTGAGCGGCTCATCACGGCGGCAAGCAGTCCCGTGTTCGGCGGCGTGTATAAACTGGCGGCGGTGGAGGAAAACGGCGAGATCGTCTCCCGCATCAAGGTGAGCGAAAACGTGGCGAAGATCACCAACCCCGGTTTCAAAAAACTGTGGCGGTTGTTCGATCGTACGACCGGTAAAGCGATCGCCGACGTCATCACCATGCACGATGAAGTGATCGACGACACCAAACCCTACGAGATATTCGACCCCGAACACACGTGGAAACGCAAGACGGTGGAGAATTTCATCGCTTCCTGCCTGCAGCGTGAGTTGTTCCGCGCGGGCGAGTGCGTGCATCAGACCCGTTCGCTCGACGAGATCCGCAACTATTGCCTTGCAAGTGTAGGGGATATGTGGGATGAAGTGAAGCGTTTCGAAAATCCGCACGACTATTATGTAGACCTTTCGCAAAAACTGTGGGACGAAAAGCAGCGCTTGCTCAATCGTCACAACGGATAATTTAGGCAAAAAAGCACGGCACAACGGATCTTCCATTGTGCCGTGCTTTTTGCTGTTGTTACAGATTTTCGAGATATTTCTTCTCACACACACTGTACATTTGTGCGTACACACCGTTTTCGTCGTTTTTGAGGTTGCGCAGATATTTGTGTGCATCCTGCTTCGGTGCGTTACGCTGAATGGTGGATACCGCAATGTTCGAGCAGTGGTCGGACACGCGCTCATAGTTGGTGATAAGGTCGTTAAACACGAAGCCGAGTTCAATGGTGCAACGGCCTTCCTGCAAACGGGTGATGTGCCGTTCTTTATAAGTGGACTTCATTACGTCAATGACCTGCTCAAGCGGTTCGACCTGCGCCGCCGTTTCAATATCGTTCTTCGTGAATGCCTCGGCGGTGTAGTCCATGATCTCCACGATGGCGGCGGTCATACGGCTGAGTTCACTGCGCGCTTCGTCCGAGAAGGCGATCTTCTTATCGTGGATCTCCTGCGCGGTATCCACGATGTTTACCGCGTGATCGGAAATGCGCTCAAAGTCACCGATGGAGTGGAGCAAACGGCCGACTTCATGGCTGTCCGCATCGGTCAGATCCACGCCGGAAAGCTTCACGAGATAGGTGCCGAGTTTGTCCTCATAACGGTCGATCTGCCCTTCCAACTCGCGTACTTCGGCGGCTTTCTCTGCGTCGTAGCGCGCCACCGATTCGATGGCGGAGAAGATGGCGGTACGGGTGAGTTCACCCATTTCCACCGCCAGACGCTTACATTCCGAAACCGCAAGCGTGGGGGTGGCAAGCAAACGCTCGTCCAAAAACACGGTGCGCACTTTCTGCTCGCCCTTCTTATCGCGTACGATCAGTTCTGCCAAACGGACGATGGGTTTCTTGAAAGGACTGAGCAAAACGGCGATGCTCATGTTGAAGATAGTGTGGATAAGTGCCACCGCGAACATCGTGGCTTTCGTTGTGGCGAAAGACGGTGCCACGATGTTTACGACGATCAAACCGATCATAAAAAAGATCGTGCCGATGACGTTGACGCTTGTGTGGATCGCTGCCACGCGCTTGGCGTTCTTTTCGGTACCGAGGGTGGCGATCAGCGCGGTGACGCAGGTGCCGATGTTTGCACCAAGCACCAACGGGATCGCCATTTCATAAGTGATGGCACCGCTGAGTGCCAACGCCTGCACGATACCGATGGTAGCCGCCGAGGATTGGATGATACCTGTAAACACAGTGGAGATGAGCAATGTGAGGATGGGGTTGGAGAACATGGTGAGGAACACTTCCAGACCGCCCTTTTCCTCCACGATGCCCACAGCGTTGCTCATAAGATCCATACCGACGATCAAAATGGTGAAACCGATGAGGATCGCACCGATATCGTGATGTTTCTCTTTCTTCGAAAACATACGCAACGCCGCACCGATCAGTGCCAGGAAGGGGGCAAAAACGATCGGTTTTAAAAGCAACAGAATGGGATTGCTGCCGCTGTCGACCCCGGCAAGGCTGAGCAACCAGGAGGTGAGGGTCGTGCCCACGTTGGAGCCCATAATGAGGCCAAAGGTACTGCCGAAGGTCATAATGCCCGAGTTGACCAAGCCGACAAGCATCACCGTCATAGCCGACGACGACTGCACCGCAATGGTGATACCGGCACCGAGCAACAAACTCAGCCAATAGTTGGATGTCACTTTTTGCATCATGGTCTCCAGTTTGCCGCCTGCCATTTTTTCAAGACCGGCGGACATTACGTTCATGCCGTACAGAAAAAAGGCGAGACCGCCGGCAAGACCGGCAAGCAAGGATACGATGTCTGCGCTTGTCATAATTTCCCTCCCAATAGTCAGAAAGCCAAATTCCTACAATTAGCAATATACCGAAAATCTGTCAAAAAGTCAACGATTTGGGTGAAAAAAAGCGAAGAAGCAATGGATTTATATAGAGGATATAAAATTATATATGAAAAATATCAAATTTTGTTGACAGCGCGAAGAAGGGTGTGGTATGCTTGCGAAAGGGAAACCATTTTGAAAGGAAGGTTATCGGCTATGGCGTTGAAGAAAAGCATCAAATGGGGTGTCAACGGACACAACAAATACAGTTATCCCGCCTATGCGGCGAACGACGAGCGGGCATTGGAACTGGCGGCGGAACTCGGTTGTACCATCTATCGTATCAACTGTCGTCCGAAAAACGAGGAGCAACTCGCCTACACCCGTTCGGTGATCGATAAATGCCATGCACTGGGTATGGAGGTCATGCTGGTGCTGGATTACGGTATGAACTGGGGCAAGGAACTTTTGAAAGAGCCGGAAAAACTCGTGCAGGAGATCACGTATATCGGTGAAAACCTCAAGGACGTGGTGGACTATTTCCAGATGCTCAACGAGACCGATATTTGGTGTTCGGGTGTCGAAGGGGGCTATTATAACCTGACCGACCCGACGGGACAGACCCCCGGGTATTTCAATCCCGAGCGTGTGGAAATTGCGGTGGCGCTGATGAAGCTGACGCTGCCCGCCCTGCAGGCGGCGGCACCCGGTGTCAAGACGGTCATCAACTTCGGTGTGCGCCACTACCCGATTTTGGATTGGTACATCGAAGCGGGGCTCAAATGGGACATTATCGCGATTGACAACTACGAGATCTGGGATTACTACGAGTTTTTCCATTTCCTTGAAGACCGTTACCCCGGTTACGACCTGATGGTGGTGGAGTGCAACTATCCCGCGCTGTGGGGTCCGTACGACGATCCCGACCAAAAGGAGACCGAGTGGCTGGATATGTTCCTTAACAAGATGAACGAATACGATTCCGACCGACTGAAGGCGGTCATCATCTATGAGTTGTTGGATCAACCCGAATACGAGTTGAAGAAAGGCTCGTATCACGGTGAATCCCACTTCGGTCTGGTCGCTTTGAACGACGACAACACCATCAAGGCGAAGAAACCTGCGTTTGAGTTGGTGAAGAAACTGTATCGGGGTGAATGACGATGAAATTGGGAACGGATAAATTGTGGGGTGTGAACGCCCATCACCGCGACAGCTATCTTGCATACCGCCCGAACGAGGACGAAGCCATTCGTCTCGCTGCCGAACTCGGCTGCACCATCTATCGCATCAACTATAACCCGTCGAACGAGCAGGAACTGCAGTACATTCGCGGTATCATTCAAAAGTGCCACGAGTACGGTATGCAGGTGATGCTGGCGCTTGACCGCTTCAAGGACATTTCCAACGAGGTCATCGCGCAGAATATGGCGTTTGCCGCCGAAAACCTCAAGGACGAAGTGGAGTATTTTCAGATCTTTAACGAGACCGACATTTGGTGCTCGATGGGAGAAGAAGGCGGTTACGACTACACCGATTGGACGGGAATGAGCGAAGGATACTATAATCCCGAGCGCGTGGTGCTGGCGGTGGAGAAGATGAAGACCGCACTGGAAGTGTTCAAGCGGGTAGCGCCCGACGCCAAAACGGTCATCAATATCGGCTCGCGTCACTATCCCATTCTCGATTGGTATGTGAAAGCGGGGCTCACGTGGGATATTACCGCATTCGATATCTACGAGCTGGACGTGTGGGATCAACATGCCTTCTTCCGCGAGATGGAAGAACGGTATCCCACCGATTTTATGGTGGTGGAATGTAACTATCCCGCGAACAGCGGCCCGTTTACCGAGGAGGCGCAAGCCGAGTGGCTCACGAGTTTCCTGCGAATGATGGACGACTACAAGTCCGATCGTATGAAAGCGGTCATCGTCTACGAATTGCTGGATCAGCCGGAATACGAGATCAACCAGGGCTCGTATAACGGGGAATCCCATTTCGGTTTGGTGCGGCTCAATCCCGACAACAGCATCGACGGGAAGAAACTTTCCTTCACGGCGGTACAGAAACTTTTCCGAGGTGAATGATATGACGTTGAAGACATCCGTCTTGTGGGGCGTCAACGGGCACAACTGTGCCTATCGGGCGTATAACGAGAAGAACACCGATGAAGCCATTCGCTTAGCGGCGGAGTTGGGATCGACCGTGTATCGTTTTAACTGCAATCCCACGAGTGAAAAATGGCTCGCCTACGTGCGTGACGTGGTGAAGAAGTGCCACGATCACGGTATGCAGGTGATGCTCGCGATGGATGATTTTACGGGTACACCGGAAGACGTTACCGCCCGTATGACCGTTATGGCACGCGAGTTGAAAGACGAGATCGAGTATTTCCAACTCTTCAACGAGACCGACTGCTGGGCGGCGTGCAAGGATAAAGAGGACGGCGGCGGACTTTACGACATTACCGACCCGACGGGGCAGTCGCCTTCCTATTTCAATCCCAAACGCGTGCCGATCGCGATCGAGCGGATGCGTGCGGCGGCGGATGCGTGGCACAAGGAAGCCCCGAACGCGAAACTGGTCATCAACATCGGTGCGCGCCACTATCCGATGCTCGAGTGGTATCGCGATGCGGGCATCGAGTGGGATGTCGTGGGTGTGGATATTTACGAGCCGTGGGATTATCACGCGTTCTTCCATATGCTGGAGGAAAAGTTCCCGAACTGCGAAATGATGGTGGCGGAATGCAACTATCCCGCGAACAACGGCCCGTACAAAGAGGAAGACCAGGCGGCGTGGCTTCGGAATTTCATTCTCACGATGAACGAGTACGATTCGGAAAAACTCAAAGCGGTTATCGTGTATGAATTGTTGGATCAGCCGAACATTCAACCCACCGACAAGTGGGAAGGGGAGGCGCATTTCGGTTTGGTACACGTAGACCCCGATATGACCATCACCACCCCGAAACCCGCCTATTTCACCGTGCAAAAACTGTTTAAAGGCGAATGATCAAAAACGACCACCCGTACGGGTGGTCGTTTTGCTTACAAATGATACAACGCCGTGTATTTCTCTTCCAGATAATCGGTAAACACGGTGGGGTCGAAGTCTTCGCCCAGCACGTCGCGCAGCAGGTCGTTCGGCTTTTTCAGGCAACCGTATTGCCAAATGTTTTCGCGGTTCCACTGGTTGATGGGGGCAAAGTCGCCGTTTTTGAGACAACTTTCCACGTCCACCGTTTCCCGCATTTTGCGAAGCAACTGTGCGCCGTAGGCACTGCCCAGTGCGTAAGAGGGGAAATATCCCACGTTACCGCCCGACCAGTGGCTGTCCTGTAACACGCCGCGGGTGTCGTCCGGCACGTCCACGCCGAGATACTCTTTATAAAGGCGATTCCACTCGGCGGGCAGGTCGTGTACCGCGAGTTCACCTGCCATAATGCGCTTTTCGAGTTCATAACGCACCATCACGTGCAGGCAATACGTCACTTCGTCCGCTTCGGTGCGGATGAGCGACGGGGTGACGCGGTTGACCGCACGGTACACCTCTTCGGCGGTGACGTCTTTGAACTGTGCGGGGAAACATTTCTGCATCACGGGGAAGACGTACTGAACGAACGCACGACTGCGGCCAAGCAGGTTTTCGTAAAAACGGCTCTGGCTTTCGTGAATGCCCATCGACACGCCGCCGTCCAGCAAGGTGTAGGCGAATTCGTCGGCGGAATGCATATCGTAGAGGGCGTGCCCACCTTCGTGAATGACACTGTACATCGAGGACGCGACGTTTTCGGGATCGTAATTCGTGGTGATGCGCACATCGTGATGTGACCCCAAACTGATGGTGAAGGGATGCTCGGTGGTGCCGAGCCCGCAGTGTGCGTCGTCGATGCCCATGATCTGCATCAAGCGATGAGAAAACGCCTCTTGTGCCGCGTCGTCAAAACTGCCGAACAGGCAGGAATCGTCCACCTGTTTTGCGTTGCCGATGCGGTGAATGAGCGGGACCAACCGTTCACGCAGGGTGGCGAAGAAGCGGTCGCAGATCTCCATCGTCAACCCATCTTCGTATTGGTCCAGACAGTAGTTATACGGGAGTTTTTCGGGGGCACAGTAGCCCGCAAACCGCCGCTGAGTCTCAAAAATTTGGGTGAGCAACGGCTCGAACAGCGCAAAATCGTTGGTCTCCTTCGCAGTGTGCCACACGTCGTCCGCCTCTACGAGTAACTGTTGATAGGCAACAAACTCCGCCATCGGAATCTTTTGCATATCACGAATGTTTTTCAGCGCCAAAAAGACGATGCGCTGTTCGGTTGCAGGCAATTCTTCGCGGTGAGCATCCAAAAACTCCAAAAGTTCCACCGTTTCGGGGCAGGTGGAAAGACGGTATTGCTCCTCGCTCAATACCGCAAGCGTCTGTCCGCGGTTGGCCGCCGTACCCTTCGGTGCGGTGGTCGCACCGTCAAAATAGATCAGTGCGGTGGCGTGGCTGTAGGCGCTGAGTTTTGCTTGCAAGGCTTTCAAAGCCTCGCGTGCTTCATTCACGGTCATACGTATTCCTCAATTCTTCGTATATTTTTTCTGCCGTGTGGGCAATCGCTGCCGCTTCGGCGGGTTTACAAGTGTGTAAGATGCGTTTTTTCGGCTTTCCCCACACGTCGAACAGACACGGACCGATCCACTCGTTTTCACCGCAATCCTCAAACACGCCCTGCACGATCGCACGGCAGGCGGTTTTCGGTGCGGGAAACAAAAGGCGCATACACGGTTTTATCAGCCAATAGATCGCTTTCGGGTAATGTGCGGTAATTCCCGTCAGCGTAATACCGGGGTGGGTAACCGAAAGTCCCGTTTCGCCGCGAAAGAGGTCATACAGCGCAAACATCAAGTATCGCTTGGCGTTGCCGTATACTTTCGATGCGGCACGGCGGGTGGAAAAATCGACGTCGTTTGGGTCGGTCTTTGAGTAATTATGAGCAATACTGCCCACTGCCACCACCCGCACGCCGTGGTCTTTTACCCGCCGTGCGAGGTAGTACGGGGCAACGAAGTTGATCTGAAATACGTTGTCCCACCCCGTATCGCACCGAAAACGGGGGACGGCGTACGCCCCTGCATTCAGGACGAGTGCATACGGCGGGTGTTCACACAGGGCGTCTGCCGCCGCTTTGACGGTCGCAAAGTCGGTAAGATCCACCGTGAGATGCGTGGCGGTGAGAGCGGGGAATTCTGCCTCTAACGCGGCAATAAGCGTCGCCGCTTTTTCGGCGTTGCGGTCGAGCAAAAGCAGATGGGCACCCTCCGCCGCCAACGCACGGCAGAGTTCACGGCCAAGTCCGCCCGTGCTGCCGCTGACGGCGACGGTTTTGCCTTGTATGGATTCACTGTGTTTCATACGCATTACTGTTCCAATTCATAAAAAGACAGATCGGTGAAAACCGCATTTCCCATGGCACAAAACAGTGCGGGGCGCAGCATAGTGTCGGTTCGCATGTTGCCTTGTAATGCCAGAACATCGTCAACGTAGATTTCAAACTGTCCCTCGGCAGCGAAGATACGCAGATGATACGTTTCGTGCTTTTTCAGCGGATACAAACGTTTGCTGTGTGTGCTGTATTCCGAAGAATACATACCGTCCCGACCGCAGTACACAATCAACTCGCCAAACTCCGGATTCAGCGCAAACGTGTATACTGCCTGCGGTCGCTCTTCCGCATCGTATGTCGCAATAGTGATGCCGCACTCCCGACAATTAGCGGTAACGCGCGTCTCTGCCTCTAATGAAGGGGCTGTAAATTCCGTGCAACGGAACAACTGATAGGAGTATGCACCGACCGAGGCGACGAGTGTATGGTCGTTCGGGGAATGCAGTTCGCCGTCGCCGGTGTGCCATGCAAAGGAGGTGCTTTGGGCTTCAAATGCCGTTGCAGGCGGATGGTTGTATCTACGTTCGGTTCGCAGTTGTTGCAGCAGAGGTGTGTAGCATGGGCGGAGGTTGCCGTTTATGACACGTACCTCTTTCGGTAGGGAAATGGCGGCGCCGTAATCACTGCGGTCGATATACAAGCAATAGCGCTTGTCCTGCCATTCCACCGAGCGACAAGAGTACCCGCTGTCCCAATTGCCGCAAAGAAACAAATTGTCCTCGCTGTCCCGAAATGGACCGAGCGGGGAATCGGCCGAGGCATACAGCGTGTAGTATACAAGATTCGGATCATTCACAACGCCGCGGGCGCCGTAAATGTTGGCAGTAAGGTAGGTGAGATACCATTTGCCGTCCAAATAAAACACGTCCGGCACTTCCAACACACCGGTAAAGCGAGGCACGTACACGATGCGCTGGTCATTCCACGTCAGCAGATCGTCGCTGACGGCAACGGCAATTACACCGAGAGGACCGCGGCCTTCCACGTTCGCCATCGCCGCAAAGTAGCCGTAGTAACGGCCGTCTGCGGGATCTTTCATCACTAACATATCCCGACAGTCCGCACCGCCGGTCGGACGCGATTCGGTCAACAGCAAGGAGGGGTCTGCCGTGAGGACAGGGTTGCCTTCATACAGTGGGAAATCCACCATGTTTTTTGAAGTAGCCAAACCGATCTTTTCCGCGCCGCGACGGTCGCGCATCGTGTAGTATACGTACGCCGTATCCGTGACGTCATCGTAATAGGCACAGCCGGTAAATTTCCCCTGACAATCGTCGGGGTTCGTCTCTTCGCTCAGTGGCGGCAGAACGTCGGGATACGGACGGAAATGCAAAAGATCGTCGGTAACGACGTGCCCCACGTTCCAGTGACCGGGTTGTGCTTTTAAGTGAAAGGCATGTATCGTTCCGTGTACGTTCATGTACCACGCATCCCACATATTAAACTTGTGTCCTTTATATTTCATACGCAACCACCCCCTCTCCGTATTCTAACAAACCCCGCCGCTTCTGTCAAGGAGCGGCGGGGCAGTAATGTTTACGCCTTGGGAAATTTTGTGATCTTCTTCACCTGCATACCGAACGAAGGGCTTCGCCCTTGTTCTGCAAGTTTGCCTTCGGCAAACGTTGCGCCCACATTAAGCAGATATAGGGAATTTTGTGATCTTTTTAACTGCGTATTGCAACACAAGTCGTGCATCGGTGGAGTCCACCTTGCCATCACCGTTGACATCGGCGCTGCCGAGATCCAGTGCGGTGCTGCCGATCTTTTTCACCGCGTATTGCAGTACCAAACGCGCGTCGGTGGAATTTACCGTGCCGTTACCGTCCACGTCGCCGAGGGTCAGGGGGAAGGTGCTTTCTTCGCTGCGGGTGACGTAGAAGTAATCCACCTGCATATCCGTTTCGGTCTTTGCCGCTTCGCCCGGGTCGGCGATAGCGGTCAGACGGAAACCGCACACGGCGTTGTCGTTTTGGAAGATATCCCGCATCACTACGGTGTTGCTGCGGGCAATAACTTCACTCGCGTCGTTCAAGAGATACACCGTTTGCTGTTTGTTTGCGGCGTTGCGTGCGTCGATCTCCACCGCCAAACGGTAATCGGTGCCGAAGTCGATGGTAGCAAAGACGTTGCCGTTGCCGTCGGTGAGCGCACCGTCTTTTTTCAACGTCAGCACATCGTCGGTCTTGGCATCCTGATTGGAGAGATAGAGATAGATCTCGCTGAGTTCGGTATCCCGCATCTCGTCCACGCAAAAACGCCACTCCATACGGTACAGGTCGTTTTTGTTACCGCCGCTCAAGGTGAACGGTTTTTCTTTGTAGCGGTCCTGTCCCGTGCTGAATCCCGCCGCCAATGTGTTCGACTTCAACCGTATACGAACGGCACCGCGATACACGGTGGTGCTGTTCGCATCGTCGGGGAGGTATACGGAGTCGTTTGTGAAGTCGTAGGAATCGAAGGATTCGGCTGTGACCAGTTCGGAATTCGGGGCGAAATTCGCGTTTTTCGGCACCGAATGGCGCGTTTTACGCAG
Source organism: Oscillospiraceae bacterium (assembly GCA_015065885.1). Classification (GTDB taxonomy): domain Bacteria; phylum Bacillota; class Clostridia; order Oscillospirales; family Acutalibacteraceae; genus SIG588. The sequence continues at coordinate 10,858 of SVPJ01000029.1, read as the reverse complement.
ATGCACGTAACGGAAGGTGCCGATATCCTCGGGTATGACCGGCTCGCTCAAATAGTATCCCGCCGTGATGTGAAGATTTTCGGCAGGACCTTCGGTCAACACGGGATTGTCGTGGCGGCTGGCGGTGAAGCCGATAATATTCAGCATGCCGTCGCCGTTCAGTTCAAACAAATGGGTCTGCTGATGGCCGATCTGTGCGTTATAGAGATTGAGGGTACCGCCGTCCACGCGTACGCCCGCGTTGGGGGCGGGTGCCCATTCGGTGAAGTTGGTCACGTTGAGTTCGCCGCGGAAGGTATCGGTCACCCAGATGTCGTAAATGGGATTGACGCTTTGATCGACGGCGTACCGTCCCGTGTTGCTGTCGGAGCCGCTCTGGTTAAAGGCGGTAAGTTGCAGGTTGACGAAATGCACGTTTTCGGCGGCTTCGGCTTTCAGTGACACGGTGCCGTAGTCCACGCCGTGCCCGTAAATACGGGCGTTGGCGGCTTCGCCGTTTTCCTCCACCAGATGCACGCCGATGTAGGAGGCGTAGTTGAAGCAGTCGTACACCACTTGATCGTTCACGTTGCCGAGCTGCAGGGCGATCATGTTGTTGTTGAACTGTGCCTGCATCGGCTGATGGAACGCCGCTTGCAGTTCGCCGGTGGACGGTTCACCGCCGAAACCGCTCCAGGTATCGCCCGAAGGGGCGAAGATGGCGTTGTAGTTGAACTGGAAGTTGCGGATGAATCCGCCCGTCGAGCCGCCGCCCACTACGATACCGCGGTTGAAGAAGTGACCCGCCAGATGGTCGATGAAATGCCCGTCACAGCGGTTGGTGCGGAAATCGACACCGTTCCAACCGTTACGCACGGTCACGTATTTCAAATACACGTTCTCGCCCGTGCCGCGTACGGTGAAGGGGTAGGGGACAAAGTCGAATTCGTAATACTTTACGTAGACGTCGGCACCCTGCTCCTTACTGGCTACGGGATCGTATACGCGGTCGTTGATCACGCGGTAGGTGCTGTTCTGCTTCGGATAGTTGAAGATCACGCCGCGCATACCGCTGTTCGGTGCCAAGGTAACGGTGGCGGTGGAGGTCAGCGAATCCTTTCCTGTTTCCACGGGGGTGTAGATCTCAAAAATGGTGTTCAACGCCTTCGGGATCGAGGCGTAGTCGCCCGAGCCGCGCAGCTCTACGCCGCTCGGTACGTACAGCGTACCGTTGATACGGTACTTACCGGGGGTCACGAACACGGTGCCACCCGTTTCGCCCATCGCGGTGAGGTGTGCCTGCAACGCTTCGGTCACGTCGGCGCGACCGCTGTTGTCGAGGTCGGTGGGGATGACGTAATTCTCGGAGGAGGGTCCTACGGGACGCGTGGCAGCCTCTTCGCGGGTGAGAGGTTGATACGGTTGTACGTCCACCTTTGCGGCGTCGTAACTGACGGTACACAACCCCGGGTTTTCGTATCGGATAGCGTCGCCGCAGGCGTCGGTGTTGCCGAGCAGCACGGCCGATACGGTGCCATGCGACAGTTTGATCTGCGGGGCGGCGGTCATAAAGCGATTGTTGATAAAGATGTTGTTGCCGTTTTCACTGACCACGCTGCCGCCGCGGACGGTAGACGCCATCAGCGAGAACTTCACGAGGCTGTCCTGATACACGGCGTACTTGGTCGCCTGAATGCTGGCGTTGTAATACTGCACCATACCGTGCCCCTTGTCGTTGTTCGCAAGGTAGACGCCGTATTCGCAGTTTTTCATCGTGATATCGGTCAGCGATTCGCCCGAATCGGTACTGCCGTGGATGAAGTGACCGTATTTGCAATCGGTAAAGGTCAATCCCACGCACTGACCGTTGGGCCAGCTGCCGTCGGTCGATTCATCAAACATCAAGCCGATGTTGTAGCCCTTCACGTCCGAGAAGGTGAGGTACGACCAGTCGATACGGCGCAGGGTGATACCGATGGCGTAGTTGTATAAGAGGTCTTCCAACGCGGTGATCGCATCGTCGGTGACGGGGGCGCCGGGAAGCCCTGAATTGATCCAGTAGTCGGGGGCAAAATGCAACTCTTCAATACGGGCGATATCCACCACCAGGTCGAAGTCCACACCGATGTTCAAGGGTGTGCCCCACACGCCCCACGCGTTGGGACAGCCCGACATACGTTTCGACTGAATACCGAAATAGGAGTTGTACAACGTGACGTTGCGCGCAAAGGTGTGTTCGGACAGATCAATGGTGGGGGGATACGCCACGGGCTCAAACGCCGATTGCTCGGGATACCAGAAACTGACGTTCTGCACCACGCAGTGTTTGCCCATCGTGATGAACGGCGTGCCGTTCTCCTCACCCTTGCCGCAATAGACCGCTAAAACGGTGCCGAGTGCGCCCACGTTCTCATCGGGGTTGGCCCATTCGCCGTAGATCGCCGTGCCGTACGGCAGACGAAGTTCGCGGCGGAATTCCCAGGTGCCCGCGGGGATGAACAGCGTGCCGCCGCCTGCGGCACTGAGACCGTCGAGCAACGAGTTTACCACACCGCTGTAATCGGTCTGTCCGTAGCTGTCCACGGGGGTGATCTCGGGGTGCGCGGCAAGGTATTCCTGCAGATTATAACCCGCAAACACCGCCGTGCCGTCGCCGTAGCCTTCGGTGATCGCTACCTTGTGGTATACGGGCGGTGCCGCACGGAAGGTGCCGTCACCGATCGGCATATCGAGCGCGGTGGGGCGTTCCGCTTCGGGAACGGCAGTGTCCACGAACATCATATTGCACAGTTTTAAACTGCCTGTGCCCCCGCTGTACGATCCGCTCGCATCATCATACAGATACATACGGAAGTAGTTGAAGGCGGAAGGATCAAACTCGCCGCCGAAGGTGCCCGTGAACGCCGAGAGCGGGATGAGAATCCGTTTCCACGTATCCTGCTCAAAGGGAAGTACGGCACCGGGACGCGCCGAAAGCTCTTCGGAATCGCACCCGCCGCTCGAGGTGATCTCCAGCTGGCCGTTCAGACGGCCGCCTCCCATATAACTTTGGAATTTCGCGTCGCCGCTCATGTAGATGTCCATCTGCAACGCCACCCGCGCAGGGTCGGTCTTGAAGTCATACGCGGTGAGATCAAACGGGTCAAACCGATCCTCACATTGGGCAAAGACGGTCCCGCTGCCGGTGGTCAGGTTGATGGAAAAATGATGGTCCAGGCGGAAGAGAACGTAGTCGTTCGTCGCCGCCTTTGCCGCGACAAAAGGCACGGCAGGGATAAAGGACAGCGCCAGACAAAGACACAGAAGGATGGAAAGACAACGCTTTTTCATAACAGTAACTCCTCTCACGTATCGATAGGGCCGTTCAGCAACAAATCGTGTTGTTTTATAGCGTGGGTTTCTTCTAATGTGCGTGGGGCACCGACCGCCCATCCTATATCGCGCATCAAGCGGTTCCACAACGCACGGTGCGCCACCGAATCGGCGTTCACGTTCAGCGACGAGAGGACGATCCGTCCCGCACCGTACGGCAACAGCACCCACGCGGCACCGCTCGGTTTTTCGAGCATTTCGTACATCTGCACCGCCCCGCATTTGCGGTTTTCGGGTTGGTCGTTGAACAGCGACCAATCGGTGGCGGCGGCTTTAAGGAGAGGGGTGCCCCTTGCAAGCAAACCGCCGTCCAAACCATGGGTAAGTATCGCCTTTTCTTGCTCGTTTTCGGCAAAATACAAAAGTTCCACGGGAATGGAGAAAACAAAGGGGTGGTCGCACCCGCGTGCCAGTTGGGTGGCACGGCGGTCGGTCAGCGTCAGGGTATCGCCTAACCACGACGCCACCTTTTCGGCGGCCGCTTCGCTGTCTACGTGTAACAACACCGTACCGCCGTTCGCCGTCACCTCGCGGATGCGTTCGATCGCATCGTCGCGACAAGTGGCGGCGTCCACCGCCAAAGCCTCTCCGCCGCGGACGAAGGTCACACCCGCGTCGCCCAAACGTTGATACAACGCGGATTCGCCGCTGCCGAGGAAGGAGACCGTTGCACGGCGGTCATACGTGGGTGCAGGCGGGAGTGTGGTGGTGCGTGGCGCCCATTTTGCGTTCAACGCGTCGTCACGGGCGGTAGCATCCCGCATCGCCGTCACCATCGCGAGCTCACGGCGCTCGGGCAGGGTGGGATCCCACCCCGGATTAAGCGTGCCCACGTACGGCGGGATGCGTTCGATATACAGTCCCGCTTCGCCTTCCGAAACGTAGGGAAAGCGGATACCGTCCTCCAACGTGGGCAGACGGGAAAAGTCGTCGTAGCCGTACGGCAACTGTTCCAGTCCAAACCACATCAGTTCACTGGGGGAGAAGTAGATAAGGTCGTTTTGGAAGGCGCGCAGATTGTTGTAGAGATCAATGCCGAGTGCTTCGTTACGTCCTGCGTAGCTTTCGTAGGCACGTTCCCCGTTGAAGGTTGCCATCTGAGCGGGGCGGGCGTAATAGGTACCGCCGTTTTCGCCCACCACCATCGGCTTGTCCACAGCGGGCAGGGTGCGTGCCCCGTGTCCGTAATGCTTGCTCCACACGGGCAGGGTGCCGCGCAGGTCCTCATCTCCGTCACAAGTGATGAAATCACGGGTGGTGTCCAGCACCTTTACACGCTTGCCGAGCGCGATCAGTTTCTCATAAAACCGATCCTGATCGCGTTTGGCGGCGTCATCGTACAAAAAGATGGCAAACAGCTCGTTGCCGAAACTCCATCCGCACACCGACGCACGGTTGCGGTCACGCCGCACCAAGTCGTCCAAATGTGCGGCATACCGTTCCCACGCGATATCGTCTTCAAAATTCAGCGTAAGGCAACTGCCGAAGATGGCCGTTTCGTCCAATACGGCTATGCCCATCTCGTCAGCCACGTCCAAAAACACCTGCGGGTGCGGTTGTGCGTGCAGGCGCACGGCGTTGCCGCCCACGCTTTTGATCAAGCGGTACCAACTTTGAATGAACGGGCGGGAGAACATAAACGGCCCAAACGGGTGGCAGATATCCGCGATCAACCGTATCGGCTCGCCGTTTAGCAACAGTTCTTTGCCTGCAAGCCGCCATTGTCGCCACCCGAAACGGGTGACCTGCCGGTCCTCGCACTCTGCGGTATGGGCGGTAAGACACAGCGCGTGCAGACGGGGTGTGTCGGGTGTCCAATAGGGGAGGGTAACGTCGCGTGCCGCCACGGTGACGGTGGTTGTTTCGCCTGCCGTCAGTTCAACGATCGCACGGGGCAAAGCCAATACCGCGTCTCCCAAACGCCCGTCGGGCACAGCGGCGTCGGGTGTGCAACAAAACGGACAGACCGTGCCATCGAGCGTGACGGTCTGTGCTGTGTCGGTGGTGTTCACCAGTGTTACGTCACATTCCAAGCGTCCTTCGTCTGCCTGCGGACGGATATACACGTCTTTAATGTATACCGCAGGCAGGGAGACGAGATACACGTCCTGCCAGATGCCCGCCAGATCCTGCGTGTTCGAGCCGTGAGCATAGGGGGTACGCATCAAGCGATAGGTATCGCTCTGTTTGTCGAACAGATGCATCTGTTGTACCCCAACGGTCAGTTCGTTTTCGCCCTCGTGCAAAAGATCGGTCACTTCAACGTCAAAGGGGAGAAAGCTGTCGAAATGTTCGCCCGCTTTTTGCCCGTTCACATATACGTCGGCATGTCCCATCACGCTTTCAAAATGTAAAAACAGCCGTCGGCCCGCCTCTCCCGCGGGCAGGGTCACTGTGCGGCGAAGCCAGCCTTGTTTTGCGTGATCCCATGCGGCGGGGTAGGAGGGGTAGTACACCGAATCGGGGGCGTATCGCATCGCCCCGTCGGTGCGGTCCACCCGTCCGTTTCCCCAAACGTTGCCGTTCCACGGGGAGGGGATATATATGGGTGTGTCGCTGAAATCTTCGGCATCGGGCCACGGCAGCACGGGTGGCACACCGCTGCCCTTCACGTAATCGGCACCGATCGGCATCGGCGCAAATTGCCATCGACCGTTCAGGCACCACCCGCGCCGTGCGCACGCCTCTTCGGGTGTGAACAGTAAACGATCGGGCGCAAATTTGTCGGAATAGGTGCGAGACATAGTAAAACCTCCTCTTGACGTGTAGAGGGAACTACTACACGAATTATAAATGATTGTCTATAAAATTACAACAATAATTGAAAAAACGGCAAATTATGTCTATAAACATGTATAATAATGTGACGCCGCCCGCCGTTTCGCTGACTTGTTGGGTGAAAGGGCGATGGCAAGAATAGGCGGACAGAGAACGGGACGGCCAACGCAAAACCGCCTCTTGACGGATGTGGAGGAACTTGGTATACTCATTATAAGAAATTGCAGCAAAAGATACAATGGAAAAACAGAAAGCGGATATATGTAAAAAAGTGATGTGACGAAAATGCGCGAGGTGTTTTTTTGGCGAGCCCCGTTGCCCGTGACGGTGTGTGAGCCGTTTACGGTATCGCTGGCAGGAGAAACGTATGGTCAGCATTACCGTATGCAACGGGACGATGCTTGGGAATACGTATGTGCCTATATCGAGAACGGGCGCGGAACGTTGGTATATGATGGGCGCACCTACAACCTTTCGGCAGGGGACGTCTTTGTGTTGCATAAGCATTCCGACCACACGTATTATGCCGACGTACAGGATCCTTTTCACTTCTTGTGGTTTAACTGTCTGGGAAAACTGATGCCGTTACTGTTTCGGGCGTATGGGTTAGACAGAAGGGTCGTCATTCCGCAATACAAAGATCCAACGCTGTTTCGGGAATTCCATGCGGTCTGCCGCGCTCTGTCTGAGCCGTCAGAGGTGTACGAGCAATGTGCGGTACAGTTTCACCGCCTTGTCGCCTCGTTTGCAACGCATATTGAAAAGATGGAAAAAAGTGATTCGCTGGCCTACCGTGTGAAATGCCGATTGGACGAGAACTTGAACGATACGCTCTCACTCAAAACGCTTGCAGAAGATATGGGGTATTCGGCGGCACACGTAGGACGGTGTTTCAAGGCGGCATACGGAGTGACACCGTATCAGTATCTGTTGAGAGAAAAACTGGCGGCGGCAGAGACCTTGTTGCGCAGTACCGATATGCGCGTGTATCAAGTCGCGGAATTGTTTGGGTTTACCGATGAATTTCATTTTTCAAATGCGTTTTATCACCGTTACGGATATCGCCCGCGCACGTTGCGCGGCGGAAAAGACGAGTAAGGAGAAAACAGTATGAAACGAAACCTCATTTCTATTATTGTTCCGTGCTATAACGAGCAGGAGGTGCTGCCGCTGTTTTATCGCGAGACCGCGGCAGTGGTCGATACGATGGATGCCGACTTCGAATTCGTATTCATCGACGACGGCTCGAAGGATAACACCCTCTCCGTATTGCGTGAGCTGGCGGCAACGGACGAGCGGGTGTTTTACTACTCCTTTTCCCGCAATTTCGGCAAAGAAGCGGGCATCTTCGCGGGGCTCACCTATGCCCGCGGGGATTACACGGTCATTATGGATGCCGATCTGCAGGACCCGCCTACCTTGTTGCCCGCGATGTACGACGCGGTGAAAAACGAAGGGTACGATGCGGTGGCGACCTGCCGCGTGACCCGAAAAGGCGAGCCGCCGATCCGCTCGTTCTTTGCCCGCATGTTTTATAAGATCATCAACCGCATTTCGGATGCGGATATCAAAGACGGGGCACGGGATTTCCGTATGATGTCCCGCCAAATGACCGATGCTGTTTTGGCGATGGGGGAGTACAACCGCTTTTCCAAAGGGATCTTCGGCTGGGTGGGATATCGCACCAAGTGGCTGTCGTATGAAAATATCGAGCGTGCCGCGGGCGTGACCAAGTGGTCGTTTTGGAAACTGCTCAAGTATTCGCTGGAGGGCATCATCAATTTTTCCTCGGTGCCGCTGTACATATCCTCGTGGGTGGGCTTGTTCTTTTGCCTCGCGGCGTTTGTGGCAACGGTGTTCTTCTTCGTGCGCCGTCTCTGGTTCGGCGATCCCGTCACGGGATGGGCGTCGCTCGCGTGTCTCATCACCTTCATCGGCGGCGTGCAGTTGTTCTGCGTGGGGGTGCTGGGGCAATATATGGCGCGGATGTATGCCGAAAGCAAAAAACGCCCCATCTTCCTTCTGCGTGAGACCAACCGTAAAGGAGAACGGGAATGAAACGGGTATGGAGTTTGGTCTGCGGGGCGTTGGGGGATAAGGAAAGCCGTGTGTATCTGCCCGATATGCTGGCGATACTGGTGACGGCGTTTTTTGCCGTGTCGGCAGGCACGATCTTCGTGATTCCTCACCGCTATACCGACGACGCGTTTTTGACAGCCGTGTCCCCGCTGTGGTTCGCAACGGCGTTGGTTTGCGGCGGGATCGTATTGTTCACGTTGTGTTTTCTGTTTCGCTCCAAACGGGTGCTTCCGTGGGCGTTGACGGCGGCAACGGCGGCGTTTTGTCTTGCCTTGCCGCAGGAGGGGGAACACAATATTTGGCTCGGTTGCGGTATCGCGCTCATGTGTTTCCTTGTTTGCCGCTGGCTGTTTCACCGTTTCGAGCGGCCGTTTTCGGTGCCGCACTTCGGCTATAAGGCGGCGTGGTGGATAACGGTCGCCCTGTTTTTTGTGTTTTGGGCGGCGATGTCGCTGATGGGGGCGGCACGGTATTATTCGTTTACCTATAACACCTTCGATTTCGGCATTTTTGCGCAGATGTTTGCGTATATGAAGGAGACGGGTCTGCCGTTCACCACGGTGGAACGCACGGGACTTCTCTCGCACTTTGCGGTGCATTTTTCGCCCTTCTTTTATCTCTTACTGCCGGGATATCTGCTGTTTTCCTCACCCGTCTATTTGTGCGTAGTACAAACGCTCTTCGTGGGGGCAGGGGTATTTGCGGTGTACGGCATCGCCAAAGAACTGGGCTTTTCGGCAAAAGTGACCGCCCTGCTGTCGGCACTGTATCTGTTGTATCCCGCCTTCTCCTACGGGCTGTATTACGATTTTCACGAGAATAAGTTTCTTACCGTTTGCATCTTGTTTACACTGTATTTTCTGCTCAAACGGCGTTTCGTGCCGTTTTACATGTGTGCCTTGCTCGTTTGCTCGATCAAGGAGGATGCCGCGATCTATCTTGCGGCGATCGCGCTGTTTATGCTGTTCCACGAAAAACTGATCGGGCACGGCACGGTCACGCTGCTGCTGGCGGTGGGGTATTTTGTGTTTGCACTCACGATGATACAGGTGTGCGGGGCGACCGAGTCGATGGAATTCGGGTATCGGTACTCGGATTTTACGGTGAACGGCACGGTGAGCTTCGGTGCCATTTTGCAAACGGCACTGTTCAATTTCGGCAAAACGGTTTCGCTGATGTTCACGGCGGAAAAGGTGACGTTCCTTTTGTGGATGTTTCTACCGGTGCTGTTTACGCCGTTTGTGAACAAGCGCGTGTCGGTGTTCTTGCTGTTCGTGCCGATGATGTTCGTGAATTTGATGAGCAACTGGCCGTATCAGCACGACATCGAGTATCAGTACACCTACGGTGTTGCGGCGATGGTGCTTTTCGCGGCAATGTTGGCGTTGCGCTCACTCTCGCCGCGAACGCGGGGGGCGGTGGTGTTGACGTGTGTGATGCTGTCGGCCGCGCTGACGTTACCGTACGTGTGTCACCGTACCAAGGGATACGTGAAGAGCTACTGGGAAAACCGTACGATGTTCCACGAGTCGATCGACTTCTTACGCGCACAGGTGCCGCGTGAGAGTGTGATCGGTGTGGAAGGGGACGTTATGCCCGTGCTGTACGATTATCCGCACCTGGTGCTGGAACCACGCACCGAAGAGCGGGCGGCAGACGTGGACTATTACGTTGCCAAATGGGAGGACGTAGACGACTTCAGCAAAATCGTGGATATGGGTTTTACGTTGTACGCCGAGAACGATTACATCGTGATATTAAAAAATCCGGATGTGTGATACTTACCCTGCAAAGAATGTCGAAAATTTCTTTCAAAAAGGGGTTGACATTCCGTGGGAAAGTGTGTATACTATAGTAACCGGAAACGCACCGGATATATCGCGGGGTGGAGCAGTTGGTAGCTCGTCGGGCTCATAACCCGAAGGTCGTGTGGTTCAAGTCCCGCCCCCGCAACCATAAGAAAAGGACACCCTCTGGGGTGTCCTTTTCTTATGGTTATGAGTGAGAATTGTGCATCGACTTGGGTTATGAGTCCGACGAGCGTTGCTCGTTGGGTCGCGTTGCCGACCGCCGCCGGTGGCGGATAAAGGGAGGCAAAAGCAAGTGCCGCGGTCGAAATGCGCCGAGCGATAGCGAGAATAGCGCATTTCGGGCACCGCAAACGGGCAAGCAAACGCGAAGCGTTTGTGAGAAACCCGAAGGTCGTGTGGTTCAAGTCCCGCCCCCGCAACCATAATAAAGACCATATGCCTTGCGGCATATGGTCTTTATTCATTTTTTGGAAGGCGGGACTTGAAACGAACTCCAAGGGTGAGCGGCTGACAGCCGCGAAGCCTTGGCAGCAACAGTCCGGTGGACTGTTGCGCTCGTGAGAAGAAAGTCCCGCCCCCGCAACCAACAATGCAAACCGAAAAAGATATCGGTTCGAAAAACCCCGAAACCACAGCGGTTTCGGGGGTTTTTCGTCCCATTTTTCAAAGTAAGATTAAAAAGATATCATTTCCCCAAAACGACCTTTGGGGAGGGCTTGAACTAAATCTTAAATTTAATATTAGTGGAAAATTTTGAAATTTTATGATATAATCAGTTCGATAAATAAGAATTTATGGATAAGTTCATATATCTTTGCAATTTCATCAATGCAACCTGA
>SVPJ01000028.1 GCA_015065885.1 Oscillospiraceae bacterium | reverse complement strand
CTGCACTCCCGTTTTGAGCCTTACTGCTCGACCGCGTACACGCTCACGCGCTTGCGATCCTTGCCCACGCGCTCGAAACGCACGGTGCCGTTCACCAAAGCGAACAGCGTATCGTCCGAGCCGATGCCGACGTTGTTGCCGGGATGAATGTGGGTGCCGCGCTGACGCACCAGAATGTTGCCCGCAAGCACATACTGACCGTCCGCACGCTTGACACCGAGACGCTTGGACTCGGAGTCGCGGCCGTTTTTCGTGGAGCCAACGCCCTTCTTATGAGCAAAGAGCTGAATGTTAATTTTCAACATAGCAAATGACCATCCTTTCGTGATGATGAGATCTCATACCGTGACGAGATCTACGTGAAGTCGCTTGGGATATTGCTGTTGCAATTCCGAAAGATGCAACCGCAAGCCTTCCAACACGTCCGCCGCGCGAGTTTCCTCGCCCGCCGTCAGCATTAGGAAGAAGAATCCGTCCTCTACCGTAATGTCGGCTTTACAACCGCACACTTCGGTGACGGTGTTGGCGGCCATATATACCGCCGAGGAGATCGCCGCACACACGATGTCGCTGCCTGCTTTGCCGCCCGCGTGCCCTTCCATCCGAAAGCCGCACAAACGGTTATTGCGGGAAAGCATCTGCACCAGCACCACGGTGACTTACGCCTCCGTCGTCTCCGCAGCCGCCTCGGTCGCCTTGGGGGCGCGAGGAGCACGGGCGTGGATCGCACCGATCTGCACCTTGGTGTAGGGCTGACGGTGACCCTTGCGACGCATATAGCCCTTCTTGGGCTTGTAGGTCAGAATGTTGATCTTCTTGCCCTTGCCGTTCTTCAGCACGGTGGCGTCGACACTGGCACCCTTGATGTAGGGAGCGCCGACCTTAAGATCCTTGTCGTTGTGGAGGGCGATCACGCGATCGAATTTGATCTCGTCGCTCTCCGCGGCATCCAGTTTCTCGATGAACACGATGTCGCCCGTGTTCACTTTGTACTGCTTACCGCCGGTTTCGATGATTGCGTACATACTTTTACCTGCCTTTATCAGTCTCGCTGTTGCGGGCGGCGTTTTAGGCGCACTTAATAAGCCCGTTTCATGCGGCAACAGCCAGTATATCACGCTTTTTTACACTTGTCAAGCATTTTTTGCAAACAAAAACGACCGCGAGCGATCGCGGTCGTTTTTTATTCATACATACTTTTGGTATGTCCGCCGAATTATTCGGCTTCCGGAGCACTCACCGGGCAGGAATCTGCGCAAGCGCCGCAATCAATGCAAGCCTCCGCGTCGATCACGTAGATGCCGTCGCCTTCCGAAATAGCGGAAACGGGGCAAGCATCCGCGCACGCACCACAGCTGATGCACGCATCACTGATCTTGTAAGCCATGAGTTGCACCTCCCTCTCATTAACGCTGGAATGTCCGCACGATACCGCGTGGACTGCTTACAGTATAGCACACTTTTGAAAAAATGCAAGGAATTTTTTTGGATGGGGTCATTTTACAAGGAATTTTATGCCGAATATGCACGCATTATACCAATATCAGAGGTTGTCATGGAAGTAATAGAGTGTGTTGGTTTGCGTATCAAAAAACCACACATCAAAGTTGCAAAACTCAATTTCATACCGCTCGTCATCATAAATGTAAAAGTAATCCTCCGTATCGACGATCGCGTGATCAAACGCATAATTTACGGCTAATTCGTCTGCAGGGTCTGTTGTGCGGATATTCTCGACCAACTGCTCAAAGTGATCGATATATTTGAAAAGCGTTTCGATATCTGCTTCGTCTACCGCGGCAAAATAGCGATTACGGCTAAGATCCACATCGGACGAAAAGGTGTATACGCCAAAATCTGTATAATCCTGAAAGGTGCCGTGTGTCCAAAATTGCTCGCTTTCGCATGCCCCAACCGAACGCAGAACCTTGTTTTGCCGTGTACAAGACGGCAAAAACAGCAACAGCGCCAGTACAAGGACAACGGATACCACCCGTTTCATACACACCCCTCCACACAATTGGTAAAACAAGTGTACCACATTCTCCCAACAAAGGCAATACTTTTGAGATGCAGACGCATTTTACAAGGAATTTTATACATTTTCAAAAAAAGACTTGCTTTTTTCAAAGACATGGTGTATAATCGTAGCGTTCCACACGCCGGTGTGATGGAATTGGCAGACGTAGTGGACTCAAAATCCACCGGTGGCGACACCGTGCCGGTTCGAGTCCGGCCACCGGCACCAACAAAAAGAGCGTACCGCAAGGTACGCTCTTTTTGTTGGTTTTGTGTGTCCCAATCTCGAACCGCGAAACAGTGCCGCAAACTACAAAACGCACCGACCGCAACTTTTTTCGGTTTCGCCGCAGGCGAAATGCCTCCCGTTCAGGGAGGCAAGGAAAAACGTTGCACGGACTTCGCCGCAAGGCGAACGTCCTGCCACCGGCACCGTGGTACGCTCTTTCTGTCGGCTTCGCGTCCCCCAATCTCGAGGCGCGAAACAGTAGGGGACGGCGCCTTCGACGTCCCGTTTTTGGTAAATCCAACAGGCGGCAGGTTGCCGCCCCTACGTTTTCGGTTTCACCGCAGGCGAAATGCCGTCTGTAAAGACGGCAAGAAAAAACGTTGAACGGACTTCGTTGCGACAGCAACGAACGTCCTTCACTCCAACGAAAAGATATCCCCCTCCAGTGCGCCGCGGGCGGCAAGGATATACTTGCTCGTGTCCAGCGGATCCACACTGCGTCGTTTTGCCGTGCTGCCGAGTTCTCGCGGGCATTCTTTGTATCCGTGCAGGCGCACGCTCATCGTCCCCCGCCCGCTCGTGAACGTGGCAAGGGTGATGGCGTAATCCAGACTGGATTGCACGGGCACGAGTGCGTCCACAATCACGCGGTCGCCGTCGTGGACGCTTGCCACCACTTCGCCGCGCATCGCCACCACGTCGCTCATCACCCGTCCGACGTGCTCGGCGGGCAGAATAAACCGTGCCGCCAGAATCGGCTCGAGCAGCGTGCTGCCGCCGCGCCGCAAACCGTCCTGGATCGCCATGGGCGTCGCAACAATAAAATCCAGCGGGTGGGTGTGTACCAGATGATGCTCACCGTCCACCAGTTTGATATTCACATCGGTCACCTGCCAGCCGAGGCGCCCCTGATTCAGCGCCAGCGGAATGGCTTGCTCCACTTGATGCTGATAGCACGCCATAATTTTTCGGACGGGTACGGTGGAGGAGAAGGTCACCCCGCTCCCCCGCGCGGCCGGCGTGATCTCAAATTTCAGCACCGCCCAACAAGGCTTCGGCATCGTGTACGCCACAAAGCCCTCGGCGGGTGCGGTGATCGTTTCCTTATAAATGATTGCGGGCGTACCGAAGGTCACCCGCAGATCAAAGCGGGTATCCAGCATCTCCTCGATGATCTCCAGCTGAATCATCCCCATCACCCGCAAATGCAATTCGTTGAACATACGCACGTATTGCACCTGCAAAAGCGGGTCTTCGCCCGAAAGTATCTCACACGCACGGCGCAACGCCGTCATCTGCTCGGGCTCGGCGGGGATCACCTGCACGGTGATGAGCGGGGTACGCAACTGCCCCGCTTCGATCTGCCTATCCAGTGCGGCGGCATCCCCCAGCACCCGACCGATCGGCACGTCCGACAGACCGTACACCACGCCGATCTCCCCCGCGCACAACCGCGCAACGGCATTTTGATTGGCACCCTGAATCTGCGTGATCTTATGGGGGGTATGTTTCGGTTCGGCCGTGATAGGGTCAATTCCTTCGTCTATCGTGACGACTTCACGCGTTTCCAGCGTACCGCCGTACAGCCGCACCCACACCCCGCGCCCAAGGCTTTTGTCCTGCCGTGCGGCAAACACCACGCCGCACAGTGCCTCGTCCCGTTTGGGTGCGGGCAGATACCGAACGATCGCGTCCAGCAGTTCCCCCACACCCTCGTCCTTCAGTGCCGAACCGCACAACACGGGATACGCACAGCGGGCACGGGTCAACGCCGCCAAACGCTCGCCGAGCAACGCCGCCGAGAACTGCTCACCGTTTAAATAGCGTTCGAGCAGATCGTCCGCATGGTCGCAGAGGAGTTCGCTCACCGCCGCCGTGTCGGTAACGTCTACCGCCTTCGCGGTCAACAAGCGCTGTATCTGCGCCGTGACCCCTGCCACGTCGGCGCCTTCGCGGTCGGTCTTATTGATGAAAAACAGCACGGGGATGTGTTGCTTTACCATGGCTTCAAACAGCACTTCGGTCTGCGGCTGTACCCCTTCCACCGCGCACACCACCAGCACGGCACCGTCCAGCGCCCACAGGGAGCGTTCCACCTCGGCGGAAAAGTCCACGTGACCGGGGGTGTCGATCAGATGGATCTGCACGTTTTGATAGTCGAACGACACGCAGGACGCTTTGACCGAAATGCCGCGGCGGCGCTCGACCGGCAGACTGTCGGTGTGCGCGGTGCCCGCGTCCACACTGCCCACGGTGCGGATCGCCCCTGCGTGGGATAAGATCTGCTCGGACAGGGTGGTTTTGCCCGCATCCACGTGGGCGAAAATACCGATGTTACGTATCTCTTTCATCGTCGCATTCCTCAAACCAGTCTGCCATCATCATAAGCAGGCGGCCGTTGGCACTGGCGTTGGGCATCCACGGGGTCCAGTACGGGTCGTTATCGGCAAAACGTTCGAGCATATAATACTCCTTTGACATACCGTATTTCCACTGTGCGGTGAGCGTTTCCCACGCCTTGTCCCGCTCGCCGCCGCGAAGCCAGTTGTAAAACCAATAGATATCCGAAAACGAGGTGTACCACGTGTGTCCTGCCCACGGGTCGGCGTTGTGCCCTTGGAAGAGCAACCCGTCGTTCATCAACCCCGTGAGTCCGTTTTTCATCATGCCGCGGTTGCGGTAATACTGCTCGATCAAACGGGCTTCGCGCGAACACGGCTCGATCACCTTCGCACGAATCAGCATACCCGGCCCGTCGGTAGCATACGAGCCGTAAGGCGGGTCGGTCATCTCCACACCGAGATCGAAGGTGAGGCGCATCTCGTCCCCCACGATGCTCGGCTCGGCAAGCGCGTGCAGGATCGCCTTCATACACGCCATATAGTCCTCGTACCCCTCGTGTACCGCGGCGGCACGCGGATCGCCGAAATGGGCAAATGCGCGGGCAAGCCATTCGTAGCCGATAAGATTCACCGCGTCGGTCAGCGTCCAGCTTTGGAACTCTCCCGGCCAGTCGGAGGATTTCATCGGCGGGAAAATACCTACCCCCTTGTACTGTCCGTCCCGCGTTTTGTCGCGCTGGCGTTCCATCCATTCGAATGCCTGATACAGCGGATCTTTGAATTTTTCGAAGGTTTTGGGATCGTCGCGGAACAAGAGATGACGGGCACATCCCCAACAAGCGGCACCGGTGATGCTGCCCCATGCCTGACCGCTGTGGTTACGTACGGCACCTGCGGTATCGCCGTCTTTCTCCTGAAGCACGAAAAAGAAGGTGTCGTACGCTTTTTCGGTGTAGGTATAAAAATCACCAAGACGGTCGAGTGCCATTAAAAACTCGATCGCCTCATTCGGCCAGATGACGCGTTGCAACCCGCCTTGACGGGGGAACACGAAATCCCGTCCCACGGGATAGGCAAACATTTGCAGGGACTGCGCCGTGAGACTGCTCACCATCGGACGATAGCGATCGCCGCCGGGTACGCGGCGCAGGCGTGTCAGTTCCCCTTGCCAAAAGGCTACGGCTTTTGCCTTTTCTGTTTCATAATCAAAGGGTGCCGTCTCGCCGTGGCGGAAGGCACAGAAAAGCTGCCGTGTCTCCCCCGGCTGTAACGTAAACCGTAACGACAGCAGGTGACGGCGATACCACGGGGCACCCGCCACGTCACCGCACCACGCAACGTCAAAGCCGTCCAGGCCCTGCAACAGAAGAAAATAGTCATCGTCGGTCAGCAGATCGCCTTCCCGCCGCCAATTCGACGGAATAAACCCCCAGTTGTGTACGTTGGCATCGTAGTGGGCGTAGCCGTCCACTTCCGTGCCGACAAGATGGTCCTCCCGCCCCGTACGGGGTAACAGCCACACAATGTCGCTCACCGTGCGGTCGGCGGTATTCGTAAACGTAAATTCGGTGTAGCACGCGGGGCGGCGGCGAATATCGCACACGCACTCCATACGCACGGTGTAGTCGCCGCAAGACTGCGACAGCGCGTGTACGGGAATACCGTCCTCCCGCACCTCATACCGCACCGCGGTGAAATCAGGGGATACGGCCTCCTCTCCGAAAAGCAGACGAAAACCCGCCGAGCGGTAACCTGCCGTCTTTTCCACCACGTCACCGCCGATCACCCGCAGTTCAGGCCAGACGGTAAACATATTTTCCGCCATCGGCGGGTGCAGATAGCGTTTGTTGGTAAAGGGCTGTCGCCATGACGTGTCGTACATACGGTTTCTCCTTTTACAAAAATATGCCCCCTACGCGCGAGAGCATAGGGGGCAACGCATTTACGCCTTTTTGTAGCACGCTTTGACGATATCTTTCATTTCGTCCCAGTGCGCTTCCATATCCGCCGCAAGCGCGAGCTGCGAACGGCAGCGAATGAGGTTGTGTTCGGGATACTTGGTCTTGAAGTAGACGTCACCCTGCAGATAGTCGGTGAGGAAGCGCATCGCGACTTCCAGCGTCATCATCTTCGCGCCTTCCGGCAGAAGCATCGCTTCTTCCAGCGGCAAACGTCCGCCGCAGCCCTCAAGGAAGCCCTTGGTGTACGCTTCGAACAAGGTGAGGTTGATCGCCACGCGGCTGAGGTCGGGCTCGTCTTCCGCGGCCGTGTTCGCGCCGAAACGGATGGCGTCACCGAAATCGTTCACCGAATAGCCGGGCATGACCGTATCCAGGTCGATCACGCACAAGGCGGTGCGGGTATTTTTGTCCAACATAACGTTGTTGAGTTTCGTGTCGTTATGGGTCACGCGCAAGGGCAGAATACCCGCCTCACGCGCGTCTTCCAACACGCTGTAGAAGTCCGCACGGAATTTTAAGAAGTCCACCTCGCTGCGGACGGTGGCAGCACGGCCGACCGCGTCCTCCTCCAGTGCCTTCAGAAAATTCTGATACCGCACGGGGGTGTTGTGGAAATCGGGAATGGTCTCCCGCAACTCCTCGGCGGGGAAATCGCTGAGATCGCGTTGGAAGCGACCGAACGCCAGTGCGGACTGATAGAAGTCCTCCGTCGTTTCGGGAGCGTCCAAGCAAATAGCGTCCTCAATAAATTCATACATGCGCCAGCAACCGTTTTTGTCGGTATACGTATATTCCCCGTCCACCGTCGGTACCATCTGCATCACACTGCGGCGCTCGGTCGCGCGCGGCTTCAAAAAGTCGGTGACTTTCTTAATATTTTCGGTCACCCACTCCGGTTTCTTGAACACGTCGGTGTTGATCGCCTGCAGAATGTAGCGATACTGACGGCCGCGTGCATCGCGGCAGGGAATGATAAACGTCGAATTGATATGGCCGTTGCCGTGCGGCAAACACGCTTCGGGATCCCCTTTGGTAACGAACGTTTCCGCAGCTGCCGCCAATTCCGACAGACGAATTCTCTTCTTTTTCACAGATATAGCCCCCTATACATTTTATTGACAAGGACCTACGCGCCATATATAATGTATTTTAGCAAATATATTTGGATTTGTCCAGTGATAATTCCGTTTTCGGAGGAAATTATGAAAAAAAGTGCAACGAAGCACACCCTCGCGGTGATCTTCGCGCTGGCGTGGCCCACTATGTTGGAGCAATTGATGCAGACCGCGGTGCAATACATCGACGTGGCGATGGTCGGCTCGCTCGGCACCGCCGCCACCGCCGCGGTGGGTGCGACCACTACCGTCAACTGGCTGGTCGGCAGCACGGTGTCTGCTCTGGGGGTAGGTTTTTTATCGTTCATCGCCAAGGCGTGCGGTGCGGGCGACCGTGAAAAGGCGGCACGCGCCACTGCGCAGGCCGTGCTGGTGACGCTGGTGTGCGGCGTACTGTTCACCGTTCTCACGCTCGGATGCAGCCGCTGGGTGCCGGTGTGGATGCAGGTGGACGAACACATTCAACTCTTGGCGGGACAGTATTTCTTTATTTTGTACACCCCGATGCTGTTCCGCGCCGCGACCGCGATCTTTGGCACGGCGTTGCGTGCCGCGGGGGACACCCAAACGCCGATGCGGGTGGGTATCCTCGTGAACCTTACGAACGTGGTGCTGAATTTCTTGTTCATCTTCCCCACCCGCACCGTTCCCCTGCTCGGCGGGACACTTACGCTGTACGGCGCGGGAATGGGCGTGCTCGGTGCGGCACTCGCCAGTGCGCTCGCGTTCACCGTGGGCGGCATCTGCATCACCGTTGCCTTGTGGCGGCATCCGCTCATCTCTCCCCGCGGACACTCCCTGTGCCCTGACAAGACGGTGCTGTTGCCTTGCCTAAAGGTGGCGTTGCCGAATATGTTGCAACGTTTCGGCACCTCGCTCGGCTACGTGGCGTTTGCCTCCATGATCAACGCACTCGGCGAAGTCGCCACGGCAACGCACACGGTGGCGAATACGGTGGAATCCGCCTTTTACATTCCCGGCTACGGTATGCAGACCGCCGCCGCGACCCTCGCGGGCAACGCGCTGGGGGCGGGTGACCGTCGCCGTATGCGGGAGATGACCCGCACGACCCTCGCCATCGAAACGGTGCTGATGGGTATCTCGGGCGCTCTGCTGTTTTTGCTGGCACCGACGATGTTGCATCTGTTTTCGGACAACCCCGCCGTCATCGCACTCGGCACCCGCGTTCTGCGCATGGTGGCACTATCCGAGCCGATCTTCGGCATTGCCATCATTTTGGAAGGCGTGATGTTGGGGGTCGGGCGAACGATGGCGCCCTTCGTGTTCAACCTCACGGGAATGTGGGGGGTACGCATCGTCGGCACCTTCCTTTGCACCCGTTTCTTCGGCGGCGGGCTGGTCGCCGCGTGGGGATGCATGATCGCACATAACGTGTTGCTGTTTTTGTTGTTTTTGGTATATTACTTCCGCGGGAAATGGAACCCGCTCGAAACAAAAAAGGAGAAAATCGGTTGATTTTCTCCTTTTTGTTATCCCAACGTTTCTTCGATGTAGGCGACGACCTCATCGGGCGGGATCTCCATTACGTAGGCGATCTCCTCGTGCAAAAGGCGTTCCGCCTCCTGCAGGATGCGTTCGTCCGCGAGATACAATTTCTTCCCCTGCTCGGCACGCAGGCGGCGCTGGTGATACAGCGTTTTGATCAACCGCACCACCTCCGTGTGGTCACCGCTTTTGAGTAGCGCGGAGAAACGGTCACGCCGTGCAAGATCGTCCTCCTCCCACAGCGTGTCGGTCAGCGGCATTTCCCGTATTAAGCGGGTGACCTCCTCCTTGGTGAGCAAGGCGCGCAGCCGCGCCTCCTGTGTGACGGGGCAATAAAAGGTAGAGCGGGCGTCCTTTTTCGGTTGCAGGACGTAATACGTTCGGCACACGGGACCAAACGTCTCCTCCCGCACGTCGGTCACACAGCACACGCCGTGACTGCCGTACATAACCATATCTCCCGGTTTAAACATAAGACGAGCCCCCTTTTCTGCCTACTATTATAGCAGATTTCAAAGCGACTCGCCATAGGCAATTTGTCCAAACCGTGTGCAAAAAAGCGGCGGTCCTATGCGCGTATTATGCCTTTTCCAACCGTCCCGCCGACAGCGTAAGCCGTCGCGGGAGGGTAGCCGCCAGTGCGGTGTCGTGGGTGATGATCAGCACCGTACGCCCGCTCTGATGCAACGCGTGCAGGCAGTCCATCACCTCGGCGGCAGAGGCGGCGTCCAAATTGCCCGTCGGCTCATCCGCTAAAAACAGCGGCGGCTCCCCTGCCATGGCACGGGCGATCGCCACCCGTTGCTGTTGACCGCCCGACAGCTCCGACGGGCGGTGTCCCAAACGATCCTGCAGACCCATACGGCACAGGCATTCCTCCGCCCGCCGTCGACGCTCCTTGGCGGGCATACCGCGATACATCAGCGGCAACTCCACGTTTTCCACCGCATTCAGACTGTCAATGAGATGAAACTGCTGAAATACGAAACCGATCTCGCGGTTGCGCACCGTACCGAGCCGCCGCCGCGATAACGCGGACATATCCCGCCCGTTCAGCAGATAGTGTCCTGCCGTCGGCTTGTCCAGACAACCGAGCAGATGCATCAAGGTGGATTTCCCCGACCCCGAACGGCCGACGATGCCCACCATTTCACCGCGTTCCACCGAAAAGGTGACCCCGTCCAGCGCCACCGTCGTCTCGTCACCGCGGCGGTACACCTTCGTCAGACCGCGCGCTTCCAAATACGCCATCGTCTTCGCCTCCCCACACAGTATATCCGTTTTTTTCAAAAAAACACTTGCCAAACGGCAACCGCCGTGGTATGATATAAGAACAGATGTTCGGTCGGAGGTGAGAGTATGCGTGTGGCGGTGGTCGGATCCCGCGGGTTGACGGTGCCGAATCTGGAGAAATATCTGCCCGACGGTGTGAGTGAGATCGTCTCGGGCGGGGCACGGGGGGTGGATACTTCAGCAGCCGTGTGGGCACGGGCACACGGTGTGCCGCTCACCGAGTTTTTGCCGGAATACGACAAATACGGGCGGCGTGCGCCCCTGCTGCGCAACATCACGATCATTGATTACAGCGATCTGGTGCTGGCGTTCTGGGACGGCCGCTCCCGCGGGACGGCGTTCGTTATCGAAAAATGCCGCGAACGCGGCGTGCCCGTGCGGGTGTTTTGTCCGAACACGAAAAAATAAACAGCCATCGGCGGTCGCCGATGGCTGTTTATCATGTATTTATTGATGCTCTTCGATGTAGGACACCAAATCGCCGACGGTGCGGATGTTTTCGATCTCCTCGTCGGGGATCTCCACGTCGAACTCGTCTTCAAGCGACATCAGCATATCCACGGCGTCCAGTGAATCGGCACCGAGGTCCTCGCTGATACGGGTGGTCAGCGTCACGGCATCTTCGTCCACGTCAAACTGGTTGCACAAAATTTCTCTGACTTTTTCGAATACCATATATTGTCATCCTCCGCAATAAATTTCGCCGCAGGGGGCGATAATCTCTCTACCAAAAATAGTATGCAAAAACAGACGGTTTGTCAATCGTATTTTGAAAATTTCTATGATTTTTTCGATTTATAGCCGAAATGTAATAGGATTTTAGACAAAATTACGGGCGAAGTGCCGCCACTTTCAGCACCAGCACCTGCGTTTTGGCGTCGGGCAGTTCCCCGTTCAACACCGATTTTACCGCTTCGTCCAGCGGAATGCGCTCGGCTTCCAAGAACTCATCCTCGTCGGGGTTACATTCCCCGAAGGTCAACCCCTCCGCAAGATAGAGGTGAATGATCTCACCGCAATAGCCGGGGGTGGGATAGAGTTTGCCCAGGGAGGTAAACGTCGCGGCGGTGGCACCCGTTTCCTCTTGCAACTCCCGCATACCCGCGAGCAGCGGGTCTTCCCCGCGTTCCAGTTTTCCCGCAGGCAGTTCGCACACCACTTCGCCGTAGGGATAGCGGAACTGCCGTACGAACAACAGCTCCCGCCGATCGGTCAGCGCGGCAACGCACACCCCGCCGGGATGTTCCACCACTTCGCGCAGGGCGGTCGCACCGTTCGGCAAAAGCGCCTCATCCACCCGCATATTGACAATTTTTCCCTTATATTTGTAATCCTGCGACAGCGGTTTTTCGATGAGATTCATAGGGGTACCTCCGTTATCATATATAGTGTTATAAGTCATATGTGAGGGTGGTTATTTCAATGAAGAACAAGATCACGATGCCGCAACCTGCCGACTCGGGCACGGTGCGCGCCTTACTGGCGGCGTTGGCAGGGCGGTACCGCTTTTTGGAACTGCAACCCGTGGGACGCAGTGTGCTGGGGCGGGACATTTACGGCGTGATGCTCGGCGGCGGGCGCGACCGCGTACTGTACGCCGCCGCGTTTCACGGGCAGGAGTGGCTGACGACGCTGGTACTCTTGCGCCTGTGTGAGGATATTTGCGAAGCCCTTTGCCGTGACGGACAACTGTCGGATATGGACTTTCGTCGCGCCATTGCAGGGCGCTGCCTCGTGTTCATTCCGCAGGTCAACCCCGACGGGGTGGACATTGCGCTGGGCGGCAGCCGTATGGCGGGTCCTTTTGCCCCGATGGTCGCCGAAAAGGGCGGCGACACCCCCGGACTGTGGCAAGCCAACGCCCGCGGGGTAGACCTCAATCACAATTTTAACGCGGGTCACTCTGCGTTGCGGGAAATGGAGCGCGAGAGCGGCATCGACGGCCCGTCTCCCCGCCGTTTCGGAGGCGAGTGCGCCGAAAGCGAACCCGAAACACGGGCACTGACCTCGCTGTGTCGCCGCGCGGATTTCCGCCACGTGCTGGCGTTGCATTCGCAGGGCGAGGAGATCTACTGGCAGTACGGTGAGCGCACACCCGCCACTGCCCGTATGATGGCAAACATTTTCGCCGCCTCTTCGGGCTATGCGGTGGCAGAGCCCTCGGGACTTGCCTCCCACGGCGGATTTAAAGATTGGTTTATTGAAGAGATGGGTCGTCCCGGCTTCACCATCGAACTCGGGCGCGGAGAAAACCCCTTGCCGCTCGACGATTTTGAGCCCATCTATGCCAAGGCGCGGGAGATGTTACTGCTCGCCGCACTGATGTAAGTCAGGGACCCACCACGGCAACCGTCGTGGCAGTCGCGTCTGCAACAGTGGTGCCGGTGGTCGAGGGAGCGGTGGTGGTCACCGTCGGCATGGTATCCTGCACGTACTGGGCGTTGATGTATCCCGTCTGTCCCGCAAAGCTGATGGCGTACCAATCCCCTTCACGCGAAAGAATGGTCACCGTATCCCCCCACTTCAAACCGCCGATGGCGTACCCGCTGGTATCGGGGGTGGGACGCACATTCAGGGTGGTGGCGTTCACATATCCCACGAAAGGATACGCCTGCACCGTCGTGCCCGCGGTGGTCTCCTCGGTGGTCACCGTCGTTGTTACGGTGGTGGCGGCGGTGCCTTTGCCGCTTTGTGCCTTACCGCATCCACACAGCGAAACCGTCAGTATCAACGCAAAGATCCAAATTCCGAAAATATAACCCCTTGTTTTCATACCCCTTCTCCTTCCAATCGACGCATCAATTTCTGTTGGCGCACGTCCTGCCCCGCAAACAAAAGCGGTTGGAAACAACCCGCAATGCGGGAGGCGATCTGCACACCGTAGCGTTCTTGCAGTTGCTTTTGATTGAGGTTGGTGGAGATCACCGTGGGACGGCCCGCAAGCAGGCGGGTGTTGATGATCTCGTACAGCCCCGAGGTGTAAAACGGGGTGGCAAATTCGGTGCCGAGGTCGTCCAGAATGAGCAGATCGCAGGATTCGAGCCGCTCCATACTGTCCCCGCTCTCACGTCCGAAATGTTCTTTTTCCAACTGACGAAGCAGGCGCTGTACCGAGCCATACACCACCTGACCGCCGCTTTGTGCCACTTCGCGTGCCATCGCGAGGGAGAGGTGGGTCTTGCCCGTGCCCGCAGGACCGCGCAACAGGAGATTCGGGGAGTCGGCGGAAAAATCCGCCGCCCACGCGCGGCAAAACGCCACGACGTCTTCCATGTGGCGGCGAGGCACCGTCCCGTCGACGTCGGGCGCGTCGTAGTACGCCATATCGATATCCTCAAAGCGGGTAAGTTGCATCCGCGACAGCGCGCTGAGCTGTTTGCAGGAAAGGTCCCGCAACAGATCTTCGAGACACGCACACATCCGCTGACCCGTATACCCCGTGTCCCCGCAGACAGGGCAGGTGGGGATCGGCTCGAAATTCTTCGCTGTTTCCCCCATCGCTTGCAGGCGCACTGCGAGTTCCTTTTGCAGCTGCTCGTTTTCCGCTTGCAGGCGGCTCACCGTCTCGGTGATATTCCCCGTGCGGTTGCCGTCCAACCCGACGAGTACCGCTCGTGCAACCGACAGCGCCGTTCCCGACAGCGCCCGCTCGATCTCAGCGGTGCGGGGATCACGGGCAACGGCGCGGGCGCGCAGCGATGCCGCCGCCGTCTCGGCGTTCATGCGCCGCTCGGCGAGGATGCGCATTGCCTGCTCGTACAATTCTTTGCTGTATCCCATCTTCGGTTACTCCTTCCCGCTTTTCTTTCCCTTGTATACCGGCCGCCAATCCGCAACGGCACGCTCGTAATCGGTCGCATCCGGCACCGCCGCTTCGTCCGACAAAAGCGGCTTTGCGTTTTGCCGTTTGCGGGGAGCGGCAGCTGCCGCCGCCTGCTCCGCCGTCGTAACACCGTCGGCAAGCCACCCTTCCAAAATGCGAGTGATATAATTTGCGTTGAAATTCCCTGTTTTTTCGCGGCATTTTGCAAGGGCAATCCGCAACATCTCATCCGAAAAATGCCACTCGTCCACCCAGCGCACCGCCGCTTCCGTCTGTAACAGCGTGAGCGGACGGGTGAGCGAAAACAGTTTTTCAATGTGCTCGCGCACCGTGTGACGGCGTTCCTGCAAGCACAACTCCGCCTCTGCCGCCGCCACCGTGGTAATGCCGTTTTCCGCCCACGACAGCGCAGCTTTTTCGAGATACGAGCGGAAACCCGAACGGGCTTTCACTTTGCCGCGACGCACGGCGTACACCAAAAGCATCAAGATCACTTCGGCGGGCAGTCCCACCGTGTCGTATATGTACAGGAACGTTTCGGCTTCGGCGGGGGTGATGGTGCGCCCGAGCCGTTGCTCCGCCGTTTTTAAGAGATAATCGAAATCGGCGCTTTCCTTTTGCCGTGCCACCGCCTCGCGGAACGAGGGGCGTTCTATCGCTTGGGGGGCAGTTTTTTGCTCAGGCGTGAGCGGAGGCAGGTCTGCCGCGGAAAGAGGTTCTGTGACCGCGGGGAGTTCCGCCGTACCTTCGGCATGCAAAATGCCCATTTCCACCCAAAACTGCATCGCGTCACGGCAATCCCCTTCGGCAATGCCGAGGGCGGCGGCACACGCCGCCGCGTCAAACCCGCCGTGGCGGGTAAACCACAAAAGCACCTTCAGTTGCGGCGCTCCCGCTAATTTCAGCGCACGGTCTGCCACCGCGGTGGGTAACGCCATCACCGCACTCAAACAGTCGCCGTTCCATTGATATTTCATCGGGAATTACCCGCCTTTCATTTAGTTTGAAAACCCGTGCCAAGCACTTGCTCACTGTTCAGCACGATGATAAATGCATCGGGGTCCAGCTCGTTCAGCAGGCGTCGCAGAGGATACACCTCCGACGGGCGCACGGCGCACATCAGCACCTGCCGCTCACCGCCCGTGTACGCACCCGTTGCTTCCAGCACCGTCACGCCGCGTTCCAACCGTACGGTGAGTTCTTTCGCGATAGGACTTTCCGCCGCGGTGACGATCAGCACCGTGCGGGTGCGGCGTGCACCGCCGATCAGCTCGTCCACCACCAGGGAGGACACAAACACCAACACCGCCGCATACATGGCGGATTCGAGTTGCCCAAACACGGGCACCGAAGCCGCAATGATGATACCGTCCACCAACAGCATAAACCGTCCGATGGAAATATGGGGGTACTTTTTCTCAAGCAGGCGCGCCATGATCTCACTGCCGCCCGTGGTGGCACCGCGCAGAAAGATGAGTGCGAGACCCAACCCGCTCAGCACGCCGCCGAACAACGCCGCCAGCAGAGGGTCGGCGGTATAGGGAGTGATAAACGGCGCCAAGAGGTCGATGGTGACCGAAGCCATCGCCGTAACCACCGCCGTGCGCCACGTGAAGGAGCCGCCGATATAGATCCACGCCAAAATGAGCAACGGGATGTTGATGACAAAAATGCCCGCGCCGACGGGGAAGAACGGCAAAACGTAGTGTATGATCACCGAAATGCCCGTCACGCCGCCGGGCACCAACTGGTTGGGGGTGATGAACATATCCACCGCCACGGCGTACAACAGGCAACCGAAAATATAAAAGAGCCAATCCGAAAGTGCGCGCACCACATGATGAGGCCGTTCCCTTCTTTTCATAGCGATCCCTCTCTGTCAAGAAAATCAAACTATCCTATAATATAGTGTAACCATTTGACGGAATTTTGTCAATTGAATTTTTTCCCGCATTATGTTACAATAGCAACGAAGGAAAGGGGGGCGTAATATGCAGCTTGAAATATACCACACGTATATCGATGTGACGGACACCGCCGCCACGGAACGGTTGTGGAAACAACTCCCCCCCGCTCGCCGTGCCATGCTCGTCGACCGTGCCCCCGCCGCCCGTGCAGAGGGGACGGCGCTCGCCGCCCTGCTCGCCTATGCGGTGAGCGCGTGGGGGGGCGGTGCCGCGTTTCAGACCGTCCCCTCCGACGTGCTTACCGTGCCGTTTGCCCATTGGGAGACAGCGAAAAACGGCAAGCCCTTCCCCCGCGGAATTTCCACGTCGCACGGGGTGGTCTTCGCAAGTTTTTCCCACAGTTTAGGGCATCTGTTGGTCGCGTTGTGCGACCGCCCGCTCGGCGCGGATATTCAAGTGTGGGACTCCCCCGCCCTGACACCCGACCGCTGTTCCCGCTTGGCGGCACGCATCACCCACCCCGCCGAAACACCACCCGAGACCCCGCGGGAGACCGCGCGGCTTTTTGCGGCAAAAGAAGCGGTGCTGAAACTGAACGGTGACGGACTGCGTCACGCGATGTCTTCGGTGAACACGGCGGATTTCGCGGTGGCGTTTTATGAGGATCTTTCCGATTGTATCGTTGCCGTTGCCACAGCAAGGTAGGGTGAGTATTCAAACCCGAACTCCGTTTTTGGAAGGCGGATTTTCACTCACCCATTGTTAAAATACTCGCCAATACGGAAGTATTGGCTGCGTTTTCGCCTCGGTTGAGCGAAAATCCGCTCTTTCAAAAATCTGCGACCGCAAAGCGAGGAGATTTTGAGGGGTTTTTGCTTCAGTCGGGCGAAGGAATGCTCGCGCCTTGCGAGCACGAGTGAAGCAAAAAGCACCGAACCCTTTTATATTCCACTTTCGTTGGGAGAATGAGCATATAATGCTCATTCTCGGGGACATTGCCGCAAAACTGCAACAAGTAGATGTTGCGGGCAATGTCCGCTTTGCGGCGGGTTCGAGTTTAAATGCTCACCCTAGGGTGAGCATTCAAATCGCTGCCCGGTCGCCCGACGTGTCAAGGCATCTATACGTTTTGGATAACGCTTTTGGTGGAAAACTTTGCCGAAAACCCGCGAAAAACTAAATTTTCGTGGAAAACTCCCTTGTATTTACGCGGTTTTTCACGATTTCCACCAAGTTTTCCACCGTCGTCCACTGTGCAAAAGAACAAAAATTCGTATTCCCGTCTGTATATTTTGCCCATAGGATTCGCAACAAACCCCTTTTTGGTGTTTTTTCCTAAAAAAATTTACAATATTGTGCCGTTTGCCAGTAGACAAACGGCACTTTTTACTGTATAATATGATTTTAGATGCGAATGAAGCATATTTTAAGGAGGACACAACACTATGCGTAACATGTTGAAACGTACGGCTACCGTGCTGTTGGCGTTGGCGCTGCTCTGCTCCGCTTTGCTGATGACCGGTTGCTCCACCCCGAAGGTCGCCATGACGGTGGACGGCGACAAATACACCACGGGTGAATATCTGGCGTATCTGTATAACACCTTCTATCAGGTGTATATGCAGGGCTCCTCGTCGTCGGTGCCGCTGTACTATTATGAAATGTACAGCACCGATACCGACGTGTGGGGGCAGGAATATACCTACAACGATCAAAAGTACGATCTCGCGGGCTACATCAAGGCAATGGCACAGGATGCGGTCGTGCGCAGCGTCGCCGTGAAGCGTATGATGACGGAATTCGGCATCACGCTGAACGAAGAGGATGCGAAGGCACTGGCGGACGAACTCGCCGCGATGGAGAACGATGCGTTCATCGAACTTGGCTTCAATAACGAAAGCTACGCCCGTATGCTCGAAGAGTGCAACTACAACGAAAGCGGCCTCTTCTACGCGCTGTACGGCAAGGGCGGCAAGCGCGAGGTTGCCGAGACCGACGTGCGCAAGTATTTCGACGACAACTACTTGAGTTACTACATCATTTCCGACTCGCTGACCGATGCGAAGGGCAACAAACTCGACGACAAAGCGAAGGCGGAAGTGAAGAAGACCTTCGAATCCTATCTCGCGATGTACGAGAAGGATAAGGACTTCGACGCGGTGCTCCACAAGTTTGAAGCGGACGAGAAGGCAAAGGCCGAGGCGGAATCCAACAAGACCACCACCACGACCGGCAAGGGTAACACCACTCCCGCCGCCACGACCACGACCGCCGCGGCAACCACCACGACGGAGGGCGCCACCACGACCTTGAACAACACCACGACCGCGAACGGCGCGACCACCACCACGACCGCGCACGATCACGATCACGATCACGAGGAAGAAGAGGAAGAACACAACCACCGCGTGGACGTGGATTCCTCTGCTGACGGCAACGAAAATCTCGAAAAGCTCATCAAGGAGATGAAGTTTAACGAGATCAAGATCCTCGAATACGAGGATGACAGCAAGACCCCGACCATCGCGTTGGTGCTGCGTATGGATCCCGAA
The DNA here is from genome assembly GCA_015065885.1 of Oscillospiraceae bacterium. Lineage (GTDB taxonomy): Bacteria > Bacillota > Clostridia > Oscillospirales > Acutalibacteraceae > SIG588. Next base: position 14,969 of record SVPJ01000028.1, on the reverse strand, counting down.
GCGGATCGCGGCAAGGACGAGGACGGCAAGGAGATCGACTACTACGCCGAGCAGGTGGAAGCGATCCTCTACTCGATGAAGTTTGAAGAGTTCAATAAAGAACTCATCGCGAAGATGGACACCCTGAAGGTGGAAGTCAACAAGAAGGCGATCAACGCGGGCGATCCCGTGGAGTTCCGCAAGGCGTTCTTTGGTGAATAAGCAACTCACGGGCTGTCGCAACGGCGACAGCCCGTTTTCTTTTGAAAGGAGTTTTGAATATGGTACGGCACATTATTCTGTGGCAGTTGAAGGACGAGCTTTCCGCTGACGAAAAGCGCACCGTGTGCGAAAATATGAAGCGAGAACTGGAAGCGCTCGTCGGCACGGTGGAGGGACTGTGCTCGCTCACGGTGCATATCGAGGGGCTTCCCACTTCGAACGCCGACGCCATGCTCGAGTCGGAGTTCCCCGACGCGGACGCCCTCGCGGGGTACGCCGTGCATCCTGCTCACGTGGCGGCGGCAAACACCTTCGTGCGCCCGTTCGTAAAGACTCGTCTGTGCCTCGATTTTTAAGCGACGTGTCCGTTAAAATCTTACCCAAAACCGCCCGTTCAGACGGGCGGTTTTTCGTTGTAATTTTCTATTGACATTCCCGCCCGAAAATACTACAATCAATAGCGGATTTTTTATTATAGGTAAAGAAGGTTTTCAGTATGCAAACGTTATTGACGCTTTCGATCGCCCTGTTCGCGGGTCTGATGCTGTCCCGCCTGGCGAAACTGTTGAAACTCCCTGCCGTGACCGCGTATCTGGTCGCAGGCATCCTGGTGGGGCCTTACCTGCTCGGCGCGTTCGGGGTCGCAGGTCTCGGTTTTACCAGTATGGAGAACATCGACACCTACGGACTCCTGTCCGACGTAGCGCTCGGTTTCATCGCTTTTTCCATCGGCAACGAGTTCCGCTGGTCACAACTGAAAAAGACGGGTCGGCAAGCCACGATCATCGGCATTTTTCAAGCCGTCGTTGCAACCTTACTGGTGGATGCCGCGCTGATCGGTCTGCATTTCTTGATGCCCGATAAACTGCCGCTTCCCACCGCCATCGTGCTGGGTGCTGTGGCGTCCGCTACCGCCCCTGCCGCCACCTTGATGGTGGTGCGCCAGTACAAAGCAAAGGGCCCGCTGACCGATCTTCTGCTTCCCATCGTGGCGCTCGACGACGCGGTCGGTCTCGTGCTGTTTGCCGTTTCGTTCGGTGTTGCCAAAGCACTGGTGATGGGACACGTGGACGTACTCTCGGTGGTACTCGAACCGATTCTGGAAGTGGTCTGCTCGCTGTTGCTCGGCTTGGTGATGGGTCTGCTCTTCTCCTTCTTCGAGCGCTTCTTCCACTCCCGTTCGAAGCGTCTTGCGATGTCGGTCACCTTTGTCTTTTTGACGGTGGCACTCTCGATGGTGGAGTTCCACATCGGCGGCGTACACGTGGCGTTCTCCTCCCTGCTCGTGTGTATGATGCTCGGCACGGTGTTCTGCAACGTGTGCGATTTCTCCGAAGAATTGATGGGTCGTGTGGACCGTTGGACCGCCCCTCTCTTCGTCCTGTTCTTCGTTATCAGCGGTGCAGAACTCGAACTTTCCGTGTTCCGTGAGTGGACGGTGGTGCTGATCGGTGCGGTGTACATTCTGTTCCGCTCGGCGGGTAAATACTTCGGTGCCTCCCTCAGCGCCCGCGCAACCAAGTGCGAGCCCTCCATCGTCAAGTATCTCGGTGTCACGCTGTTGCCGCAGGCAGGCGTTGCACTCGGCATGGCGATCAAAGCAGAAACACTGGGCGAATGCGGCGCACTGGTCGCAAACATCACCCTGTTCTCGGTGTTGATCTACGAATTGGTCGGCCCGTACCTCACGAAGGTGGCACTGACCCACGCCGGCGAGATCGAACCCGAAGGCAAAGTCTCTGCCCGCGGCGAAACGATCCACAAATAAAAACAAAGGCGTTGCATCCAACGATGCAACGCCTTTTTATCAATTCAAAATATACACGTTCATATCGCGGCGACCGAAGCGCATACAGTCCTCATAGGTATCCATAAACAAGTCGATCAGCACGCGGCCGCTGGTCAGCGCGCCGCCCGTATCGCCCGCGATCGCATAGCCGTACACGATCGAGCCGTCCGCCGATACGATGTAGAGTTCGGTACCGTAGGGGATCACCTTCGGGTCAACGGCGACCACACCCACCGACGCGGGACGCCCCGTGGAGGTCCACTGACCCGCCAGACCGCGGTCGTTGGTATACGCCGTACACTGGCCGACCTTCAGCGCCTCGTAGCCGATCGGCTGCCCCAGCGCGTTCAATGCGATCTCATACGGGGCGGGAGACATCGCTTTGCCCACCGTCGTGCCCACCAAACGGATCTCTTCGGTGGGCTCGGTACGCTGTTCACTCAGCACCACCGAGGAAACCACTTCGTCGTCTGCCAACGTGTCGCGGATCACGCGGGTGACGTTGCCGCACTCACCCTTCTGCACCACTTTGGTCTGCCCTTTCGCCAAATCGGGGGTGTATTCCGTCTTCACCGTGAAGGGGAGCTCCTCCGTTTCGGTACGTTCGGCATAATTCAGCACACTTTCGAGGCAAATATCCGCCCCCGCGTCCAACGTATCGGTCACGGCAGCATTCACCAAACGGTAATCGTTCGCGTTCACGCCCGCCTTTTTCAACGCGTCGCCCACCGTGCCGCCGGTGAGGTACAACTGTTTTCGCTCACCGTCCACCGTCACCGTCACCGCAAAGGCACGGTCGATGGTCACTTCGTTGCCGCTTCCCGTGCGGTACACGGCGTCGTGTTCACCCATGGTAACACCCGCGAGACGTACCGCCTCGGTCGGGTCGTCGGTCAAGGCGGAAATAACGAAGCGTTCGCCGCCGTCCAGCACCGTGAACGCCTGCATATGCGATATCAAACACGTGATCGCCACCGCACTCACGACCGACAGCATGGCAGCTGCCGCCCAGCGGCTGCGCCAAAACGGTTGGCGGGACGTATCGTTTCTATTCTCTTGTCGCGTTCCCATCGTATGCTCCTCTCTGTATATACAGTTCGTAAGTTGGGGATTGCGCACCGTTGCCATTATACGCAATGGTGTGAGTGATGTCAACCAATCGGATCACCGATTTTTTGGTGCCTTTGCACAAACTTTCCCGTCGATTTCCCTTACTGTCCCCGTGCCGCACCGGCGAAAAACGCCCCCCTTTTTCTTCGTGTTCATCACCCCGAAGTTCGCCGTTTTTTTCATATTTCGCCGTCAGCACATCCCCTTTTGTTCAAATTTTTGTGAATTTTTTCGTTTTGACTTCCATTTATTTACAGAAATGGAAGCGCCGTTTGACGAGAACGTTTGTTCGTGATATTTTGTGCATTCAGCCGAATTTCCCCCTGTCGCCCCTTGAAAAACACGCGAAAAACAGGTGATTTTTCTTTATTTTGGGCAGTTTTCGCCCAATTTAAACGCATATTTTTCCGTTTTTGCGCATAAGCTTCCGTTTTCGGGAAAATTGGAAATCCCCGTGAGGGATGTGTGAATAAAAGGTTACAATCTCCCCCTGCTTCTTGACTTTGAGGGCGGGATTTACTATAATGAGGTATAATATATAAGTTCCATTAGGGTGAGCATTTAAACTCGAACCCGCCGCGAAGCGGACATTGCCCGCAACATCTACTTGTTGCAGTTTTGCGGCAATGTCCCCGAGAATGAGCAGTATATGCTCATTCTCCCAACGAAAGCGGAATATAAAAGGGTTCGGTGCTTTTTGCTTCACTCGTGCTCGCAAGGCGCGAGCATTTCTTCGCCCGACTGAAGCAAAAACCCCTCAAAATCTCCTCGCTTTGCGGTCGCAGATTTTTGAAAGAGCGGATTTTGGCTCAACCGAGGCGAAAACGCAGCCAATACTTCCGTATTGGCGAGTATTTTAACAATGGGTGAGTCAAAATCCGCCTTCCAAAAACGGAGTTCGGGTTTGAATGCTCACCCTAAGGAAAGGAATGTCGGTATGACGAATTTTTCTCATTTGTGTGCACGTTGTATGCAGCCGATGGAAGAGGGCGCGGCCGTATGTCCGCTGTGCGGCGATATTGCCAGTGCCACCAATCCGCCTCACGCGCTGCCGCTGGGTACGGTGTTGTCCGAGCGGTATACGGTCGGCCGTCTGTTGAAGGACAGCGGCGACTCCGCCGTGTACGCAGGTTACGACACAGTGTTGAAAGCCCCCATCACGGTGCGTGAGTTTTTTCCGCAGACGCTGTGTGAGCGTGCGGAGGACTTGTCGCTGCGTGCCATTCGCGGCTGTGAGCAGACCTACACCGAGTATATGAATAAGTTTTTGGCGCACGCCCGCGTGGTGGCGCGTATGCGCGACCTGCCCGCGAGCATTCCGACCTACGATATCTTCCAGCAGAACGCCACCGCGTATACCGTGAGCGAGCAATGCGAAGGAGTCACCCTTGCCGCGTACCTGGAAGAACACGGCGGCCGTATGACGTGGGACGAAGCACGTCCGCTGTTCATCCCGCTCTTGAACTCGCTCGTGTCGTGGCATCAGGCGGGGGTGTTGCACCTCGGCCTGTCACCCGAAGTGCTGATCGTCGGTAACGACGGCAAACTGCACGTCAGCGATTTCTCCATCAGCGAAGCTCGTTCCGCGGACAGCGAACTGACCGCGGAGTTGGCGTCGGGTTACGCAGCACCCGAGCAATATGCGTTTGGCAACACGCCGACCGCCGCTGCCGACGTGTACGGCGTTGCCGCGGTGGTGTTCCGCACGTTGGTGGGCTCTCCCCCGCCGGACGGCGAGACCCGCCCGAAGACCAATGCCGACCTCACCGTGCCGTCCGAAGTGGCAAGCGAATTCCCGCCCCACGTGGCGTCGGCACTGTTCAGCGCATTGCAACCCAGTTTGGAAAAGCGTCTCTCCTCGCTCGCACTGTTGCGCGACCGCCTGGCGGAAGCCCCTGCGGTGGCGGCACTGCTCGAGGATGAGGAAAACGACGAGAACGTCATCCCCCCCGAGGATGAATTTGAACTCGAGCCGGCGGGCACCCCCATCGGCGTGTACATCGTAGTGGGCATCATCGCCTGCATTCTGATCGCACTGCTCGGCTTCGCACTGGGTCGCATCACCGCGCCCCCCGCCACCGAAGGTACCCCTGTGGGCACCACCACGACCGTGCCGACCGGCACCATCGTGATCACCGATAAGACGGAGTATTTGGAGCCGAACACCATGGGCTCGGTGCCGAACGTGGTCGGTCAGGATTACGACCTTCTGCGCGGCAAGTACGTGGAAAACCGCGCCATCAAACTCGCCGGCTTCCAGTACAGCGATACCGTGCCCGCCGGCACCGTGCTGTCGCAGACCCCCTCAAGCGAAGAGGAAGCGGATGTGACCGCCGCCGTGTACGTGATGGTCAGCGCAGGTCCCGAAGCGATCGCCCTGCCCGATGTGTCGGGATGGGATCGCGATCACGCTGTGGCGTATATCGAAGCGCTTGGTTTCAAGGTGCAGGTGGACGAAGTGTTGGTCACCTCGGTGGAGTTCGGTAAAGTGGAAAGCTCCAGTCCTGCGAAAAACACCGTGCTTGCCCGCGGCAACACCGTGCGCTTGCGTGTGAGCGTGAAGGAAACGACCGCGCCGACCGCCACCACCACGACGGTGGGTACGAGCACGACGGCGAGACCGTCTGCCTCCACGACCACGACCACGACGGCGAGACCGTCCGCCTCCACGACCACAACGGCGAGACCCTCTGCCTCCACGACCACGACGACGGCACGTCCGTCGACCACTACGGGCACGACCACGACCACCGAAGGCGATACGCCGAACACGACCGAAACCACCGCTACGACGACGGCCGTGACCACCACCACGACGGAGGCACCCACCGAAGTAACGACGACCACGACGGAGGCGCCCACCGAAGCGACCACGACCATGACCACGGCCGCTTCGGAATAAACGAAAGGACATCCATTCTGTATGAGTACGACCCTCGCCGCTTTCGGCGATCTGCAACTGACCGAGCCCGTCGTGCGTGCGTTGCACAAGATGGGCATTGAGCATCCCACCCCCGTCCAGCAACAGGCGATCGGCCCGATGTTGGAGGGCCGCGACGTGATCGCCAAAGCTCCTACCGGCACGGGTAAGACCTGTGCGTTCGGTATTCCGTTGCTTGAATGCGTGGATCTGCACAGCAACGATATCCAAGCCGTGGTACTCTGCCCCACCCGTGAACTGTGTTTGCAGATCACCGACGAGCTGCGTACCCTCGCAACCTATATTCCCGGCGTGCGCATCGCCGCCATCTACGGCGGTCAGCCGATCAAAAAGCAGTTGATCGCACTCGAAAAAAATCCCCACATCGTGGTGGCGACCCCCGGTCGTCTGCTCGACCATATGGGGCGCGGCACCGCGTTTTTGGGCAACGTTTACACCGCCGTGCTGGACGAAGCGGACGAAATGCTGAAGATGGGCTTTATCCGCGACGTGCGCAAGATCTTGAACGCCACCCCCGGCGACACGCAGGTGGTGATGTTCTCCGCCACCATCTCCCGCGAGGTGATGGACGTGGCGTGGGAGTATCAGCACGGTGCGGTGGAGATCACGGTGGAGGCAGAAGGCGACAACCGCCCAAACATCGCGCAGTATTCCATGGCGATGGATGCGGCGGAACAGCGCCTTGCCGCCATGTTGCACATCATCGACACCCTCGGCTTAAAACGAGTAATGGTCTTTGCCAACATGAAATCCACCGTGCGGTGGCTGGATATGCGCCTGCGCCGCGACGGCCGTTCTGCCGATTGCCTGCACGGCGATATTCCGCAGGCCCAGCGTAACCGCGTGATGGCGGGATTCCGCGACGGCAAGTTTGAGATCCTCACCGCAACCGACGTTGCGGCGCGCGGCATCGACGTGGACGACGTGGAAGCGGTGTTCAACTACGACCTGCCCGAAGAAAACGAGTATTACCTGCACCGCGTGGGGCGCACAGGACGTGCCAAACGCCACGGCATGGCGTTCTCCTTCATCACGTTGCACGACGGTTTCCGTCTCAGAGACATCAAGCGCTACTGCCGCTCGGATATTCACGAGTTGCACTTTGATGAAAACGGTGTTCTCACGAATGCCGACGGCACACCGTTCGGTGTGTAAGCCGCCTTTGACCGCATACGGTCATCCTTATTTACAATGTAAAAGCGCGAGGTTGTCGCCAAAGCGACGACTCGCGCTTTTTACATTGTATACTGCCGTGTCGCGCGTCTGCCGACTTTGCGGGGTTGCGGCAGGAGTTATCGTCACAACCTAAATTGTCCCCCGCCAGCAGAAATCTTCTCTCCCTCTTGACAACGTCAATACTTCGTGATATGATATATATCGCAAAAGGAGGTATGGTATGGATATTCAGTTAAAGCGGGGGCTGCTGGATGTGTGCGTGCTGGCGGCGATCAAAAGCGAAGACTCCTACGGATACAAGATCATAAAGGATATGAAGCCGTATATTGCCCTGTCCGAATCCACCTTATACACGATCTTAAAACGGTTGGAAACGGCGGGTCTTCTGACGGTACACACCGCAGAACACGACGGACGGCTTCGCAAATATTATCACATCACCGCCGACGGGCGGCGGCGTATCGAAGAATTCAAAGAGGACTGGAAAGAAATTCTGTCCATTTATCAATTCGTGACGAAGGAGGATGGCGAAAATGACGAAACGTGAGTTTCTCTCATCGCTGCGAGCGTACCTTGCCCATCTGCCGCAGGCGGAAGCGGACGAGCGCATACGGTTTTACGCAGAAATGATCGACGACCGTATGGAAGAAGGTCTTTCGGAAGAAGAGGCAGTCGCGGCGGTCGGCACGGCGGAAGAGGTCGCGGCACAAATAGCAGAGGATATCCCCTTCGCGAAGATCGCCAAAGAGTGTATCAAACCGAAACGGCGGCTCGCCGCATGGGAGATCGTGTTGCTCGTCCTCGGTGCTCCTATTTGGTTGTCGCTGTTCGTGGCCGCTTTGGCGGTGGTGCTGTCGCTGTACGTTTCTCTCTGGGCGATAGTGATTGCACTGTGGGCGGTGTTCGCCTCCTTCGTCGCGTGTGGGGTCGTCGGCGTTGCCGTCGGGGTCGGCACGGCGATATGGGGTGACCTTTTGGCAGGCGGCGCACTGCTTGGTGCGGGGTTGATGCTCGGCGGTCTTGCCATTTTCCTCTTCTTCGGTTGCCGTGCGGCAACGAAGGGGATGGTGCGGTGGCTTGCAGCGGGTATCAAGCGTTGCTTCTTGCGAAAGGAGGCGGTCTGAATGCGTATCAAGGGTTGGCTGATTACCGCCGGCGTGCTGACGGTGTTGGGCGCAATTCTGTTGGGAGGTTCACTGACGGTGGCAAAATGGGATTTCACACGGCTTTCGACCGTGCGATACGAAACGAATGAACACCGTGTGGAAGAAGCGTTCCGCCACGTGCGGGTGGAAACCGACACGGCGGACGTCCGCTTTCTGCCGTCGGCAGACGGAGAAACGGCGGTGCAGTGCGTGGAGGCGTCGAAGGTCACCCATACGGTGACGGTGAAAGACGACACGCTGACGGTAAAAGTGAACGACACCCGCCGTTGGTACGAGCATATCGGCATCGGCTTCGGCACACCGCGCATCACGGTCTATCTGCCCGCCGCGGCGTATGACTCGCTTGCGGTGGAAAGCGATACGGGCGACATACACGTATCCTCCGATTTTACTTGGGAATCGGTCACCCTCACGGGTCACACGGGCGACGTCACGTACGACGCCCCCGCCACGGGTGACGTAAGCATTCAGACCACCACGGGAGCGATCGAGGTGCAAAACGTCACGGTGGGCCGTCTGTCGCTTGCCGTTTCCACCGGCCGCGTGAGCGTGGCGGGGGTGGCCTGCCGCGAGGACGTAACGGTGAAGGTATCTACCGGCAAGGTGACCCTCACCGACCTCACCTGCCGCAACCTCACCTCCGAAGGAAGTACAGGGGATATGTTTTTGGAAAACGTGATCGTCGGCGGCACCCTGACGGTCGAGCGGAACACGGGCGACGTGCTGCTGACCCGTTCGAACGCCGCCTCCCTGCGAATCGCCACCACGACGGGAGACGTGAAAGGCTCCCTGCTCTCGGACAAGATCTTCATCACCTCCACCGATACGGGACGGGTCGAGGTGCCGAAAACCACCGACGGCGGACGGTGTGAGATCGTCACCGACACGGGCGACATCCGCATAACGATAGTCGAATAAACAACGCCCCCGAAAGCGACACGCTTTCGGGGGTATGTTTTTGTATAAGTTTATCCAAGCAACGTAAGATCGGATATCACCCACGGTTTGAGTGCGTTGGTCTTGAGGGCGATGGTAAAGCACCGCGCGGTCACCCCGTCGCCGAGATCCAAGAATACGCGACCGTTGGGATACGACATCCGCTCCTCAAACAGCGTGTGACAGACGGGTCGCAGCGTGTCGGGGGTGTCCCCCGCCAACAGTTCGAACGAATGCGGCGTGTAACACGCACCCGCCACGTCCGAGGTGAGTGAAGAGAAACTGATCGCCTTGCAACACACAGGCTTTTCGAGGCGTATCTCAAAATCGATCCCCTCGCGCTGGTCGCCGTGGCTGATCCAAAATGCTTCCCTGCCCGCCACGGCGTTTTTCACCGTGTCGGGACGGTTCGCACTGAACAGATCGTCCGCCGTGAGGGCGATGGGTTGAAGATCTCGCCCGTAGAGCGAAAAGCGCAGATCGAGTTTCGAGCGATCGTAACGGGTAAAGGTGCCGGTAGGCATTTCGCCGCCGTGCGGCAACACGAGCATCAGTTTGTTCCACCCCGACGTCAGCATCACGCTGGGAATACGGATCTGCTCCCCTTCCCCGAGTTTGGCACCGTTCAACCACAGTTCACAACCGCGCTCGGCCGCAATATCCAGCGACACCGTGTCGGGGTTGAGCAAGAGGTCGGTACGGTCAGACGGGGAATGCACGAACACGGCAAGCGCATAGCGGGGCGGCAGGTGTCCGCCGCGGGCGACCGCCCGCCACGCGTGCCCGTTTTCCACACGGTTCAGCCCCGCACACAGGGTCGCGGTGTCTTCGCCTTCTTCCAACGCTTTGCACAGCGCACGGTTAAGGGTCACGCCGTAGACACTGCCCGAAAGCAGTTCGGCAAGTTCCGCGTTCTCGGAAAACTCCACCGCCACGTTCAGCGCAGACAGCACCCGCACCAAGAGATGCTTTACCTTCTTGTTCTGCAACGCCATCGCGGTTTGGCAGAAGTAGATGTCACTGCCTGCGTGGGTGTGACGGGAAAGCGCGGCGAAGCGGGAGCGGTCTTCCTGCTCGCTCTTGTGTACCGCCACCGTTTTGATGTTTTCGGCGTTTTGATTCCACTGCCGCCAATCCACCGCCGGAACTCCCAGCAAAATACTGTCGGTCGTACCTTTGTATTCGAGCAGATCGACCGCCAGATGTGCGGCGCTGCCTTCAACCAGACCGTAGAGGTTGTTGCCGTAGACACCCGCGATCACGGGGTCGGTATTCACAGGGCACAAGTGACAGGCATTTCGCCGTGACACCGCAAAGTCATAGAAAAACATGGGAGGAGTTTTTGTAAGCCCCATCACCAGTATCTTTTTAAAGTTGTGGCGACCGACCGCACGCAACCAATCAAGATCGACACTGCCGTCAACGATGAGCAGCGCGTCTTGCGGTGCGGCGAGCAACGTTTGCAACTCGTCGTATGTTACGGAGGTATAGCGGCAGCGGATCTCGGAGAGCATTGCCGCCACCGCCCCGCTCGCATCTCCGTAAAAATACGCGGCGGCGGGAGCGGTCACCGTGCGCGCACGCAGATATTCCGCCAAACGAATCATCATCCACAACGCCAGCGGCTCCTCCTCGGCATACCGCGGCAGATCCACTGCCGACAGAATGCAGGGTTGCCCCGACGGAGTGAGGTCTAACACAAGCGGCATACCCACACCGTTAAAATACAGCGGGGTGGCGTTGCAATTCAGATGATCGGTAAAGCAACGCGCCTCCTGCGGGCGGTTAAAGCGTAACTCTCCCGCAGGGCGGAGTTCCGCCAGCGTATCCGATGTAAACAGCGCATCCACCGCACGGCGACGGGTGAGGCTGCCGTACACCGAGCCTTCCTCCACACGGAAATCCAACGCGGGACCGTCCGCGTCTTCGCCCCCATGCAAGCAGGGCAGGCGCACCGCCTCCCACGCGGCGGTGAGGTGCGTGCGATCAAATACCGTGAGGGTCGCGCGGTCGGTATAGTATTCCCGTGCGGCATCCCGCAGGGTCACCCGCACCTCGACGGCAGCACTTTCGCACACCGTCGGCATGGCGAGGGTGAGGGTGACGTCTTCATAGGTGCACGCCGCCATCGGCATCTCCCGCACGGCAGTCGCCGCCACCCTGCCGTCCACCAGCACTTCACCCGTCAAGGTGAGAGCGAGCGGGTCGCGGCAATCGTTGAACACTGCCACCGCGAAATCTACGTCTTCACCTGCCCACGCGGAAGCGGGCGTGTGTTCCAAGAACGGGCGCACGGGAGTGAACGCCTCTTTGGTATACCGCCACACGGGGTTGGGGGTATATTTCGGGAGGTCCGCCTGCGCCCCCGCGTTCAGGGTGCGCAGATACGGTGTGAGACGGGACGGCTTGATGCCGGGGGTCTCGTAGGTATCGTAGGTAAACAACTGCTCTTTGAAGGGGAGCGGCTCCAACCCGTACCAAATGAGGTTGAACACGCACACCTGCTGTGCCCAGCGGCGCTGACCGATGAGGTTGCGGTACGCGTCCCGCGCCACCGCAGTAAGCCGCCCGTCAAACGAGAGCAACGTCTGTTCGCCGTCCGCCATACAGACGGTGTCGGGGGTGGAGTAATACATACTGCCGTTTTCGCCGATGGTGATGGGCTTTTCGCGGTGGGTGGGACAATCGTAACCGGGGTAGTGCCACGAATTGATGGCAAGTCTGCCGCCCAGGTCGTGACTGCCGTCGCAACTGTACGGGCGGGAGGGGTCAAGTTTCGGTATCACCTGTGTGAGGTCGAACACCTTTTCCGCAAGGTCCTCCTCGTCCCGAATACACGGCGCTCCCACCACCTTGTAGGCGGGAATACACTCGTTTTCGGGACTCCACATAATGACCGAGGGGTGATTGCGGTCACGCAAGATCAAACGGCGAAGATGCCGTTTGCAGTTTTCGAAGAAGTCGGGGCTGTAACTGAAGTTACACCGCGACGCCCAAATGGCGGATTCCGACACCATCAGCATACCCATCTCGTCGGCAATATCGTAGAAAAAGGACGGATACGGCATCGCGTGCAGACGGATACAGTTGACGTTCGCTTCCCGCGCCATTTCGTAGTACGCACGGGCGTATTCTTCGGTTTGTATCGCGTAGCCCATATAGTGCCACGAATCATTGGTCAGTTTAATGGGGCGCCCGTTCAGCACAAAGCGCTCGCCCTCGATATGGAAGGTGCGAAAACCGATGCGCGCCGTGTGGATGTCGCACACCGCGCCCCCGCACAGCAACTCGGCACGCAGGTCGTAAAGGTGCGGCGTTTCGGGCTCCCACAAGCGGATGTCCCACCCGTTCCAGCACCACGCGGCAGCGGTTTGGTCGGCAGGCAGGGTGAGCATCTCCCGCCAATCCTCCGCCCCGTGGGGCGAAAGCGAGAACCGCACCGTGCAATCAGCAGCGTTCTCCGCCGTGCATTCCAAGTGCAACGTTTCGGAATATACGTCGGCGTAGGCAAACACATCCGCGATGTACGACGTGTTCCGCTCGACAAGCCGACAATCCTGCCAAATGCCCGCAATGTGATTGCCCCAAAACGAGCCTTCGGGGAAATCGGTGCGGGCACGCCCGTCGGCATCCTTGTATTCCGACGCCATCACCGTGCGACAGCCGACGATCAGTTCGTTTTCTTCGCCGTAGTTCACCGTGTCGGTGATCTCAAACTCCAGCGGCAAAAAGGCTTCGCACTCCGCACCGATCAAACGACCGTTCAGATAAAACACCGTTTGGTACGCCACCGCGTCAAACTGCAAAAACAAGCGGTGTCCGCGGCTTTCCTCCCCCACGAAGAAGCGGCGACGGTAAAACCCGACCTGCGCCGCGTCCCACGAAAGGGGGTATTCGGGATACAGGCGAAAATCCGCCCCGCTGACGAAGTATTCCTCCCCTGCGGTGTTGCGGGGATACCCGCCCGAAAAGGAATTGACGTTAAACGGTGACGGGACTTTGATCGGCACGCTGTCCCACACCGACGGCACCGCCTCCAGCGACGCCGTCGCGCACGAAAACTCCCACAGACCATTTAAGCACGTGTTTTTCAACATAAGGCTCGCTCCTTCGTTGCTTCCTTCGTTAATTTCATTATACCGAGAGCCCTGCCGTGTGTCAACAAAAAGGTGTTGGTGGTTCCGTTTTTCAAACCCCCGGAATTACTGTATTTTATGTGCCTGCCGCGCACTTTCCGTGTACCTCAAGTGTATCAGGTATCTCATATATCTCAAATTAATTTTTCATCGCCCATTTCGTCAATCATTTTGGGTTGATAAATGAGCGATGATGTGATATAATAAAGACGAGGTGAGAAGTTATGTATAACAGAAAACCGCCATTTGAAATTACAAATGAGATTTTAGCAGCAATTACAGAAATCGCTGAGTTAGTAGGACAGTTAAGTGCCACGCAAGGGTTATCTACGAACCCCACATTGCGTCGAACAAACCGTATCCGCACCATATACTCCTCTTTGGCTATTGAACAGAACACCTTGAGTTTAGAACAGGTAACGGCTGTTTTGAACGGCAAACGAGTCCTTGCACCGCCCAAGGATATCGCAGAAGTAAAAAATTCATATGAGATTTATGAAATGATGGATATGTTAAATCCTTATTCTGTGGATGATCTATTAAACGCTCACGGGGTTATGACCAGAGGTTTCGTTGAGGAATCAGGCTATTTTCGCTCCGGTCCGGTAGGAGTCGTGGACAAGCAGGGCAAAGTTCTGCACTTGGGTACACTCCCGGATTATGTTCCCGGTCTGGTCGTTGATTTATTAGATTGGGTAGAAAACAGTAACATTCATATACTGATCAAAAGCTGTGTCTTTCATTATGAGTTTGAGTTGATTCATCCCTTTGCGGATGGCAACGGAAGAATGGGTCGGCTATGGCATACACTTTTGCTAACGAAATGGAAACCATTATTCGCATGGCTACCTGTGGAATCTATCATCCATGACCGACAAGATGAATATTATAAAGCCATCAATCAGTCGAATTGCGATGGCGAATCCACTGTTTTTATTACATTTATGCTTTCTGCTATCAAGGAAGCGTTGATGGAAGCAGTGGAAACCGCCGGTGTAACCGAAAAAATGTCTGCTACCGAATTGCGCTGGTATAAAATCGAACGGTTTCTTCAAAAAAACGAAACCATTACAAATGCAGATGTGCGACAGATGTTTACAGTATCTTCCGCAACAGCAAACCGTATCCTTGCAAAATTAACTGACGAGGGAAAACTTAAAAAAGTTCGCCTCGGCAAATCCTGGGGATATGTTATTGAATGAAACCTGTTTTATAGATTTAGTTATTGACTTTCTTGCTTAATTTGTCTATTAAGTTAAGCGGGAAAGTCAATTTTTTAGCTACTAAAAATTAGGCCGCCGTGTACCTTTTGTGTACTCGTAAAAATGCAAAAACCCCGAAAACCCGCATAAATACTGGGGTTTTCGGGGGTCGATTTTAGTGAAACTTTATTCCCACTCATTAAATCCCGAAAACAGAAAAGCCTTGATATATCAAGCGATTACGGGTTTTCACTCTTGCGTGTTCCGCATATTGTTCCGCAAAATTGAGGCGTTTTTGAAGTGCCCCAAAAC
>SVPJ01000027.1 GCA_015065885.1 Oscillospiraceae bacterium | reverse complement strand
TTTAACAGAGCCGATTTTTTCATCGGCAAGGCTAAAAACAGTATTTTAACACAGCCGAGGGGAAAATCGGCCCGTTAAAATCGGGTTCGGATATGCCTCCTCTGCTTACTTTTCCAACAAAAAGCCGGCAGAAAGCGCGGTAATTACCGCCCAAACCAAGGCGTTCACGATCATAAAGAGCGGCGGCAACATCTGCCCCACCGCGACCGATGCGGCGAGTGCCAAGAGACTGATACCACCCGCCACCATCTGCAGCACACCCGCCCCGCGGATGCGTCCCCGCAGGCGGCGGCAAAAACTGAGTGCAAACCCAAGGCCTTCCAGCCGTCCGTTGCACGCGAGTACCGCTTCGGCACGTTCCTCTTCTTCCGACACCAGCGAATCCCGCACGCGTCCTGCGGCGGTATCCAAAATGCGCACCATATCTTCATCGATATGAAACACTTCGCGAACACATTCACTCGTCACGTTCGGATCACACGTGCGCACGAGCAGGGTAATGCCCGCCGCCGTCAAGCGGTGCAACGCCTCTTCTACGCCCGGATCGGCGGTATAACTCACCACGAACATTGCACACAGATCACCGCCCGTGGAAAGATACACCAACTGGCGACCGTCTTTCGTGTACCGCATTTCATAGTCGCGGGACGGCACGTCCACACCGTGATTTTCAAGCAGACGGCGGTTGCCGACCAACACGCGCCGACCGCCGACCCAGCCCGAAAGGCCCATATCCTGCTCATACAAGAGGGTATCGACCTCTTGCAACATATTCGTGCGGTTTTCGATCACACGGAGAAACACGCCTGCGAGCGGTCCGCCCGATGCAATGGACACCGCCGCCGCATCCAAGATCGCTTCGTCGATCCGCGCACCCGAAAAGGTCTTGATGCCGTGTAATAAAATGTTTTCGGACGGGAACACCTCCGACGCATCCACCAACAAGGCATCGGTATTCTTGAAGGCTTCCACCGCTTTCCAGCCGATCAACATCGCGCCGCGGCGAAGCAGGGCGCGCGACACACGGCAGAGCGGCAGATTGGCACCCGCCACGGCGAACGCGGGTGCCGCCGCGCACACCGCCGCCGTAAACACGCCGATCGCGCTCCACCAGTTGGCGGCTTCACCGCCGAACAGGGCGTGTGCTACCGCCGTAAGCAGTGCCGCCGCTACCGCGACGGGCGCAAACCAGCAAAACAGCGATTCGGTTCCTTCATCGTCATAGGAATATTCCATAAACCGCGTCAAAAAGCCGCTTTTTTTCACATACGCGATGGAAGGTTCCCCCACCGCGGGCAGATACCGCCCGAGAAGGTCTCGTCCTTTGCCCTCCGACACGTACATTGCGGCATACTTCTCTCCTTTATGGGAGACCATGCGGAAATTCTGCGTAATACGAGTAAGACGATACACGCGCCCGCACTGTGCCAACAGCAAAGAGAAACCCGCCACGGCACAATACAGCGTCACTTGCCCATTCGCCACGTCCACCGGCGTTAAAAATTGTAAAACCGTATGTATAGCGGCAGCAAATGCACCGACCGCCGTCACCGTATCCGCCACGGGACGCAGGCGCAAGATCGCACCGAAGCCGTCCGCGATCACGCGGTGGGAGGTCAGCATCACACCGATAAGCAAAAGCAAGTTCGCCCCCAGGAAAAAGAACGGCTCACTGCCCGCGTCGGAGGATTGCGACACCAGCATAAGGCACAAAAGCAAAAACTCCAAAAACCCGCCGACAAGCAGACCGATACGCGCACCGCGGCGGCGGTATGCCAATTCGTCCCGCACTGCGGCGGTTTCGGCGTAGCTGTTGTAATCCTCCAGCACGTCCCCCTCAGCAGGCGCGAACGGCTGTGAGGCACCCTCTTCCTCCTCGCCTGCAAGGCGCAACCCTTCGTTTTCGATCAAGCGGAAATTTTCCACCTTTTCGCGACGGGCATCCTGCAGTTGTTCTTCCACCGATCGTTCATCCGACGCGTCCGTTGCATCGTCTTCCATACCGTCAAAAGTCAACTGTCCTTCCACCACGGCAGAAGCAGCCTCTGTCCCTTTGCGTCGCGCTTTATGTTGCTCAAAATCCAAAATGCGGGTATGACGGTCATCGACCGCGGCATCCTTTTCCTTCGGCTCGTAGATCTTGATATCCTCTTCCTCCGCCGATGGGGCGGTATTCGGGCCGACAACGTCAAACTCTTTGGTATTGACGTCCTCCGTCTTGTTATCCGACATTCTGCTCACTTCCCATCGTTTCCTTTGATCGTGCGTTGCCGCAACGCTTCATACATCAAGATACCGCACGCGACCGACGCGTTCAGCGAAGAAATCTTGCCGTGCATCGGCAGAGATACGATCACGTCACACTCCGACCGTACCAGACGGCCGATACCGTTGCCCTCTGCACCGACGACCAACGCCGCCGCACCCGTAAGGTCGGTCTTGTCGTAGGATTCACCGTCCATATCCAAGCCGTACACCCACACGCCGCGCTTTTTCAGTTCGCGGAGTGTATCCACAATGTTGGTCACGCGGGCAACCGGCATATATTCCACCGCACCTGCCGATGCTTTGTACACCGTGGAGGTAAGCCCCACCGAACGGCGTTTGGGCACGATCACTCCGTGTGCGCCCACCGCCTCGGCAGTACGCACGATCGCCCCCAGATTATGCGGGTCTTCCAATTCGTCGCACACGATAAACAGCGGTTCTTCCCCGCTTTCGGCGGCGCGAGCAAACAGATCGTCCAGCGTTGCGTATTCCTTACACGCCGCGAGCGCAATAATGCCTTGATGATTCGGGCCGCCCATCGCCTCCAGTTTGCGCGGGTCGGCATCCTTCACGGGAATACCGGCATCCCTGCATTTCGCGATCAACACACCGATACTGCCCGTACGATTGCCGCGTGCGACCAACACACTGTCGATCGGGCGTCCCGAACGCAACGCTTCGGCAACGGCGTTACGTCCGCTGATGACGTCTTCCGCGCGCCCTACTCCTTCTTCTGTCCGCATAACTTATTTCCTCCGTCGGATTCCATACTATATATATGTTTCAGTATAACATATTATTTTTGAAAAATGAAGAGGAAAATCGGAGATTTTTTGAGTTTTTTCGGTTTTTGTGAAAAATAAGGGGCTGTCGCGTTAAAGGCATTTTGCGCAAACGCAAGCGGACTGCGACTCCACTTGAAGATGCAAGAGGAGGCAAATCTTAATCCCCTCTTTTGTGCAATTTTGCCTTAACGCGACAGCCCCTCATCCATTATTCTTCGTTACCCTGAATGGCGGCTTGCGGATTGCGCAACGACTGACGAACGGTGCGCACTTCGGTCAGACGCTGGGCAAGCGCTTCTTCGGTGCGTTTGAGCATATCTTCCGAATAGTCAAACGCACTGCGGCGCATCTCACGCGATTTCTGCTGTGCCTGCGCCAACATTTCGGTGGATTTCTCCTGTGCTTGGCGCACGATCTCTTCCTCCTGCACCAAACGGCGGGCACGCTCTTCGGCGGCACGCACGATGCCTTCCGCTTCTTTACGGGCGGTAGCAATGATCTCCGCGCGGTCGTTCACAATGGCTTTTGCCTGCTTAAATTCATTCGGCAGGTTTGCACGCAGGCCATCGATACAGTCGCGCAACTGGTCGGCAGGCAGAAGACATTTGCCGCCCGAAAGCGGCAGGCGCAACGCCTTATCAATCATTTCATCCAACTGTTCCAAGATCACATCAACGGTCATTTTTCTCGTTCCTTTCGATTTTATTTAAAATGTCATTCATAACACATGGGGGAACAAATTCCGAAATATCGCCACCCAGACGCGCCACTTCCTTCACCAAGCTGGACGAGAGATACATATACTCGGTGGAGGTGGTCAAAAACACCGTCTCCACCCCGTCGTTCAGTTTACGGTTGGTAAGCGCCATCTGAAACTCGTATTCAAAATCCGACATAGCGCGCAAGCCTTTCACAATGGCGGCGGCGTGCCGTTCGCGCGCATAATCCGCAAGCAGACCGTCATACGATGCCACCTCCACGTTCGTAAGGTGTGCTGTCGCACGGCGGAGCATATCGCACCGTTCTTCGGCACAAAATACGCCGTGCTTGTCGGCATTCACCGCGACCAACACCACCACCTTATCAAACAGGCGGGCGGCACGCTGAATAACGTCCAAATGTCCGTTCGTCACGGGATCAAAACTACCGGGACAGATCGCCAATCGCATATACGTCCCCTCCTATCAGCGGTATATCCACAGTTTCACGTGGCTGTATCGGTATGAACGGTACAGCGTAAGACCTTCCACCGTTTCGGGAAGTTCGGCACGCTCATCGCTTTCGCACACCACGAAGCCGCCTGCGTTCAGCAAACGGGCGGTGGCAACGAGCGCCCCCTCCAGAAGACCCGCGGCATACGGCGGATCCAAAAAGACAATGTCGAACCGTTCGGTCGTCCGTGCCAAAAATTGCATCGTATCCTGACACAGCACCGTGCTGACCGCACCGATGCCCAGTGCCGTCGTGTTTTTACGCACGATCTCTGCCGCTTCACGGCTGTTGTCCACGAACACGCAGGAAGCGGCACCGCGGCTGATCGCTTCGATGCCGAGCTGACCCGAACCCGCAAACGCGTCCAACACTCGCCTGCCTTCGATATCGAACTGGATCGCGCTGAACAGCGCTTCTTTCACCCGCTGGGTGGTCGGGCGGGTCGCCTCACCGTCCAACGTCTGCACCATGCGACCGCGCAGGGTGCCGGTAATCACCTTCATCATAACGATTTATCCTTTTCATAACTGGCACGTACCGCTTCCAGCACTGCATTTTCAAACCCGAGTTTTTGCAGGGCGATCACGCCCTCAATGGTCGTACCGCCGGGTGAACACACCTGATCGACCAGTGCCCGCGGGTGTTCCCCGCTCTCCTGCAGCAAGCGTGCCGTGCCAAGCACCGCTTGTGCCACGATCTTCAGCGACAGCGCTTTGGGGATGCCGTATTTCACACCCGCTTCGGCCATAGCGTCCATATACAAAAGCGAATACGCGGGCGAACACCCCGCCAGTGCGGCGTAGGCAGAAAATTGCGATTCCGCAAGTTCCACCGTCTCGCCCACCGCATCAAACACGCGAGTCACCAGTTCACGGTCTTCCGCCGTAACGAAGGCGTTACAACAAAACGCCGACATCGATTCCGACACCTTTGCGTTGATATTGGGCATCACGCGCACCACGGCAATACCGTCACCGACCCATTCTTCGATCGAAGCGACCGTCTTGCCCGCGGCAATGGAGATCACAAGCGGCGAAGATTCCTGCAGTGCGGGTGCCAGTTGCGGCAACAGTGCGGGAAATACCTGCGGTTTCACCGCCAAAACGACCGCTTGTGCACCGTGGATCACCTCGTCCGCCGAGCCGCACATACAAACGCCGCACTCTTCAAACAAGGCCACTTGCTTTGCCGTATCCACATCGTACACCAAGAGATCACTGCCGCGCACGCCGTTGCCGATCAATCCACGGATAATGGCGCTCGCCATATTGCCTGCACCGATAAAGCCGATTCTCATACTTATCGCTTCGCTTTCTCACATACTTATATCTATTTTACGCGAATTTGTCGATAAAGTCAAGAAAAAGCATGCGTTTCTTTTCGTTTTCTGTATTTTTGAAAAATCCAAACTACCAACCACACAAAAAGTATACCCAAAACGGCACCCGCAAAATCAATAAACACGTCACTCAGCAACGGACCTCGTTCGGGAACGAACGCTTGATGCGCTTCGTCCAACACCGCGCCCAAAAAGGAACACATCATCGACAACAGTGCGCACCGCGACAACGCACGGCGGCGCACACCTGCCCATGCATTAAAAAGCAGCATACCAAGCACGGCAAATTCCGCCATATGTGCGCCTTTGCGAATGATAAAACGCCACGTTTGGAGCAAATTTTCCTTTACGATCTCTTCCAACGATTTCCAATTGGGCGTGATATGTTCCACGATCCACACCGTAATACCGCCGCTGAGTCGCCCCGATTCTTCCCGCGTTTGCGAAGAAAAGAGCGAGATCACAACAAACCACAGAAGAACGAGTGCCCATCGCCACCAATTCTTTTTCATATCTACAATTCCTCTTCAAGCAAAGAATGGCGCTGCCCCTTGCGGAACAGCGCCATTGACCATTACGAAACTTACAGTTCCGCGAAGTATTTGATGGTGCGCACCATCTGGCTGGTGTAGGAATTCTCGTTGTCGTACCACGACACGACCTGCACCTGATAGGTGTCGTCGTCGATCTTCGCAACCATCGTCTGGGTCGCATCGAACAGCGAGCCGTAACGGATACCGATCACGTCGGAGGACACGATCTGATCCTCGTTGTAACCGAAGGAATCGGAAGCGGCAGCCTTCATCGCGGCGTTGATACCTTCCTTGGTGATGTCCTTACCCTTCACCACAGCCACCAGGATGGTGGTGGAGCCGGTGCAGGTGGGAACACGCTGAGCGGAGCCGATCAGCTTGCCGTTCAGTTCGGGGATAACCAGACCGATCGCCTTCGCAGCGCCGGTGGAGTTGGGAACGATGTTCTGCGCACCGGCGCGAGCACGACGCAGGTCGCCCTTGCGGTGCGGGCCGTCCAGGATCATCTGATCACCGGTGTAGGCATGCACGGTGGTCATGATACCGCTCTGGATCTCAGCATAGTCGTTGAGCGCCTTCGCCATGGGAGCGAGGCAGTTGGTGGTGCAGGAAGCCGCCGAGATGATGGTATCTTCCTTGGTCAGGGTCTTCTCGTTCACGCTGAACACGATGGTCTTCAGATCGTTGCCCGCGGGAGCGGAGATAACGACCTTCTTCGCGCCGGCATCGATGTGAGCCTGGCTCTTTTCCTTTGAGCAGTAGAAACCGGTGCATTCCAAAACGACGTCCACACCGATCTCGCCCCACGGCAGATCCGCGGCGTTCTTCTCGGCATAGATCTTCAGCACCTTGCCGTCCACAGTGATGGTACCGGCTTCGTCGTCGGCAACCACCGTGTGACCGTCGTAACGGCCCTGAGCGGTGTCATATTTGAGCAGGTGAGCCAACATGCTGGGCTTGGTCAGGTCGTTGATCGCGACCAGTTCGTACCCTTCGGCACCGAACATCTGACGGAACGCCAGACGACCGATGCGGCCAAAACCATTGATAGCTACTTTAACGGACATAATGATTCAACCTCCAATAATTTCGAACTTGCCTATATAATACCCCATCCCGGCGAATTTTGCAAGTTGTTTTTTGCAAGATTTTACAGTTTGTTTACTTGTCCAAAATATTTATGTCAGCGCGTGTTTTACCATACATTTCGCCAACGTCCTTTGCGCATTTTTCGACCTTTCCGACTTTTTTTCGCAAACCGATTGCAATTCCCGCCGCAATCTGTTATAATGAAAAAATCACAATAGCGGGAGTTGAGACGCATGGACACCATCCCCTGCGGCGTTTGGCGTCACTTCAAGGGACAAAACTACCGCGTGCTGGCGGTTGCCCGCCATTCCGAAACGGGCGAGCCGATGGTGGTATACCAAGCACTGTACGGTGACGGCGAGGTGTGGGTACGCCCTGCCGCGATGTGGAACGAAACGGTCGAACGGGACGGCAAAGCCCTCCCGCGATTTACCTATATCGGCGAGTGAAGGGAGCAAATACGGATGCGACAAAAACTGTACGGCAATCATATTACACCCGCGTGCGAGACCTGTGTACACGGTCAACGCTCATTCGACGGCAAGGTCGTTCTCTGCCCTCGCCGCGGTGCGATGCCGCTGTATGAGCGTTGCCGCAAATACGAATACGATCCGCTCAAGCGCATCCCCCACCGCGCCCCGAAGCAGGCGGCACACACGGCGGAAGAATTTTCATTGGAATAAGTGCAATTTGTGCTTGACAAACGAAACAAAACGCGTTATAATGCTACTCGTGCCGAAAAGAACGGCGGTTACACGGGCCTTTAACTCAGTTGGTTAGAGTAGCCGGCTCATAACCGGTCAGTCCCGGGTTCGAGTCCCTGAAGGCCCACCAAAGGGAATCGGAGCCGCCGGCCGCAACTCCGGCGGCCCAC
This sequence comes from Oscillospiraceae bacterium, assembly GCA_015065885.1. Taxonomy (GTDB): domain Bacteria; phylum Bacillota; class Clostridia; order Oscillospirales; family Acutalibacteraceae; genus SIG588. The sequence continues at coordinate 25,888 of SVPJ01000027.1, read as the reverse complement.
TCCCCAATTTCATACATAGGGGCATAGCTCAGTTGGTAGAGCAGCGGTCTCCAAAACCGCGTGCCGAGGGTTCAAGTCCTTCTGCCCCTGCCAAAGAAAAAGCCACCCTTTTGGGGTGGTTTTTTCTTTGGGTATGAGTGCCGCAGAAGGACTTGAAACAAAATTCAAAAGTTGGCGAGTAAAACGAGCAATAACTTTTGACAGCAAACAGTCCGGGGGACTGTTTGCGCATTGAGAAGAAAGTCCTTCTGCCCCTGCCAAGAAAAACGACAAGTTTCGACAGAAACTTGTCGTTTTTCAATGATATCCGTTCTTCCGAGAACGGATGATATATCTTCGATATGATATCCACCTTCGGTGGGCGATATATGCCTGCGGCATATGAAGGAACGGATATAATATCATGCTTGCGAAGCAAGTATATCACACGGCAACGCCGTATATCATATCGCGCAAGCGATATATCATCATTTATGCAGGAGTTCGAATTCATACGCAAAAACGGCAATAATATCTTTTTCTTTGGGTATGGGAGTTTTGAACTTAATGACACGAATTAAAAGTGCCCTGAAAACTGAAGATTTTCTTGACTATATGAAATATTGTTTATATTCAGGTTGAGATTTTAAATCTTTCATTAAATCTTCTACGTTCGCGAACAAAGAACTTCCGCAAATTCCTAAATATGGTTCCCACATAGCAGGAAGTGCATCTTCGTTAGAACAAATATATTTCCACTCATCTTCATCAAATTGATAAATTTCTTCTAAATGATATTTAAAAATACCTTTTTTACAACAAACGCCCGCACCTCATTTTCACGAAGTGCGGGCGTTTGCAATATAGGACATATTACTATTCATTTAAAACTCTTTACGCCGAATCAGTGCCAGCGAGCTTTGGATATCCTTTCGGAACAGAAGCAACAGTACGCCGAAATACAGTACCACGATCAGCACCATCGACAAGAGCGAGACCCACATCGACACGCCGTCACGATAGATCAGCACACACAGACCCGCCATAATGGCAGAGGCGATAAGCGGACGTATCATATTTTTGAGGAACGCACGCAAGCGCCAATGCAAGAACTTTTTGGCAAACAAGAGACAAATGACGACCTGAATCGCAACCGCACCGCACCGCACGAAGACGAAGGTCCAGAAATTCACCCGTGCGGACAACACGCAAATGGGAATCAGGAACAGCAGATACAACACCTGCGAGAAGAACAGGATCTTCGGAATGCCTTTTGCACGGTACGCTTCGGCGGGCAGACCGTAGAACGCCACGCTGACCACCAACATCAGCGCCCACGCGCCCACCACGTCCGCCGCTTCGAGCCACTGCTGCCCAAACAGAATAAGAGTGATGGGTTTGCGGAAGAAGAACAGACCGAGCCCCGCGGGGAACAAAAGATACAGTACGATCTTTTCCACCGGCAGGAATACCTCGTAAAACGCCTTTTTCTCGTCCTTGATACGGGACAGCGAGGACAGCAAAATGGGCCCGATCGCCATCGTACTCATATTGATAATCGACATGATCATGTTGCTGGAGTTTTTGTAAAGTCCCAGATAATAATCGGAAAACCACAAGCCGACAATGAAGGTATCTACCCAAAAGATCATCCAGTGCGCCATCGACTCGCAAAGCGACCAGAAACTGAAGTTGAACATCTTCTTCAAGCAGTCGAAAGAATAGTAAAACTTCGGCTTCCACGGCGAGGCAAAAAACAGCACCGTTGCATTGACGACGGCACCCGCAATGTTACCGATGATGAGCGCCCAGTACGAACGGGTGACCAGTGCCAGCGGCACCGCGATGACAAGCGGTGTCAGTGCCACACTGGTGCGGGAGATGAACAACTTCTTAAACTCAAACTTACGCCGCAGCAGACCCGTTTGAACGCTGACCATCGAGGTGAACACCAACTGGATACACGCGACCGAAATGGCGGCGGCGTAGTCGCGGCTGCCGAGCATAGCGGCAACGGAATTACGAAACAGCGTGATGAACAAAAGGAAAAACAGCGACAGTCCCAAATTCGACCAAAACGCGACGTTAGCAAACCGCCCTTTTTCCTCGTCGTCCGCAAATTCACTTTGTATCAGATACTTGCCGAAACCCGCGTCGGTAATGATGTCAATAAAACTGACCATCATATTACAGACAGCAACCACACCGAAGGCATCGGGCGCCAAAATGCGCGCGAGCGCCATGTTGGTGATGGGGGTAATGAGTTTTACGAACACTTCCGCGCCGAACGACCACGACATCGACCCTTGGATCGATTTACTGTTTTTCTTTTCCATGGGTCTCCCCCTTTGCGTTCACCAGTCGCCATTGTTTTCGGCGTCCGAGCAGCCACGTGAGACCGAAGACGGCGATCAACGCGACCAGTGCCGAAGGCGAGATCAAGGTGGTGATGAATTTCGTAAAGCCGCCGCGCGGTGCCCACAACAACTGCGTGATGACGATGAACAGGCACGCCCGCCGAAACACCTTACCCGTTTTATACGACTCAATGCGGGTGCAAAGCCAACCGTAGAGAACACTGCCGACGAACACGCCGACGTACCAGAAATCGTGGAACAATTCCGCCACGTAACTGGTGCCCGTGCCGCGCCCCGCAAGATAGTCGCTCTGCATGAACACGTAGGACAACGCATGGGCGAAACTGCCGCCGTACAGCGCTTGTTCCGCCGTATTACCCGCATATACGGGGATGCCCAAAAGGCGGGCAATGATCCCGTAGCGGGTGAAATCCATGGAATAGAGATACCCCTCAGGGATCTGATCCTTCAGCATAAATCCACGGCGGATGACGTTCACACTGACTCCCTGGCTGTACACAAAACCGAACAGGCCGTCCGCCGCGTTGCCGGAGGCTTTGGCGCCGTCCCGCACCAAGCCGCCAACGTAAAGCGCGATCGCAAACACCGCCAGGATCGCCACGCAGGGGGCGATGTAGCGGCGGTTGAACCACCGCTCTTCCGACGACAGTCCTGCACGGTATAGGAAATAGAAGAAGAACAAGAACACGCCAAGCAGGAAAGGCGAGCGGGTGCCCGCACCCAACGTCAGCACGAGATAGACGGCGTAAACGGCGGACACCTTGAAGAACTCTTTCTTCGCGGGCATCGCCGCAAGATAGATACAGAAGCAGGCCGGTGCCATCTGCTCCACTTTGCTCAGCACATACAAAAGAATATTCTTGTCGAGCAACACCGCGAAATCGGTGTAATACGCGTTGTAACCGTATCTCTGCACATATACCGTAAGGATCAGACGGTACAACACGGCAGGAATCAACACGAGCAACAGCACGTACTTCGCACAGCGTAAAACATAGGGGTTCTTCTCTTTCCCGATATAGGGCGTATCCTTCGTCTTACGCTTGATAAACCAATAGCCTAAAAACAAACCGAGCAGGGCGACGAACAGACAAATATAGGTGTGCGTTTGTACCGCCGCGGGGAAAATTTCAGCGTCGGGTCTATAGCAGAAAAACTGTTCCAAGAACAGCCGACCGAGCAGGAACACGAAGAAGGTCAGCGACAGCATCAGCAACATCGCACGTTGTTCCATCTTCACCGCCGCATATATGACGATCGCGCACCACAGAAGGATAACGGCAATAAAGAGGATATCCGCCCCCATCACGAGGCCCCACACGGCAAGGATCGCTTCCACGACCACCGTGCCGAACAACGCCTTGTTTTTCGGCAAACGGCTGCCGATGCGGTCCGCCCACGATTTCAGACGCGAAGGTGCCTTTTCAACGGGCATTTTCCGCCTTGCTCGGAAAGAAGCAGCCAATTTCGCACAAAACGCATCCAAGGTGCTGCCGATCGTTTGGAAGAAACGGCGCACCGCGTGATAGGTGTTTCGTATCCAAGGCAAGCGGTCTTCCGCACGCCATATCCAATTTTCACATTTCGTGAGCAAGGCTCCGATTGCCCGAAGGACGACCGCACACCACTGCCCCACCTTCACAAATATATCCTTCATGAATAGGAAACAACCTTTCTCTTTTTAAGAGTAGGATCAATTCTTGGCCATTTCGTACAACTCAGCAACAAAGTCGGGATAGTTCTTCGCGGCGGAATGTTTGCGGCTCCAGTCTTCTCGCGCGTTCTGACGAAGCGTACGGTACTCCTCCTCCGACATGGCGGCAAACTCTTCAATACAGTCTGCCAACGTCTGCGGTGCAAAATCCTTTGGGAGCAGTTTGCCGCTGTATCCATCGGTCACGATCTCGTGATTGCCGCCCACATCGGTGGCGATGCAGGGAATACCGAAAGACATCGCCTCCATGATCGCCACGGGAATGCCCTCGGAAGAACTGACGTTCAAGAACAGATGGTACGGCTCTTTCGCATAGTCTGCCAATATCTGCTGATTGGGGCACATGCCGCGGAGATCCACCTGCACGTTTTCGGGAAGGTCACGGCAGGCTTCACGCAGATCCTCCATTACGGGACCGTCGCCGTAGTGCGTCCACAAAACGTCCGCCTTCACCGCTTTCAGCGCTTCGGCGATCAGGTGCAGACGTTTGATGGGCAACACGGTAGAACAAGTAACCAAACGCAGCGGCGTGCCGTGTTCGGTCGGCGTTTCACCGCGGTCGACCGTGCCGAGTTTCGACACCTTCAGCTTGTTTTCATACGCGGGAAACCGCTCGGCAAGATAGGTATACCCTGCATTCGCGATCAAAAACACCTTTTCGAGACGTTCGAGCAGATATTCCCGCAACGGAATGTAGTTCGCAGAGTTCACCTCTTCGTACAGATCGTACCCGTGTGCACGGGCGACGATCTTGTAGTTCGGCAGATACTTCTGCAAAAGCAGTGCCAAATACGGCTGATACTCAAATCGGTAGGCGTACAACACGCCGTGCCCCGCGTCATTCATAAGTCCGCTTTCGCGCAGGTATTTCTTGATGTGCCGCGCTTCGTAATGCGCACGGCTCAAATACACGAACAGTTTCACCAGAGCCGAAGCGCTAAAGCGACCTTGCTGACGCAGTTTCGCGATCTCCGCATACAAATTCTTATCGAACAGCGCCCGCACGGAATTCAAAAGATAAACCGCCTTCGGGGCATAATCCACGGGAAACACGCGGAACTTGTCCGACGGCATTTGACGCAGACGACTCTTGTGTTCTTTGCGAATTTGGAGTGCTAAAATATGGATCTCGTCGAACGCGTCGTAATACGCTACTTCCGTTTCCAGATAGGGTTCCCAATTACCGTAAGGAAAACTGTTGGAAAGCAGGATCAAACGGGTCTTTTCGCTCATAGGTCACTCATTCCTTGTAAATATTCTTCTTCCCCAAGACCGAGCAAACGGTCAGCCAAATGATCTTCACATCCATCGCGAAGGTCAGATTGTCGGCATATTCCACGTCGTTCTTATACCGTTCCTCCAGCGTCGCACTGTTGCGCAGCAACGCTTGGTTCAAGCCCGTAACGCCGGGGCGTACGCGGAACTTGCGCATCACGAACTCGTCGTAGGTACTCTCGTTCCCCATCGGACTGGGACGCGGACCGATCAGCGACATATCGCCGATCAGTACATTGATAAACTGCGGCAACTCGTCCAAACTGGTCTTACGCAGGAACGCACCCACGCGAGTCATACGGGGATCGGTCGCGGAATTGAAGGTGGTGCCGTCCTCGTTGCGAATGTCTTCGCTGTTCATCTTCATACTGCGGAATTTGATCATACGGAATTTCTTCATATCTTTGCCGTAACGATAGCCGCAATAGAAGATGGAACCGCCGTCCTCCAACTTGATCGCGATCGCGATCGGAATACCTACGATCAGCACAAAGACCAACGCGATCAGCGAAAGGATGATATCCAACACGCGTTTGAAAAAATGTCTGTACATTTACGACTCACTCCTTGCAACCGACAGCATATCGGCGTAGATCTCTTTTACTGCTTCTTCGAAGGAATACTTGGGCAGGAAATCCAACTGTTCCCGCGCTTTGGTGCCGTCCATATACGAAGACGGCGTGCATTCGACCTTATCGCCGTACTGCACCTGCAAATCGGGAGTAAACACGCGGCAGATGGTTTCGGCGATCTCTCCGTTGGTCAGTGCATCGTTTGAAGCAATGTTGAACGTACCGCTCACGTCGGGTTTTCTGATTGCCGCACAGATGGCACGCGCCGCATCCTTCACGTACAGCATCTGCCGACGAGCAGGATTTTGCGAAAACACCTGCAACGGCTCATGTGCGAACGCCCGACGAAAGAACACGTTGATCATATAGTTGTTCTGCTCGTTCGCACCGTACAGATGGGCAAAGCGCAGATTCTTAATGCGCAACCCGTCCCGTACGCCGTAGATCTGACAAAACTGCTCACACGTGAGCTTATAGACACCGTACAAATTGCCCGGTGCGGGTGCCTGCGTTTCGACGTACGGCAACTCGTCCCCCGCGTAGACCGAGATGGAGGAGGCGTACACCACGTTTTGAATACCGCAGGCAACGGCGGCCTCGTACACGTTTTCGGTCATTTCGACGCAATCGTAATACGCCGAAAGGCGGGGAAATACACCGCGGGTGGACGCCAGATGTACCACCGCGTCCGCCCCTTTCAGTTGCTCCTTCAAAGCGTCAGCCGTATAGTCGGTCGTAACGATGGGCAGACCGCACACCGTGCCTTCCTTTTCAATCCCCAAAATCAGCGGCTCGTCGCCGCTTGCCAGCAGTTCCCGCACCAAATGGCGACCGAGAAAACCGCTCGCACCCGTAATTGCTACGCGCATACGTGTCACCCCAGTTTACGGATGTAGTATCCAATCTTATCGTAACGGCCGTTGACGGGACGAATGGTATCGCCCGTGTTGTAGTAGTAGAAATGATGCAAAGCATCCTCCGGCAGTTCCAGCGTGCTGCGATCCATCGTGGTGTGCGGCTTCTGACACCAGAACACCAATTCCATCGGTTTCACTTCACCGATCTCCTTATCCAGTTCGGAGGTGTCGCCGTTCAGCAGATGCTCAAACGCGAGTTTCATCAGGTTGATACCCGTCGCCATCGAGAGGATCTTCCACATGTGGCACCCGTCCAGACGGGGCGTCATTTCGATGATGTAGGGATAGTCTCCCGCTTCCACCTTGATCTGGAAGTAGGCAGGGCCGTTTTTAATTCCCACGCGGCGACACGCATCGGTGACCACGTCCTTCAAGCGCTCGTAGCCGACCGCCGAAAGTGCCTGTGCGGGCACGATGTGCTTGTGGATCAGGCCCGTATACTCCGGCCAGGTGTCACGGTCGGACGCCACTAAGAAACGGATCTCGCCGTCCACCAGATAGGTATTGACCGACAGTTCCGGACCATCCACGTATTTCTCCACGATGACCTTTTTGTCACGCGAGAAGGACTTTGCCTCCTCAAAGTGCGCTTCAAACTCCTCTTGCGAATGCACCAAGAAGATGCCGCGCTGTCCCTGGGAATCGGAAGGCTTCAAGATCAGCGGATACGGCAGATCCAGATGTTCGATCTCCTCCAACACGCGGTGCGGAATGTTGCCCTTGCACTCTTGCGTGAGTGCCGCACGCATCGCATCCTTGTGGTTGCAGGTGTACGCCGCTTCGGCAGACACGAAATGCGGCAATCCCAACCGTTCACTGATGGCACACGCGATAGGCATTGCCAGGTCAGAGCCGGTAGAATACACCGCATCGATAGCGTTCTCCTGAATGTAAGAAACGATCTTTTCCACATCCAGAATATTGATAATTTCAAAATGATCGGAAATTTCCGCCGCGGGACCGTCTTTTGCCATCGCGCAGGTATAGGTCTCGCACCCCATCTCTTTCAGTACGGCAACAGCATCCATCTGCACCGACGCCACGCCGAGAATGAGAACCTTCTTTGCCATTGTTACAACCCCCTAATGCTTTTATAGAACGCCGCATAAAGCACGGCACAAATGTTCAATGTATTATATCATACTTATACATAAAAAGCAATAGTAAGTTTTATCCTCACGAACGGGGTAATCTCTCGGACGGCAACTTTTTCGGTTTTACCTATGGTGAAATGGCGCCCGTTTAGGGCGGCAAGAAAAACGTTGCACGGAAAAACAACAAAGGCAACCCAAAAGGGTTGCCTTTGTTGTTGTGTAAGGACTATAAAAAAGATATTTTCGTTAGTTTTGCGTATGAATTTGAACTCGCACAAAACGATGCATCGACTTCGTCGATATGATGTATTGCGCTGTGCGCAATATGATGTAAATTCGCTTTGCTCATTTATGATGCGAAGCGTCCCTTAATGTTGCGAAGCAACACATCATTAACGAAGTGACATCATTAGCGTAGCGTCATCATGTTCCCGAAGGGAACGCTTCATTGAAAAACGACAAGTTTCTGTCGAAACTTGTCGTTTTTCTGGTGCGGATAAGAGGACTTTCTTCTCACGAACGCAACAGTCCCCCGGACTGTTGCTCCCAAACCTTCGGCATCAACGATGCCTCACGTTTGGAGTTTCCTCTTGCGGTACCCAAAATCGGCGGGCGCGGTATTCACCGCTGCCGATTTTGACCGCGGCGCCAACCCTTGCTCGCTGTATCCGCCCCGGCGGCGCTCGCAAGCGTTGCATTTCAAGTCCTCTTTCTCAAAAAAACAACAAAGGCAACCCGAATGGGTTGCCTTTGTTGTTGGTGCGGATAAGAGGACTTGAACCTCCACCGAGTTGCCCCGATTAGAACCTGAATCTAACGCGTCTGCCAATTCCGCCATATCCGCATATTTGCTGCCGCTGTTGCGGCGACAAGTGACATTATAGCGAACGGAAAACGAAATGTCAAGAGGTTTTGCAAAAATATTTTTATTTTTTTACCCCGTCAATTTACGGCGCAATTCCTTTAATATCACCCGCTCGCGGCGGGATACCTGTACCTGCGTCATACCGAGTGCTTCGGCGGTGACTTGCTGGGTACTGCGACGCAGATACCTCCATTCGATCAGGTTGCGGTCGCGCTCATCCAATTCCGAAAGCACCTGCCGCAACGCCAAGCGGTCGGTGATCTGTTCTTCGGGCGGGGCGACGGGAACATCAATTTGATCTCCTTCATCACCATCGTCCTCCCAACGCGTCAGCGACAGCGGCGGCAGAGAGGCGCCGAGCGCCTGTGCCGCTTGTGCAGTCTCCACTCCCAGCAGGTCTGCCAACTCCCCTATCTGCGGCTCGCGTCCGTTCTCTGCCACGAAGCGATCCCGCAGGCGCACGGCGCGCACCGAAAGTTCTTTAAGCGTACGTCCTACCTTGACCGCACCGCCGTCACGAAACAGCCGCCGTATCTCACCCAGGATCACGGGCACGGCGTAGGTAGACAGACGCAGACCGCGTTCCTTCTCAAAGCCGTCCACCGCTTTCACCAGTCCTACGCAACCCGCTTGCACCAGATCTTCGTACTCCACACCGCGCCCGATAAAACGGCGGGCACACGCGTGTACCAGACCCATATTGTCACAGACCGCCCGATCCCGATCCGTCACGACGCCTCACCTTTGCGTATGTACTTTTCAAGAGTGACCACCGTGCCGCTCCCTTCTTTTGAACGTACCGTCACCTTGTCGCACAAACTTTCCATCACCGAAAAGCCTAATCCCGAGCGTTCCTCACCGCCCGTCGTGAACAGCGGCTCACGCGCTTTTTCCACGTCGGGAATCCCGCATCCGCGGTCTTGCACGCGTATCACCACCCGACCGTTCGCATAGATACGCGCCGTAAGAATGATCTCCCCTACGCGTCCCGCATACGCGTGTACGATGCAGTTGGTGACCGCCTCGGAAACGGCCGTACGGATATCGACCAACTCATCCACCCGCGGATCCATCTGTGCCACAAACGCCGCCACGACCGACCGCGCCAGACTCTCGTTTGCCGAAATACCCGGCAGGATCAGCTTGATCTCATTTTCTGCTTTTACTCTCATTTCCCCGTTCCTCCTTTCCCCAAATATCGAGCGAATCAAGACCTGCCATACGCATCATCTGCCGCACGCGCTCGCTCGCGCCGCAGACGAGCAGTGTACCGCCCGACATGCGCACGAGACGGTACCGTCCCATCACAAGTCCGACACCCGAACTGTCCATGAATGTGACGTCGTGAAAATCCATGCACAGACGTTTCGGCTGCAACCGCTCCACCGCAGCGTCGATCTGCTCGCGCAATTCTCCCGCCGTGTGGTGATCCAATTCACCCGACAGCCGTGCAACAAGTTCGCGTTCCCGACTTTCCAGCTGTACTGCCATATTCCTCGTCCTTTCACATAAAAAAAGCCTCTATCCAAAAGGATAAAGGCTTTTTGGTAAAAAGACGCACGAAACGCGGTGTCGATTGACTATTTTTCTTCACACTTTGCGGCGAATGCACACGCATACGGACGAATTGCCGCGGCGGTGTAAAACGAGCCGCCCACAAACAGCGGACCGTCTCCCGCAAGGGTGCGTGCCAGATCCCACGCCGCATCGGGCGACGGCACGGCATGTACTTCACGTGCCCCCGCTGCACGAAACCGTGCCGCCAATTCGCCTGCCGAAAGTGCCCGCTCGGACGGCGGCGTACAACACACTACCCGTGCCGCGTGCGGTGCCAACATCGCCGCACAGGTGGCGGTGTCTTTGTCGCGCAACATACCGTACAGTAAGGTGGGGCGCTCCATCGACCGCAGCACGGCGGCGACACCTTCCACTCCGTGCGGGTTATGCGCACCGTCCAGTACAACGAGCGGTGTGCGGCAGACCACCTCCCCGCGGCAGGGTAACGTTGCCGCCGCCAGTCCTTTGCGGCACGCCTCCTCCCCGACCGTGAACCCGCGCGTACCAAGCACCCGCACCGTTTCCAGCGCCGTCAACGCATTTTCCACCTGAAACGCCCCGCCGAGCGGCACGGTATACTCCGTGCCGTCCGCAGAAAACCGCGTTTCCCCTGCACGGGAGTCCAACAAGGTCGCCGCCGATGCACTCGGCATATACACCGTAAGTCCCTGTTCTGCCGCCGTTTCGTACAGCACCGCCAACGCATCGGCCAGCTGTGCGGGCGAAGTGACCACGGCACACGGCGCTTTGATGATCCCGCTTTTTTGGCGGGCGATCACCTCCACGGTATCCCCCAAAAAGGCAGCGTGGTCCATGGCGATCGGAGTAAACACGGCGGCGAGCGGCGGCGGACACACGTTTGTGGCGTCTTCACGCCCGCCCATACCGCATTCCAGCACACAGATGTCCACCCGTTCTTCGGAAAAATACGTAAACGCCGCCGCGGTAAGCAACTCAAACTCCGTGAGCGCCCCCGCCTCCCCGAGCGTATCTTGTATTGCCGCCCACTGCGTGATGAGTGCGGCGAACCGCTCGCGGGAGATGCCTTCTCCGTCCAACGTGACGGTGTCGCAAATATCCGTCACGGCAGGTGAAGAGTAGAGCCCCACGCGGTATCCCGCCGCCGACAGTATACACTGTATCATCCGCGCGACCGAACCTTTTCCGTTGGTGCCGGCTACATGCACCACCCGAAGACGGCAGTGCGGATCCCCTGCCGCGGCGAGCGCATTTCGTAAACGATCAAGACCAAGGCGTATACCGCTCGCCCGTAAAGTTTCGCAATAGGTCAACGCTTCTTCGTAGGTCATATACGTCCCCTTTCGTCAAAAAACGGGAACTGCTCACACAGTTCCCGTATTTTCAAAACAGATCTTCCAACGATACGGTGGAGGAGGCTTCTTCCCCATCCGTCCCTTCTTCGTCGGTGTTCTCCTCCGTTGCGGCATTCTCCTGAGCCACGGCATCTTCCGACTTCACCAAACCCCAACGCGGGAAGGCAAACAGGTAGATACACACCAAGGCAACCGCCACCAAGATAAACACACCGCCGACGATAATGCACACCAACGCCGTGCCGTCGGGATACGGTGACTGCACTTTTTCCAGTATTTCTACCTCGACTTCTTCGTAGTAGACGGTAGTTTGCGTGATAATTTCGGTCTGCGTAACGTCGCCGCCCACGGTCGCCGTGGTACTGTCCGCCGCCACCGAAAACGCCCCCAATGTGAGAAGCCACAAACACAGCAAAAACGCGATCCACTGTTTCATCCCGTTACTCCCTTTCATCAATAGTCACCGAAAAACACCCGACGCGCGAACACGGAACGGCGCATAAACGCCACCGTGACCAGCGAAAGCAACCACACCACTATCGGCGCAAACAATATGGAGATAATGCCGGGTATCACGAACACAAGCGGTTGCAACAGCAACGCAAACAACCCGTGCAATATATACATACCGAAGGAGAACTGTGCCATCGGGCCGATCCACGGCGTAAACACCGTTTCTCGATTGAACTCGCGGCACGCCATAAACGCTGCCGCCGCCATCAACGCCACATTCGGCATAAAACCCTGATACATCGCCATATTTGCGGCACCCGAACTCTTCGTAAGCAACGCCGTGACGATCGCGGTCAGCACGCCGAGCGCGCCGTAGGTGATGACCATATACAGCGGCTTCGTGCGCCATTCGGTGGTGGCAAGCATCCAGCCGAGCAACACGTAGCCGAGATAGCCGCCAAGCGGGTTAGCACTCGCATACGGCGCCAGCGAGAGGGCCGGCAGCACGCTGCGGGAGGACAGTGCGGGAATCAACACACTGTAAAAAAGCCAAAGTCCCAGTGCAAATCGCAGGAGATTGCGCGGTGCGTGTTCCACCAGCAACCGCAAAAACGGCAACAGCAAATAGATCGCCAGCAACAGGTACAAAAGCCACAGATGCGAGGAGATCGGCGTACTTACCACCGACAGCAAGGCGTCCAGCGGCACCACGTTTTCTCCCACCAACCCTTGCCACAGATACCGCACCACCAAAAAGATGACCGACCACACCGCAAGGGTAGACAACATCGGTAACACGCGGTGACGCCACACCTCTTTCAGCGACGCGGACTCCGGCTTATCTAAAAGCAGCGCCCCTTCCGCCATCAGCAAGAGCGGCACCGCCGGCTTCACGAGGGACGACAAGAGATTTGCCACGTGCCAAATAAGTTTCAAAGCCTGTCCCGCCGCCGCACCGCGCGTCACCAGAATATCCGAAATACTGCCGATAGCAATGGCGACGATCGCCAACACGCGCATACGGTCGTAACACGCAAGACGTAGTTTTCGTTGTTCCATAGGATCCTCCGTATTAGAGTGAGCAAAAATTACCAGTTAAATTATAGGAAAATTTCGCCGCAAAAACAACCGTCAAAACCACCTAAAAGCAGGTGCGTATTTTTTGCGTTTTTGAGTAATCCGTCAATTTTTGGCTTTGTCTTCGCTTTTCTCTTGCTTTTCTAATAGAGTTATGGTAGTATAAATTTGCAAAAAGTGTTCCGTTTGGTACACTTTTTTCGAAAGGAGTTTGCGTATGCGTACCTTCCCTGACGACGTATTCCTGTTTCGCGGGCTATCCCCTGACGAGCGAAACCGTCTGCTTGCCGAAGCACCGCCCCCCGAACGCTTTGAAAAAGGTGAGATCATCTATTCCGCCGAACGGTTTCGCCGCGCGGTCGGCGTGGTGTTGCGCGGCGAGGTGTTGGTGATACGGGATGCCGCCGTATTAAACCGCCTCGGTGCGGGGGCGGTATTCGGTGCTGCCGCGTTATACGGACGAGAGACGCGCTACGTGACCGAGGTGCGTGCCGCAACCGCGACCGAACTCCTCTTTTTCGACGAAGCGTTGCTGAACGTGTGGATGCGGCGGGACTTCCGTATTGCGGAAAACTACATCGGGTTTTTATCCGACCGCATTCGGTTCCTCAACGGGCGTATCGCCGCCTTTACGGCAGGCGACGCGGAAGGACGCGTGCTGGTCTATCTTCGTCAACACAGCGACGAAAACGGATTGGTCACCCTCCCCCACGGTATGAGCGAACTGTCGCGTATGCTGGACATCGGGCGCACCAGTCTGTACCGTTCGTTAGATACCCTTGCCGCCGACGGTAAGATCCGTCGAGAGGGCAAGTCGATCTATATACTAAAAACCATTAAGGAGAATGCATTATGAAACACACTGCCAAGATCCTGCTCACCTTGTTGCTCACGTTTGCCGTGGCGTTCACCGCATGCGGTTGCACCACGACCCCCGCGAACAACGACGGAGACACCACCGTGACGACCGCTACCACGTCCCCTGCCAAACGCACGCCGATTGCCGTTGCAGGTATTCAAGGGCCGACGGGTGTGGGTCTTGCGAATTTGATGAAGACCGCTCCCAACTCCAAGACCATCGAATATTCCTTCACCATTGCTACTTCTCCCGACGAAGTGGTGGGTAAGTTCTCGAGCGGTGACGTACAGATCGCGTCGGTGCCGACCAACCTTGCCGCAAAACTCTACAAGAAACTCGGTGGTGACGTGCAGATATTGGCGCTCAACACCGCGGGCGTGCTGTATATGCTCGAAAACGGCACGTCGGTGCAATCGGTTGCCGACCTGCGCGGTAAGACCATCTATTCCACCGGCGAAGGTGCCAACCCCGAATACGTGTTGCGTCATATTCTCAAAGAGAACGGCATCGACCCCGACAAAGATGTTACCATCGAATTCTTAGCGGAAAACAGTGAACTGGTCGCGAAACTCGCGACGGGCGAGATCGACCTTGCCATGGTTCCCGAGCCGGCGGCTACCACCGCGATGACCAAAAACCCCGACCTGCGCATGGCGCTCAGCATGGACGCCGCGTGGAACGCGGTGGAACCCGACAGTTCGATGATGATGGGTTGCGTGATCGCGAAGAAAAGCTTTATCCAAGCGAACACGGCGGCGATCACGGCGTTCCTTGCGGAATACAAAGCATCCGTTAAAGCGACGAGCGACGTGGATGCGACCGCGAAACTGTGTGCCGATTTCGGCATCATTGCCGCCGAGCCCATCGCCAAAAAAGCGATCCCGCGTTGCAACGTGGTATTTGTGGACGGTGCAGACATGAAGAATACCATCCAGGGATATTACGAGATCCTGTTCGAAGCTGACCCCACTTCCATCGGAGGTGCCGTACCGAATGAGGACTTCTACTTCGTATCGAAATAAATCCCGTACACCGCTGACACGCGCCCTCTCCGGCGCGGCGGTATTGGTGTTTTGGGTCGCCGTGTGGTGGCTCATCGCGTGGCGCGTAAACCAAGAATTGCTGGTGCCCACCCCGCTGTTGGTCGGCAAAACGCTGTGGCGACTCGTGCAGACCGCGACGTTTTGGAAAGCCGCCGCCGCCTCCCTTTTACGCGTGGCGGCCGGCTTTGCAAGCGGCGTTGCAGCAGGCGTGCTGTTGGGGCTTTTGACCTACCGTTTTGAATGGGCGGCGCACCTGTTCTCGCCCTTGCTCAAAACGGTGCGTGCCACGCCCGTCGCCTCCTTTATCATTTTGGCGCTCGTGTGGTTAAAGACCGATACGCTCCCCGCCTTCATCGCGTTTTTGATGGTACTGCCCATCGTGTGGAGCAACGTGGACAAAGGGCTCGGTCAGACCGACCGCCGCCTGCTCGAAATGGCACGTCTGTTCCGCTTCGGCAAACGGCGCACGGTACTTCACGTGTGGATCCCGTCGGTGATGCCGTATTTTCTCTCGGCGTGCACCACGGCGTTGGGGCTTGCATGGAAATCCGCCGTTGCGGCAGAGGTCATCTGCCGCCCCGAAGATTCCATCGGTCGGTTGTTACAGACCGCCAAAAACCATTTGGAGACCGCCGAAGTATTTGCCTACACCGTCGCCGTTATCGTATTAAGCGTTGTGCTGGAACGCCTGTTTTTGGCACTCGCCAAACGGCTCGGACGGCGCTTCAACGCGAACGAGGAGGTGTGAGGGATGGCATTCGTACTCGATAACGTATCCTTTTCCTATCTCGACAGACCCGTGCTGACAGGCATATCGCTCACCATCCCCGACCGCGGCGTCACCTGTCTATTCGGACCGTCGGGGTGCGGAAAGACCACCCTTCTTCGCTTGTTGTTGGGGTTGGAAACGCCCCAAAGCGGTGAGATACGCGGTGACCTCTCACTGCCTGCAGCAGTGTTTCAGGAAAATCGTCTGCTCCCGTGGAAGACGGTGCTCGAAAATATGACCCTCACCACCCCCTCACCCGACCGCGCCAAAGACACACTGCGGGCAATGGGGCTGGACGACACCGTTTTCGCACAGTTCCCGCGGGAACTTTCCGGCGGTATGCGGCGCAGGGTCGCCATCGCCCGCGCACTTGCGGCAGACAGCCGCTGGCTGGCGTTGGATGAACCCTTCAACGGTATCGACGCGCAAAACCGCGACGGCATCGCGGCGCTCATCCGCGACTACGCCGAAACGCGCCCCGTCGTGCTGGTCACCCATCACCCCGAAGAAATTGCACTGTTGGATGCAACGGTGCTTACACTGTAAAACGCAAGCCCGAGAACCGCGGTTCTCGGGCTTGTATTATTTGCTGAAGCGATATGCCAGCGGTGTAACACCCATCTTTTGGCGAAACACGCGTGAAAAGTAGTGTGGGTCCTCGTATCCCACCGTTTGCGCAATCTCTTGCACGCTCATAACGGAATTTTTAAGCAAACGGCACGCCGCGTCCATTCGCAAAGCAAGAACGTAGGCGAGCGGCGGCTGTTTCATCGTTTCGCAAAACAGCGTGCGGTAACGGCTTTCGCTCAGATTTTCCAACCGTGCAAGCGTTGCGAGCGTTATACGTTCCGTCATATGATCGTGGATATATTGCAAGCTGCGTTCCAATCGAAACCGCGTCGCTCCGTCTTCTCCCCTGCCGATTGACCGACCGATCGCCGAGAGCAACGACAACAGCGCGGCGGCGGTTTCGGTATCGAATTGTGCGTCACGGCGCAAAAAGGCGCAAAACAGACGGTGAAAGCCGTCTTCTACGGCGTCGTCGGTTACATGATACACCGTATGCGGTGTCAAGCCGGCTTTTTCGAGCCATTCTTCCGCAGCCGTGCCCGTAAAATGTACGAAGCAGTGCTCGGTCGTCTCCTCGTCCCGATAGGCAAACGGCACGTGATCCTGAAACCACATCAGGTCACCCGCACGCAGGCGGCAAACGCTCGGTGCCGACACCGACACCGTACCCGCCATTTGATAGTACAGATATTGATCCCGCCGCACGGCACGCGCCTGCATCGGTCGGCCGTGCCGCTCCCGTCCTGCACAGTTGACCTGCAGCGACACGGCGCGGTTTTCAAAATCGTTGTTCGGGTCGGTCACGTCCCGATAGTAGGATTGAAACACACTTTCACCTCGCAGTTGATTCGTCCACTTTTTCAAGCGATCCTTCCATTTCACTTTTGCGCCCTATATTGTACAATAAAAACGGAAGTTTTGCAATAGGTCAAAGGAGGATACACCGTGAAAAAAAGACAGATCGTTAACATCGTAAACTTCCTGCGCGGCGTGGAGCCACGAATGGAGCGTGACCTCTTGACCCCGCTCAAGGAACAGATTCGTTTGATGCAGCAGCATCGTCTGCGTGGCACGTTCCTGTTGCAGTACGACGCCTTGCTGGATCCCGCCTATACCGACTTACTGCGTACGCTGGATCCCGCGCAGTTCGAGTTTGGCGTATGGCACGAGATTGTCGAGCCGCAAGCAAAAGCGTGTAATATACCGTGGACGGGACGTTTCGCGTGGGATTGGCACTGTCATTGCGGTTTTCCCGTAGGCTATACGAAGGTGCAGCGTGAACAGCTGGTCGACGTGCTGTTCGAACGGTTCCGCACTGTTTTCGGTTATTACCCCCGTGTGTTCGGTTCGTGGTTTTTCGACAGCCACACCGCCCGTTACGTGTGCGACCGCTACGAGATCGACGCCTTGTGTAACTGCAAAGAGCAGTTCGGCACCGACGGCTATACGCTGTGGGGCGGGTATTACGGACAAGGGTACTATCCTTCACGCAACAACGTGTTCTTCCCGGCCCGACGGGAGGAACACGCCCTTCCTGCACCGCTATTCCGTATGCTCGGCAGCGATCCCGTATATCAATACGATGCGGGAATGGATATCCGTCAACGTGTCACCCCCTCGCAAAAGGTTTTCACGCTGGAACCCTCCTATCCCGACGGCGGCGGTGCCGACCCCCGCTGGGTAGACTGGTATATGCGCGAAAACTTCAACGGGGAATGTTTATCCTTCGGATACGCGCAGGCAGGACAGGAAAACAGTTTCGGATGGGATTTGATGCGCGACGGTATCCTGTATCAATTTCCGCTGTTTGAGCGGTTACAGAACGAGGGCAAGATCACGGTGGAACCGCTCGGTGAAACGGGACGGTGGTATAAAAACACGTTTGCGCGCACCCCTGCCTCCGCCATCGTCGCCCACACGGCGTACGACGACGAGCGCAAGCACTCCGTTTGGTACTCCACCGATACGTACCGCATCAATCTGTACGGCGACGCCGACGGGTTTCGGATACGCGATCTGCATCTGTTCGGTACGGAGATACCCGACCCGTACGAAAACGCGCGTTGCACCGAAAACAGCGCAACGTACGAAACGCTCCCCGTATTCGACGGGTTCCGTCACAGCGGCAACGGCACGGCGGCAGGCGGACGGTTGGCGTTCGCCGACGGCACGCCGATCTCGTGCAACGCACCGTCGTTTCAGGATCACGGCGAAGAAGCCGTGTTGCATTACGGTGCGTTTTCCGTCACGCTCCGCCCCCGCTCACTGAGCGTCTCCTCCGAAAAGCCCTTTACCCTCACCTACCGTTACGGTAAAACGGACGACCACTTTCCCGCCGTTAAGCGGCAGGACGAGACGGTGCTGACGCTTAGTTATAACGGTACGGCATACTCACTGACGGCGGCAGAGGGACGCTTCGTTTCTCCGTATTGCGTGCGTTCGGAAAACGGACGCATCACGCTCTGCTTTTAAAGGAGGCAGGTTATGTTCATTCGTGCAACCTCGCAATATACTACGCTTGAAACGCATATTCCCGCCCCCTATTTTCGCAAAAAATTCACGACAGACCGCGCAAAGACGGTCACCGTGCGTATCGCGACCGGCGGGTTTTACCGCTTGTGGGTCAACGGACGGGAATACACGAAAGGGTTACTATCTCCTTACGTTGCCAACCCCGATCACTTCGTCTACTACGACGAATACGAAGTACCGTTACAAAAAGGAGACAACGTTGTCGGCGTTCTGCTCGGTAACGGATTTCAAAACAACGCAGGAGGTTACGTGTGGGATTTTGACAAAGCCGCTTTCCGCGCCGCTCCCTCGTTTTCGCTGACCGTGAACGGTATTTTGGAAAGCGACGCCACCTTCAAGACCGCACCGTCCCCCATTCTTTTCGACGATTACCGTCTGGGTGAGCATTACGATGCCACGCAGGAGATCACGGGCTGGAACACCATCGATTTTGACGACGGTGAATGGCGTTACGCGCAAAAAGCGCCGCCGCCGAAGGGTGAGCTTGTACCTTCCGTCGTTCCGCCGATTCGTTGTCACGAAGAACGCGCGCCCGTTGCGATCACCCCGTATAACGGCGGTTTTCTTTACGATTTCGGCATCGTAGACGCCGGACTCGTACGCTTATCGGTCAAGGGACAAGTGGGACAGCGCATCACGATGCAACACGCCGAATTCTTGAAAAACGGCGAACTGAACGTGCAGACCTTGTGGTGTGCGTACGACTCCCCTACGTTTGAGGAAGTACGCCATTTGGTACATACCGACGTGTATATCTGCCGTGGCGGTGAAGCGGAATCGTACACCCCCTCGTTTACCTATCACGGTTTTCGGTACATCGCCGTTTTTGGCATCGCCGAAGAGCAGGCGACACCCGACCTGCTCACGCAATGCGTATATCACTCCGATTTGTCGTCCTGCGGCGATTTTCGTTGCTCCGACGACACACTGAACACCTTGCAAACCATCACACGGCGCAGTGGACTTGCCAATATGTGGCATTTTCCGAACGACTGCCCACAGCGAGAAAAAAACGGGTGGACGGCCGACGCGGCACTGGCGTGTGAATGGATGATGCTGAACTTTACCCCCGAGGTATGTTACCGTCAGTGGCTACACAACATCGTGAAAGCGCAGCGGGAAGACGGCGCACTGCCCGGCATCGTGCCGACGGGCGGTTGGGGTTTTCATTGGGGCAACGGCCCTGCGTGGGACTGCGTGCTGGTGTATCTTCCCTATTACGTCTACGTCTATCGCAGCGACACGGCAATGATCCACGATACCGCCGATGCCATTATGAAGTATCTTCACTATCTCTCCGCTAAGCGTGATGCACGCGGGCTGTGTGAATTCGGTTTGGGCGACTGGTGTCACGTGGGAGATATCCCACCCAAAGCACCGCTGATCGTTACCGATACCGTCGTCGCCAAGGACATTGCCGATAAAGCGGCGTTTTTGCTGAAAGTGATCGGTCACGACGGGTGGACGTTTGCCGAAAAACTATCACGGGAACTCACGGCGGCGTTCCGTGCCCGCTTGATCGACCGTAATACCGTATACGGCCGTTGTCAAACCGCGCAAGCGATGGCGTTGTATTACGGTATGTTTGCGGAAAGCGAAAAAGAAGACGCTTTTCAGCAACTGCTCACGTATATTCACGAAGCAGACGACCGTATGGACGTCGGCGTGCTCGGCGGACGGGTGCTGTTTCATCTGCTCGCGGAAAACGGTCACGCCGACCTCGCCTACCGTTTGATCGTCGGCCCCGCCTTCCCCTCTTACGGCTACATTCTGTCGCAAGGCGCCACCGCACTGTGGGAACGCTTCACCGTCCTCCCGCAGGATTCACTCAACCATATGTTTTGGGGCGATATCAGCGCGTTCTTCATAAAACGCATCGCGGGGCTGCAATTCAACCCCACGGGCACGGATATTACTGCGCTGACCGTCGCGCCCTGCTTTATTTCTGCGTTGCATTTTGCAGAGGCATTTTACGACTCTCCGCACGGACCGATCGCAGTACGGTGGGAACGTGAAGGTGACACGATCCTCCTTACGCTGACCCTGCCGAAAACGATGACTGTTACGTTGGCCTTAAAAGACGGTTGGCGTTTGGACGATGGTAACGATATGGTCCACATCACCGAAGGCGCGTACCGTTTGGTGCGGGAGGTATTATGAAAAACTTTTCAAATATCGCATCAGCCATCACCGAATCCAAACACTACACCCTGTTTACGGTTGGCGACAGCATTACGCACGGTGGACGTGCATCGTCTGATGATACCACGTATACCGCTGTTTTAGCCACTCTTTTGGCTTCGCGATATCCCGAACGCACCGTGAAACGTTACGATGGGATAATGTTTGATACGCCCGATGCCGAATTACGACCGTTAAGAGGATATGCACCCGCCGTTACGGTGCAAAAAGGAAATGACCGTACGATTACCGTAGTGCGGTCGGGTGTAGGCGGAAACACTGTCAAACGCTTGTTGTCCCGCTCAGCAGACTTTATCGGCATGAAAATCGACGAGTGCTGTGCCGACCTCTTTCTGATCAACGCAGGCATCAACGATGCTATTCGAGAAGATCCGCTGAAATTCGCCACACCCGCTGAGTATGTCACCGATCTGCTTTCGTTGATCTCACGCATTGAAGAGGCACACCCCCATGTCGCTATCGTGTTGATGACACCCACGTACAATGACAACGGCGACAACGCCGACAGCGTACTTGACCCGTATGCTGTTGCGATGTATAACGTGGCAAAGAAAACCGATTTACCTGTAATCGATCTGCACGCCGTATGGATGCAACACTTACAAGCGGGCGGCGAGAATTACGGACAGGGCGATTGGCTGTCGGGCATCCCCAACGACCGTTGCCACCCCGGTGACCGCGGTCATGAGGTTATCGCAAACACTATATTTCAACACATTTTCAAGGAACAGGAGGAATTATTATGAAGATCGTATGCTTAGGTGACAGTTTGACCGAGGGAGACTACGGCTGGCACCAAAGCGGCGTGCCGAACATCCACCCCGAAAATTACCCCTATTTTCTGTCACAGCTGACGGGTGCCGAAGTGGTAAACGGTGGCAAATGCGGTTACACGGTTTCGGCGTATCTGGACTATTACAAACGCGGAGAGATCTCCGCAAGCGGTGCGGATTACGTACTCGTCTTTCTTGGTACGAACGGCACGTTAGACCCCGACGAAGACGTGCAGGGGAACCGCGATTACGCCGAATTGGTGGCACGGTGCGCCGCCGACGCCCCGCAAAGCGAGATCGTCCTGATCGCCCCGCCGCACGCCACCGAGATCCCCGACCGCGTCAATTTCGGTTGCGCACCGCGCGTCAAAAAGGCAGGGGCGTTTTTGCGTCGCTTTGCACAAGAAAACGGGCTGCGTCTGGTCACGTTTGACGGCGTCTTCAGCGCTGAAAACGAATACGAAATGCAGCCGTTTGACGGACTGCATTTCGGAAAAGAAGGATACTACCGCATGGCAAAGCACATTGCCGATACCGTACAATTCTAAAAAAATCCCGTGTGTTCGTTTGGAACACACGGGATTTTCACACGTTCTCTTATTTGATTTCGCGGATCCAGCCTTCGGGTGCTTCCAGACGGCCCATCTGGATACCGGTGAGGGTGTCGTACAGTTTCTGGGTGATGGGGCCCATCTTCTCCATACCTGCAGGGAACGCGATCTCACGACCGTGATCCACGATCTTGCCGACGGGCGAGATGACCGCCGCCGTACCGCACAGACCGCACTCCGCGAAGTCCGCCACTTCCGAAAGCGCCACGGGACGTTCCTCCACTTCGAGACCGAGGTAATCCTTTGCCACCGTCATCAGCGAACGGCGGGTGATGGAGGGCAGAATGCTGTCGGATTTCGGGGTGATGACCTTGTTATCCTTGGTTACGAAAATGATGTTGGCGCCGCCCGTTTCTTCAATATACGTACGGGTGCCGGGATCGAGATAGATATTCTCGTCATAGCCCTGCTCGTGTGCATCCACGATGTTGTACAAGCTCATCGCGTAGTTCAGACCCGCTTTGATATGACCGGTGCCGTGCGGTGCCGCACGGTCGAGATCGCTGATACGCACCGTCAGCGGTTTCACACCGCCCTTGAAGTAGGGACCCACGGGAGTGACCAAAATACGGAACTGATATTCCGTCGCGGGCTTCACGCCGATTACGGGATCCGAGCCGAACATATAGGGGCGCAGATACAGCGTAGCACCCGAGCCGTAAGGCGGCACGAACGCCGCGTTAGCCTTGACCACCTGATCCACCGCTTCCAAAAAGCGCTCCTTCGGGAACACAGGCATACGCAGACGAACAGCCGACTGTTCCAAGCGCTCTGCGTTCAGGTCGGGACGGAAGGTCACGATACGGCCGTCCTCGGTGGTATAGGCTTTCAGTCCCTCAAAGCAGGTCTGTGCATACTGCAACACGCCTGCGCACTCGTTGATGACCACGTTGGAATCGGTGGTGAGTTCACCCGCATTCCACGCGCCGTCCTTGAAGTGCGACACGTAACGGTAATCGGTGGGCATATAACCGAAGCCGAGATTACCCCAATCGATATTTTTCTTTTCCATACGTCATTGCCTTCTTTCTCATAGATAAACACAAGTTTCCATTATTTTATCACACCTTTTCACGCGGTGCAAGTGTTTTCGGGGAGAAATTTTGAAAAACAGCGGGCAAAAAGGAGTAAAGTTTTCAGACTTTACTCCTTTTTCAATTTTAAACGCGGTGAGAACAGTCGCTCAATTTTGTAATGCACGTAGTCGAAGTCCAATTTCTGCACCGCCCCGCCGACCAACGGTTGTTTTGCCAATTCGGCTTTCGCGGTATCAGTCAGAGATTTTACAAAATCCTCCCCCGGCGTTTCGCTTTGTTCCAGTATCACGGTATCCTCCGCAAAGGTCAGTTTGATGCGGCGGGTACACGGCGTTTCTAAAAAGCAGAGGGTGAGCGTCCACACGGGGCGATCTTCCTCGTCATTTGCGATCCGTCCTTTGAGCGAAACCAAATACTCGTCACCGCCGAAGTCCAACACCGTGCGGGCGGGTGCGTACAACCCGAACGGCAGACGGTATTCTCGCTCGCCCTCGCGGTAATACACCACGGCACACTCTTCTTCCACGGCGATACGTATTCCCCTCACGCCCGCAGTGTAGCGATTGGTCACCGCCTGCAAAAAGACGGGCAGCAGCCCCACCGACGCCGCGTCGTCGGTCATGACCGTATACCGCGCACCGTCCAAAGAACGGCAGACATCGGGCAAGGCGTTCGGCTTTACACCGATCAATCGCTGCCACACAGTTGTCCGCGGCGGCTCAGGGTATCGCGTACGCAAACATTCCCGTACGCGTTGCAGTTCCTTTTCCCCTTCCGCGTCTTGCGGTAACACGTCCGAAAATGTGCCCCCAAACGCACGGTGCGCTATTTCATAAAAACGGCTTTGCTGAAACATCTCGTTATTCCCTGCATGGGCGACCAACACAATGCCGTTTTCCCAAAAGCCCATCACGTTTTGCCCAAGCATACCGTTGAACAAAAAACGGCTGCCGTCGCGTGCCGACCAAATGTGATAGCCGTAATCGTAATCACCGTATTCGGCAGGTGTACGCATCTGCACGGCGGTGGCACGGGCGATCCACTCCTCCGACAGCAACCGCTCTCCCTGCCACACGCCGCGATCCATTACGAGCGTGCCGAGTTTTGCCAGATCGTGCGGACGAATATACAGCCCCCATCCGCCTTTTTCAATGCCCCGCGGACAGGTCTCCCAATAGACGTCGCCGATACCGAGCGGTCGAAACAATCGTCTTCGCAAGAAATCGCACACGCTCTCCCCCGTGATGCGGCGGATCAACACCGCAAGCAGATAGGTGTTCAAACTGTTATAGCGAAACTCCTTGCCTGCCGACGAGGATGCCCAAAAACTTTTGACCCAATCCTCCTCGCTTGCCGCGGAAAATTCGTTGAACGCGGCGCCGCTGCGCATGGTAAGTAGATCTTCCACCGTAAGGTCTCGCCACTTTACACGTGTCAGTACGTTGGTCTCTTCGGGAAAATAGTCCAGCACACGGTCGTTAAGGCGCAGCAACCCGTCATCCCACAAGCAACCGATCGCGAGGGATATCACGCTCTTGCAAGCGGAAAAGGTGGCGCGCAAAACGGTGGTATCCCAATCACCGAAGGCAACGTCTGCCAACACACAACCGCCCCGCAATACCGTCACGCCGTGCATATTCAAGTCGTGAGCGGCACGCAGTTCTTCCAAAAACGCGGCAATGGTGCGTGAAGGCACGCCGCGCGCTTCGGGGGATACCGCGGGCAACGGCGTACTTGTGATATCGCCGCCGAGCGGCTTTTTGCAAGACGGCGGCACGAGCGGCACGGTACTTTGCTTACGGTCAAGCAGCCGTGCGATCATCGTGACGATACGCGAAATACGCATACGAAGTCCCCCTTTCCCATTTCAGTATACCGCAAAAACTTTCACAACATATTAACAAAGTGCAAAATTACGCAAAAAAGCCGTCCTTTCGGACGGCTTTTTCTCACAAAAGTTTCGGCAATCAGCCTTCAGCCTTCATGTTGGCGAAGCACTCGCTGCAGTACACAGGGCGATCCTCGCGGGGCTTAAAGGGGACACGCGCTTCCTTGCCGCAGTTGGCGCAGATCGCCGTGAACATCTCGCGTTCCGGCTTGGAAGCGTTCTTGCGTGCGTCGCGGCAGGCCTTGCAACGCTGGGGCTCGTTCACGAAACCTTTTTCAGCATAAAACTCCTGCTCGCCGGCGGTGAAAACAAATTCTGCACCGCAGTCTTTGCACACCAGTGTCTTGTCTTCGTACATGGGATTCTACCTCGCTTTAAATTTTTTTGCC
>SVPJ01000026.1 GCA_015065885.1 Oscillospiraceae bacterium | reverse complement strand
TAGTGTTGAGTAGCTGTTCAATGATTGCTTTGATCGTTATTGATAAAAAGAGAAAAATCGCAAAATAACCAATCGCTTTGCCCCGTTGGGAGTACAGTAATTTCTGCATTCCTAACGGGGCTTTTTTGCGTTATATCAGGTCTTTTATGGCTTCTTTTAATTTCGCAAGCGCCTTTTCACATTTTTTGTGTGCGGTATTGGCGGAGCTATATTCGGAACACAAGGGGACGGTTTTCTTGTGATAACGGAGGCTAAAAAGCGAGGTGAAAAATCACCTCTCTTTTGCTATGTAAAGGTCAAATTATGCCGTTTTTCGCCAAAAATTTTTCTTAAAAAATTGCCGCGAACCCCAGTGTTTATGCGGCTTTAAGCGACTTTTGTGTTATTATACCGCGAGCATCGATTCTACGAACAATACCTGTTGCTTTCATATATAAAAACCCCTTTTCACTATTTAATGGTGTGGAGTTAGTATGTGGAATATTGCCATTATTATACTCATTTGACACGATTCTCAGTATTTCTTTAATGGTCTGTGCGAGCTCTTCTTCACGCCACATTCGGTTTATAGTGCAACCTAATTGTTTGATTTCAAAGTCACTTCGTCGATTTTGAATTTGCCGTATTGGAACGTCATACATTTTGGAAATGAATGCATCAGAAGCTTTCTCAAAAAGTTTTTCTAATTATATTTTTTCACGTTAACAATTATATATGATTCATATCCCAATGTCATCGGCAAAGAATCGTCTTTTTATAGGCAAAATATAGGCATAAAATAGGCATAATCAAAGGCACCGCTGTTTGAGCGATGCCTTTCGTTTGCATTAATCGTCCAGATTTGAGCCTTTTACCATATTGAAAAAGGGTTCATCCTTCAAAGCCTCCAACATGGTTGCACTATTTACATTGGTAGCAAGAGGGATTTTTTGAACATCACCCAAACGAAGCAGTGCTGATACATCCGGCTCGTGAGGTTGTGCAGTAAGCGGATCGCGTAAAAAACAATCAAATCAAGTTCGCCGTTTGCAAGCATAGCACCGATCTGTTAGTCGCCACCTCTCGGACCGCTTTTCATTCTTGTAATCTTAAGTCCGGTTTCACCCATAATAAGCGTTCCGGTAGTGCCGGTTGCCGTTGCACCGCATAGACACTTCCAAACGCCGCCTGCGGCGCCCAGCCCTGCTTTAATAAGACCCATAACGCATTTCTCCTTTTCGTTGAATATATATTTTGCTTTTATTTACTTGGCATACCGTCGTTACCAACTGAAAACGATGCCTTTTCAATGCCATTATCAGCATCGTCCAAAATGAAATTACCGGGATTGGTTGGCACTATGAATTTGTTATCTGCGAGCCACGAGGGACTGACATTCCTCTCGCCGGACTTTGTCACACTGCCATCCTCGCTCAGGCTGAAAACGATCAGATGCATCTGTCGTATACCCTCATCAAAATCCTCGCAGAACAAATACAGGTAATTGCCGCTTGTCGCCTTGACAAAATAGGGGTGGAAGTCATATGCATAGCATTCCTCCTCATAATACTGACCGTCCGTGTCGGTATAGATCCCATACTTTGTATAGTGCTCCCGTTCTTCGTCATAGTAGCCGGATACGGAAATTTCTTCGAATTCACCGTCGGCATCCAACTGCGTAAAGAAGGGTGTATCCAGCGGCAACTCCACCGTATACTCGCTCGGAACTGACATGTATTTTTCATAAAACAGCTCCGGATGCTTAGCAAAGGAGACCGTTGCCGTCATAGCGCCTTCGTCGCACAGGTCTCCGGGCGCAAAGTAGAAGGTCACACCGGTGTAATCCACCGTCCAGCTGAAGCCGTCATAGGGCGTGTTGGCGAAATAGTCTTCGACGGCATATTCGGAATAGAAATCCCCCGTCCACATATGGGCGGTCAATTCCTCTTGCACCGCTAAAGCCAGGTCGTTGTTGACATACTTTATGACATCAGTAAGCACAAGCTCTTTGCCGCTTTGGGTGTCATAATTACTTCCATGCAAAGCCCTGTAGTTTTCAATCTGACCGTAATCCGAATAGGAATCGGACAGCAAACTGATGACAAGACTGTCCGCACGGCGCACCTGAACATCCAGCGTGGACACATAGGTTTCAAAGCCATCCCGATTTGAGGCCAATTCTTCCCGGGCAAAGCTGACCATGTTATCAAACTCGTCCAGCATGGCATTATCCTGCATGGTGGCGATTTGGCTGAGCACCTCTGCCATTTCGGGATACGCATCTGTATCCGCCTGCCCCAGCGTCACACAGGAATGTTCACTCCGAACAAGCATCCCGTCGTAATCATCTGCCCATTCGTAGTAGGTGTGCAATGCCTTTTCAAGTGTCAGTATCCTCATTTGGTCAGCTTCCTCTCCCTGTTTGTTTTCGGTGCTGATCGTCGATTCCTGGCTTTCGGTCGGTCCTGTGCTTTCTGACCCCTGAGGACGCTCGGCCTCCCCTTGGCAAGCCGTCGTACACAGGAGTATGCATACAGTAAGCAGCAAACATATGATTTTCTTCATAACCGATCCTTTCCGCAAATAAGGGGCGAACGGGCAAAGTAAGCCCATTCGCCCCTTGTTACTATTGATTACTATTGATTACCGGAAAATATACGCTCATTTATTAGCGATCGTTAATCTACAGAGATCACAACGATGTACAAGATATCGAATCAATCCTTTATGGTTTCTTGATTAGAAACCCTTGACCTGAAACACGATTACCTCGGTTGCAGATCGATCTTCTCGTTCGTCTGTCATAAGGGTAAGAATGCTGCCGTCAGAAAGAACAGTAGACGAACAGAACCACGGATAGTTTGTATCGAACAGATCGCTGTCGGAAATTTCGGCAATAAAAGTGCCATCGTTATTCCAAAGAAGAACATCCCTCATATTGCCGTCAAAGCCGATATATCCGTTGGCGGTCTGAGTCACAAAGGTGATGCTGCCGAGTCCTTCGCCTTCCGCATCGCAAAGAGTTTTCTGAAGAACACCGTCTTTGTTGTAAATAAATACCTTGTGTCCGCTGTCATCTGCGGCACTTGCGCAGACATAAATGTTGTTTTCATCCACATTCACGTTCATGATTGTGTCTGCTTCTTTAAAGATTACGGGTGTTGCACTGTAGGTAGCGCCGTTGAACGTGACGATATTGCATTCGTTGGAAGTGAAATAGTCAACACCCCATGCTCCCGAGGGATGCATGGCAAGGTTGTCAATATCCTCATAGGTATTTACGACAGCGCCGTCTTTCAGGCAGAGAATATCATTCATGGAGCCGCTGAGCCACAGCGAACCGTCAGCAGTTGCATGCATAATTTCATAGTCGTCTTCGGGAAGCTCGATTGGTCTTACAAACACCAATTCCGTACCGTCATAGTGGCACTCTCTGAGCTCACCGTCAACCAGGACATATACTGTATCCCCGACTGCAGCAATGCTGTGGTTAAAGGTCTCAAAGGTGGAAATGTGTTCCTCGAAGGGGATGAATTTTGAACTTACGGTAAAAGCACCGGCGGTTACGCTGTGGTCATCGGTTGAAAATGCTTTGCCTTCCCACTCCCAAGGACCGTCTTCATTGCCCACATCCTCAAGGGTAACTGTCAATCCTTTGAGAAGTTCTCCAATACGGCCGTCGGTGATGTCTTCTGCATCAAACTCAATGCAAACCGTTGCTCCGGCACCTTCGATGCGGTTGAAGTAAATAAGCGTATCTTCTCCGTCATTGTATTTAAGAAGGTCAACGCCGCCGATTTTGACGGTTTCATAGGTTTCTTCTACCTTGTATTCATACTGGTCAAAGCCGTAATATACAAGATCCTCGCGGAAATCGTAAGGCTCTTCAAGCGACACTTCAATTTCCGCATCGATCAGATAATATTCCGAATCATCCGGATCGAGTATTTGAAGGTTGACGAAGCAGTAATCCTCTTCGTTTGTGAGTTCATCTTCAATATAGTTCCAAACACTGTCATCATATGCGAGGGTAAACAGCGTTGTTTTGATTTCATTCGCTTCTCCGGTTTTGTCGGATTCACTGGTTTTGTCGGAAGACGTCGGATTTGTGGTGTCGTCCTTCTCGGTTTTGTCACCGCCGCAGGCAGCAAGTGACAAAATCATTAACAATACTAAAACAACAGATAATAGCTTTTTCATAATATAATGCCTCCTGTGAATCAGTTTATTATTTAACAGATGCGAGCGCTGCATCCGCCTTGGCGATCCATTCTGTTCTGTCACCGTACTGTGCGGCATTCAGTGCTTCCGTGGTTTCTTCCGCTTTGGCTTCATCCATAGTTCCGTCTTTGACTGCCTTGAATGCTCCTGCAACCGCTTTGGCAGCATCAATCTGATGCTTCCAGGTATTCTTAATGTTTCTGAGCGTTTTCTGGATGCCGAACTGCGTATCGAAATACTTCGCCATCTCGTCAAACTCTTTCGAATTTCTGATCTCCATACGCACTTCATACATGCCGGGCGTATTGTTGAACATGAGAATACAGTAATGCTTGGTCTCTTCTTTCCCTTCGGAATTCTTTACCGTTTCGGAATCGTAATCGTATCCGTAAAGATCGGCAAGACGGTAAACGCAGGCGATGGTTGATTTTCCGAAGATAAAGATCTTATAGCGGTTTTCGGTGAGAGCAATAAGACCTGTCGAGGGAGATACATACAACTCACCGTTCTTTCCGAAACGTTTCAGCTTTTCTTCCTTGACTTTTGTTTTCGTCAGCGGTACGAAGATCTGATTCCACGCTTTTGTACCGAACTCGACCTGTTCGATGTGGGATTTTACTGAATCGAGTGTCGCTTCGACCTTATCGAAGATTTTCAGACACTTCTTTGAGCAGACCTTGCGGCAGATGTAATTGCCGTCTGCCAGTTTTTGTTCGGAGATCAAACCTACCTCTGCTCCGCAGATTGCACATGTATGCTTTGCCATAGTAGTTCCTCCTTGTTAATTTGTTTGTGTAAGACTTTCTAAAATTATTTTTACGTCTGTGTCATCAAGTGAAATCTCGTGTTCGCCGTTTTTCATCAGGATCATCACCTGAAAGACGCATCCGTCATGCTTTGCTTCCAGCATGGTATAGGGATAGCCGAGGCTGGTGCAGGTGTATCCGTTCCATGTGTACGCGCCGAGGGTGAACGCTTCCATGTCTGTTACATTATCGTAGATAAATTTAGGAGAAAGATAATAATCCTGTCTGTCGAAAAAGCATATCGTGATACCGGCATGGGTGAAAATGTCTGTTTCGAGCTTGGCACCTTTACAGATATGTACCTTTTTCTTCGTTGTCCTACATTCGCTATCGATGCCGTAAAAAGCCATCCAGCCAATCGGTACAATGATTCGGAAGTATCCGCTGTCGAACATATCAATTCTCATTTCGCTTATGCCCACGGATCCTCTTCCACAGGGATACGGATATCGGCAAGGCATTGGATATCATTTAAGAACCACTGACCGGTAGACGGTTTTTTACGCAGCTTGATCGGTCTTGGATTATCCGACCCGCCGCTGGACACATACAACGTTGCCCAATTGTCCTCATCAAAGGAATAGGGCGTTTCGCTGACGGTAACGGTATAGGGCACGGTGGGCGTATAGCCGTTTTGCGGGGTTGCCCCGGCGAAGAAGGAACGCGCCTTATACATCTTCCCCGTCAATCGCTCCCTGATAAACTGCTTTTCATATGTGCTGACCTCTGCGGGACCTTTCAGAAAATTCAACATTTCAATAGCCTCGTCCGGGCTATGTTCATAACGGCACAGAGCGACAATCGTTAACGCCGTTGTTTTGAAAGCGGAATCCAAAGACGCCTCCGGCAAAGTCTGCAGTTCATCAACATTGGTTGGAAGTGTAGCAAAGGTAAAACTCTCGGAACGGTTTTTGCCTTTTCCTACAGACTGCACCGCATTATTTACTGCTTTCGAAGCCTCTTTTTTTAATGTAGACTCCACAGTTCTTTTCAACGAATCGAAAATACCCATATTCTATTCCTCCTTATAAAGTCTCTGCGCCTTTTGCGGTTACTCCGCTTGCAGAGAAATATACAACTAATTATCTACGAATGATAATGCACGATACTCCAATCACCACAAGAACAATTCCAATCACAAAAAATAGGATCATTCTCCTGTGCAATCTGATGTACAGGTCTGCATCTCCGTCAAGCAAATGATAGTATCCGTATCCTTGCAGTGCAGAGAATAATAAGGCTATAACACCAATAATGATGATCAGAATACCTAAAATCAACAAATTCTTTTTCAAAATGCTGCCTCATTCTGATTTTACATATCGGGTGGTCATAAAGAGCAGATGCCCGTCATCATCGGAGAGCTTTGCCCAGCCGTCCTCGCTCATGCCTTCTCCGACCTCTAGCCAAAGCTCGCCGTTACGCTCCTCCCAAGCCTTCGGCTCGTCGGTCATCATGCCATCGTACAGCTTGATGATACCTGCCTTAACAGCCTGATCGACTTCCTCTTTCGATACCCCTTCCGGCAGAGGCATCAGCATATACAGCTTGCCGTCCTCGCACACAGCGATCTGACCGCCGATCATCTGCTGTCTCTCCTTCAGTTCGTCTGCGACTGCTTCCTCATCCGTTTCATCCACATAGGGCATCGGCGAATTCAGATATTCCTCCGCATCCATGTAAACCATCTCGTCGTTTTCATTTATTGCACCGATAGAATGAAACACCCATTTTCCAACGTAATTCATACAAATACCTCCTGTTTTTTAAGTGACTTGCACGCCGCGCTCAAAGAGCTTTACAAGCTCGTTCATTGCGCCGTCGGGCAAAAAATTGTCCTGATTGTTGTAAGTATAGATTCTTTCGCCTGAGGCGTATACTACCTCCAACCGAACGCCGTAATCACCGGGAAGCCCCGCAACCTCATAGCTTTGACCGTTGTACTGAGCGAGGTCGTATTTCTCGACGAGATTCTGCACCTTGTTCAGAAAAACGTGACTATCCCGGAATAAGCGTTTCTCACCGGTATCCAAAACCTGATACGTCCCTTTGACCGCTCCGTTCTCCAACTTGGCCTGAAGCTGATAGATATGGTTCCCAAGCGTTCCCGGCTCGGCGACATCCATAGTGGAAAACCGGCAATCGAAGGAGATGATCAGCGTGGAGGTAATGGTCTTAGGCGCATTATAGTTTGTGTTGTTTCGGACACAGCCGTCTTCCTCGACTTCCTCCGACGTCGTTTGACTGATGTGATGGGCATAGTCGGCCAGCATCAGGCCAACGACCAGCGTGAACGGGATCATAATCAGCCAAATCATCCGGTTCATCGAACCTCCTCTTGCATTTGTTATGTTTTATATTCGTTATAAAGCGAAATTTCTTCTACAAGCTTCTTTTCGGGATGTTTTTATGGAGCCATCCGGTGGCAGGCTGCCTTGCATGAAAAACTTTTTCCCGTTCTCAAAGCGCAGGCGAATGACAAAGAAGTTCTTTGATTCTCCATCCTCACGACTTGCATCGGTAGGATGATGCGTGCTGTTCGGCGAAGCTAAGTTTTTCAAAACGTCAAATCAACCGCCTGTCTCAGTACACACTGCTTTTCGTGAGATACGCTTACCGCAGTTCGTGTGATACGGACACACCGTAATTTTGCAATTTTTTCTGACAACGGCGGCAGAGTCTTGACTGAATCAAAGTTTTGTGATATAATAACCTTAACCGACATAAAGGGGTACCCCTTTATCAATTTCGTGACAAAGGCAAGATCTATACCCTCCTTCAATAACCTTACAAATATAATTATAAAAATTTTTACTTTTTTGACCCTACCCAAATCGGCAAAAACGGGTAGGAACGGCAAAAATATTTTCAAAAAGGGTGGGAATTTGGGTGGGAAAACCCATACTGGAAGGTGGCACTATGAAAAGAATCGCAAGCTTATTATGTTTTGTAATCCTGCTGACTTGTTTTTCCGGATGCAAACAAAGCAGCACGGTACTCAGTCCTGAAAATCCGGTCACGCTGACCATGTGGCACGTTTACGGCAGCCAAACCAAATCGCCGCTGAACGATGTTATCAACGAATTTAACCAAACGGTTGGAAAAGAAAAAGGTATTACGATCAACGTGGAATCGGTTACCAGTTCCTCGGCCATCGACAAGGCATTATCTGCCTCGGCAAACGGAGAGCCGGGCGCCGATACGATGCCGGATCTCTTTACCGCCTATCCCCGTGTTGTTGAGCTGATCGGCAAGGAACGGCTTCTGTCCTGGGACGATTATTTCTCGGAAAAGGAGCTGTCCTGCTTTTATAAGGATTTTTTGCTTGAGGGGTACTTTGGTGAGGAGCTGCTGATGCTTCCCGTAGCAAAATCTGCGGAAGCGTTATATCTCAACAAAACCCTGTTTGACCGTTTCAGCACGGCCACCGGTATATCCGTTGACGATCTTAATACCTTTGACCAAGTGTTTGATACGGCACGGAAATACTACGACTGGTCAAACGGTCAAAACTTTATGCAGATTAACGACTACTATAACTATGCCTATGTGGGCATGAAAGCCAATGGCAGCGAGCTTATCCGTAACGGACGTCTGCGCCTTGATGATGATGCCTTCAAGACAATTTGGATTCCATTGGCTGAAACAGCTATCTATGGTGGCATTTGTCTTGAAGACGGTTATGCCGCCGCACGTTGGAAGACCGTCGAGATCATTGCCAATACCGGCTCCACCGCCGACGTGCTGTATCAGCCCGACGAGGTGATCTATGCGGATAACACCACCGAGGCCATCGAGTCGATTGCTCTGCCGTATCCCACCTTCACGGACAATACTGTAGGCGTGATCTACCGTGGAGGCGGACTCTTTGCTGTAAAGAATAGTGACGAACGCAAGAATCAGGCAGCATACATTCTCGCTAAGTGGCTGACTGAGAAGGATCACAACCTCGACTTCGTAACCAACGCCGGCTATCTTCCTGTTACCACCGAAGCTTTTGACGCCTTGTTCAGCGACTTCAGTATCATCGAAAAGGAAAGTTATCGCAGTGTTTATCGGGCAGTAGATACCATGCTGGAGGACTATTCCTTCTATGCGCTTCCCCTCTACGACGGCGCTTCGGGCATCCAGCTTAATTTTGAAAAGAACGTTAAGGCGGTCTTGTCGTCTGCACACAATCAATATGTAAAACGGGTAGCTAACGGCGAGGATCCTGACAAGGTGCTGAACGAGCTTGTTGAATCTTCACTCACCGAGCTTAAGGCTCTGTCAACCGAATAAGGAGCGTGATGTAAGGACATGAAACGACTCCAAAAAATCAATATTGCAAGCATCCTCAAACAGATCAAGGCGGAAGGCGTTTCTATGCGCAGACGTTTTGTCCTGTACATTATCTCGGCAATTGCCTTAGTGCTATCTTTGATCTTGCTTCTTTTGAACCTGTTTGGCGTAATGAATCCAACGAATGCAAGGGTCATGGAGGTGCTGGATACTCAGCTTTTGTCTTATACAGATTACATCGAGCATGACTATAACAAAGCTGCTGCACACGCTCTTTCCTTCTCCGATCAGATCGAAGCAACGTTGGAACACTTTTTGGTTGATAACAATCTTACATTTGAAGATCTGAAAAATAATACCGAAGCGCTTTCGGCGTTACAGCTTGAGCTGTACAACACCGTTTATCTGAATATGCAGCTTGCCCCAAGCAGCGGCGCATTCTACATTTTGGATACCACTGTCAACGGTCAATCCGACCCGCAGCTGTACAACGGTATTTATCTCAAGTACATCAATCTGTATTCCGAAAGTACCGTTAACAATGAAATTGCCCTGTACCGAGGCTCCTTCTCCACCGGCAAAGAAGGTAATCTAACCTTCCATAGTGGGTGGAGCAACGAAATGCGCACAGATTTCTTCAACAACTGCGAATCCGAATTCACCAAGGGAACCTACTATATTCTAAGTCCAACCGTCGACATCCCGGACACTTGGGAACGAGCACGGTACGTATATACACCGATTCGTGATGCCAGAGACAATATCATCGGTGTTTGCGGCTTTGAAATAAACGACTTGTATTTTCAGTTATCGAAGAAGGCAAACGACAGCAAACTGGGACAGCTTGTCGGAGCGCTTCTCGACGAAAAATCGGAAGGCTTTGCGGGACAATTCAATTCCAATCGGTATAATATGCCGAGTTCGGAATCCGTGAAGGTCTCAAGACAGAATGATGCTACCGTATTTGACTTCGGAACGGAAAAATGCATCGGAAAAACACAAAGCATCAAGCTTGGCAATCACACCTTTACCGTTGCACTCATGATGATCGAAAGTCAGTACAACGCACAAATCCGTCAAGGACAAATGAAGACGGCGAGTATTATCTTGTTCGTCGTTCTGTTTGCTTTTGCCTACTGCTTGTTTATGAGCAAAAAATATGTATCCCCCATCCTTAAGAAGATCGATCAGGTGAAATGCAGCGGAGACCACGGAGACCAACTAAGGATTCGCGAGATCGATGACCTGTTTGAGTATCTTGCCCGTAGAAATGTTGCCTATGAGGAGCAACTGCAGAGCCTGCAGGCAGCCAAACAAGCAGCCGAGGAAGAAGCACAACGCACAAAACTCGCTTACGAGAAAGCCCTTGAAGAATACGAGCTGGCTCAAAACGAGATCCTACATCTTATCGAAGATCAAAAGAAGAAGATCGTGTTGGAAGATTACGACTTCTTTATTTGCAACCTGAAGACGCTAACGCCTACGGAATCCCGTATTTACGAACTGTATCTCGAAGGCAAGACGGCACAGGAAATTGCTGCAATTCTCGGCATTCAGGAGAATACAATGAAGTACCATAACAAAAACATATACGGCAAGCTCGGTGTATCCTCCAGAAAACAACTTCTACGGTTTGCCGCATTGAAACAGCAGCAGGATAAGAAGGGGGATCCGAATACATGACACTGGAAGCACGACTAAACAAAATTATTTCCGAACAAAAAATATCGAAGCGTGAATTTGCAAAACGTGTCGGTATGTCGGAAAATTACCTTTACATCCTAACAAGCAACAGCCGCCCCGGTACCAACCAAAACAAAACCATTTCCCCTATGCTTGCTAAGCTCATTGGTATGGAGTTTGGATACGATGCCGATTGGATATTGCATGGAGATAAATAATCATAACGAAAGCCGAATGAGTTTAAATGCTCAGTCGGCTTTTCTTGTGAGTTTGAATATTTAATTTTGGATGCAACAGGGCAGTGAAAACGGCTCTCCCTTGCAGTTTAAGTTGAAAAACCCGGTGTTTATGCGGCTTTCTGGTTTTGGTGTTATTATAACACGAGCCTCTATGCGACGTACAATCCCTGTTGCTTTCATATATAAATTCTCCTTTTAATTCAAATCGTGATACTATTATTTGTTGTTTTCGGAGTGATCACTCCGCTGTTTTTTGCGAGAAAATTCCGCTTTTCTTAAAAAACTCTTGCTTTTTTCTCTGTTTTGTGATATTATATCACAAAACAGAGAGGGTATGGGGTGTGCGTATGTATCGTATCGAGGAAGTCATAAGCCATATCGTGGTGGAAGGAAGGGCACACACCACGTACGGTATCCGCATTGAAAGTGACGAAGGGTGCGCCGTCGTGGAGGACGTTTCGGTCGATCGCGCAGCGGTGGCGGCGCTCAGGCGGCGTATGTACGAGGGGCGTCTCTCTCCTCTTCATCTGCAAGATGTGGTGGAAGACTGGCTCGACGGGGGTTTACTTTGAGGCACATCTGTGATATACTGCACATACAGTAATTTTTACGGAGGGTGCGGCATGGACATCGACGTGTTGATCTTCGGCGGACAGAGTAATATGGAGGGGCAGACAGAGTGCTTGCCCGACCCGAACGAGACGGTGGCAAATGCGTGGGAATACTGCCTGCTCACCGATGAGTTGCGTCCTGTGCGTCATCCCGTAGGCGAAAACATTGAGCCGTTGCTCGGTGCCGCGTCTTACGGTTTCGGCTCACTCGCACCCGATTGCTGTCGCACGTACGTTCGGGCGACGGGACGGGCGGTGGTGATGATCCACGCGGCACAAGGTGCCACCACCGTTGCCCAGTGGCAAAAAGGCACGCCGCGCTATGAGAAAGCGGCGGAGAAATTGACGGCGGGCATTCAAAAAGCCGCCACCCTCGGCACGGTTAAGAACATATATTACGTATGGCTGCAGGGCGAATCGGACGCCATTGAACGTACGACGGGCGAAGACTACGCCGCC
Source organism: Oscillospiraceae bacterium (assembly GCA_015065885.1). Classification (GTDB taxonomy): domain Bacteria; phylum Bacillota; class Clostridia; order Oscillospirales; family Acutalibacteraceae; genus SIG588. Next base: position 21,783 of record SVPJ01000026.1, on the reverse strand, counting down.
CTGCTCACCGCCTACAAAGACGACCTGAAACGGGACGTGGGTATCCACCGTTTCGGCATCATTCAAGTCGGGTACTTCTGCGGCACGGTGCGATGGCTCGTCGACCGCACCCGTGAGGAGGGACGGCTGGATGACGAGGTCATTCAGCAAGCGCAGGAGGAAGTCGCCGCACGCGACCGCGACTTCGTAATGCTGACGCGCGAAGCCGTGCCGATGAGCCTGGATGCACAATTCATCAACCCGCAGGAAGACGGACACTTTAACAACCGCGGACTTTCCGTACTCGGCACCCTCGCCGGCGAGGCGTTGGCGACGTTATAAACAGCGGCGAAGAGGATCCGAAAACCTTCCCCACACATAAAAAACCACTCGTTACAGGGTGGGTGGAGTTAGGGATTGGCGGGCGTGCGCCTTGGCTCCCCTGTGTAAGGGGAGCTGGCGAGCGAAGCGAGACTGAGGGGTAGTCCTATATAAGCTGCTCGCTCGGTCGCAGAGAATCCCCCAGTCATTTTCTCCTCGCTTTGCGACTCGAAAATGCCAGCCCCCTTTAGACAAGGGGGCCAAGGGTCACAGCCACTTTCTAAGTGGCATAAATATTCACAAAACACAAGAAGAGAATGCGCCCGCAAGAGTGCATTCTCTCCATTTTTTTCCCTATGACCACCCGTTATAGGGTGGTTTTTTATTCCTGCTCGCAACGCACCGTCACCCGTTGCTTGCCGCTTTTGGTACAGGTAAACAGGGTGAGATCCCACTCGCCTGCGCGCATATCCTCTACCGCCGTGCCGTCAAGGGTGACGACCTCTTTTACCGTGTAACGATACACCGTTCCGTCGACGTCCTTGAAGGTCACCGCATCCCCCACGGCCAACCGTCGAAGCCGACCGAAATGGCTGTCGTAATTGTGGGCGGCGATCACCATATTGCCCGCTTGTGCCGTGCCGACGTAACGGCAGGGCGCCGTTTTCAAGCGGGCGTAATCCCACTCACTGTGTACGGGCAGGGTAAGCCCCAACGCATCGACCGTCAGTTTTCCGCAAAAGCGGTCGTTCCCCGCGACAAGCACCGTTTCGGCGTGTTCCGTCGATCGCTCGGTCGGCGCCGTGTCCCATGCCGTCAGCACGGCTGTCGCTTGCCGTCCCGCAGCGTCATCCTCCGCCTGCAGAGCGAGATACCACCCGCCCGCACACAAAAGCAACGCTGCGCCAAGACAGAGAAACACGATACCCTTACTTCTTCGTTTCATTTCGTTTGGCTCCCAGCTCCAAAATACCGAGCAGCAGGAACGCCACACCTGCTACGCTCAGCAGCACGATCGGCCACAGCAACTGCCCCGTTTGCGGCAGTTTTTCTGCTTCGTAGGTGTTGGTGATGACGAAGCCCTCCACGGCATCGCCGCCGTAGTGGGCAACGTAATCCGTCACGGGCGTTTCCCTCACGGTGTAGACGCCGTCCTTCGGCATCCCCGTGAAGGTGTGTGACCACCCGTTTTGCTCGCTCAATTCCACCGCTGCAACCACCCTGCCGCCGTCCAGCAGTTCCACCGTCACCGCCGCGGGACGCTTGCCTGCACGGTCACTTTGGTCGTTCCAGCGTTTTAATACGTAGATGCTCTGCCGCCGCAGGGCGTTATCCTCCGTTTTCGGGGCTGAGGTGCTCGTGTAATGCCGTTCGCCTTCCGCCGAATACGGCAACAATACCAAATACGGGTTAAACACATAGGCATCCTCGGCATTGCCGTACACCAGCCAAATGCCAAGGGGTACGTTTTGGAAATCTGCCGTGCCGTTCGCCGCGCGCACCGCTTGACAGGGTACGTCGTGCTGCAAAACGTACGCCGCGATATCCTTTGCGGTTGCCTCGTTCGGGAAATTCAGCACACCCGAAAGCGAAAGTCCCGAATGTTCAAATCCTTCCGCAAGGTGGTACTCCGCGCCGTCCCATTGTGCCACCTGACAAATATTTACCCCCACGTTTTGAAGCGGGGTCTTTTCGGCATCCTGCAGGAGTACCGTGATCCTTCCTTCCGTCGTCGTCGCGTAGCACGGCAACAGCATCGTGCACAGCCAAAGCAGTAGTACCGCGACGACCGACGCCCGTTTACACAGTTTCGTCATGTTGTTCGCCGCCTTTTATCTTACGCTTTTTCCACAGTGCGCGGAATTTGACGACCGCGACACCTACGATAGCAAGCCCGATGAGCGAGAAGGTGAGCACGTATTTCATATCTACGTGCAACAACTCGTTCAGCACGCTGTCCTTGTTTGCCGAAAGGTCGCCGTTGCCGTCCGCACGGACACCGCGCACCAGCAAGCGATGCGAGTTCACACCGTAGGGGGTGCAGGTGACCAGCGTGACGTGATCCTTGCCGCTGACCACGTTGAGTTTGGACACCTCATCGGGCTCCACCACCGCGATGTCGTCGATCTGATACGTAAGCACCTCGTTTAACACATGAAGATAAAACCGATCTCCGATCTCCAGACGATCGATATTGGTGAGCAGTTTGGCGGAAGGCAGACCCGTGTGCCCTGCCAAAACGCAGTGGGTACTGCTGCCTCCAACGGGCAAGTGCGAGGAGGGCACGTGCCCGATACCGCGTTGCAACGCCATCTCCTCAATGCCGTGATACATAATGAGCGATACGTTGATCTTCGGGATCTCAATATACCCCATCACACCGTTATCCGCCACGTTCAACACGTCTTCATACGTTAAACCAAGTTCTTTCAGTGCCGCATCGTCGGCGTAATGCTGATTGTAGGCAACGGCATCCGCCATCGCCTCGCCGAACTCTTCGGGGGTAGTATTTTGGAATGCCTCCTCATACTCGCCGATGAGCTGCTTGTTCAGGTGCTGATTGTAGAGGTTGCTGACCGTCGGATACAAAAAGAGGGAAAGGCCGCAGAGAAATAACACCGCAACCAATATCGTAGTCACATGTTTTTTCATGGACCTTTCCCTCCTTTTGCATCATTGTCATTTGGTTTTAGAAAAAGAAATAGCTTTTGCGGGGTGGCTAAAAATCAGTCGCTCCGACGAAACGCTCTTCTTTTACGCCACACTACTTCTTTTTCTTGAAGTAAAAAAAGCAACAGCACCTGCCATCAGCACCACACCGAGCACGGTGAAGAGGGTGGTACCCATGCCGCCCGTTTCGGGCAATGCGGCACCGGGCTTGTTGGTGATCTCCGCCCACACGGTCAGGATGGATTCCGCCATACCCTTGGTGTTGACGATGCTGCCCACGCCCGTGTGCGAACCGGTCACGTTCAGCGTGCCGACCGAGCCGAGCGCGCCGATCTCGTCCACCACGTTCAACATGAAGGGCGCATCCGGCAGCACGTAGCCGTCGGGCGCCTTAGTCTCGACCAGTTTGTACTCACCTTCCGAAAGACCAAAGATGAACACGTCACCCAAGTGGCCGCCCAGATTCAAATGATCCAGCGTAATGGTCGCAGCACCTTCACCGTGCACCGTCAGGGTGTCGGTCGTGCCGGCGCCGTCAGCGGCCACGATGTACTTCGTGAAGGAGGCACCTTCCACGTTGGTCGCGGTTTCGGTGGTGAAGGTGATCAGCTCGTCACCGCTGCCGGTCACGCGGTACAGCTGGAATTCCGCACCCGCCAGACGCACGTTGGTGAGCACGCCGTTGGTATCCTGCGCGAACTTGGTAAACACGAGCTGATAGGAATAGACGTTCGCCGCATCCTCCACGCTACCGGTGGAAAGCTCGTTGGTCGGGTCGTTGCTGTAGATGAGTTTCGCCGTGTTCTGGTTCGCCGTCTGCGCTTCGATCGCATTGGTCACGGTCGCATCGTACTCGATGACCAGCGTCTTGTTGGTGTCGAAATTATCCATGTAATCGGTGAAATCCACCGCGAAATCCACCGTTGCCGACGGCGCAAGAGTCAGGTCGTAGCCCGTACCCTCCGCCTGCAGGACGTCGTCGTAGTACACCTTGATGGAAGCGGTGTTCAACACCATGCCGTCGTGCATCGTGTCCTCCACCGAATAGTGGTAGGCGGTGTACATCGTGTGCTGCGGCACAAGCGTGGTGATGCGGAAGGTCACGACGTCACCGATGGAGACCGAGGTGCCCTTGCCGTACGTACCGTTGTTCTCCTTCACCTGCTTCGTCACCTGCGGGCGGTTTGCCTTCAGGGTGATGACCGCATCCTTGTTCACGTTGGACAGCATGACCGCCGAACGCACCGCACTGGTGCCGGGGGTGGACAGGTCGGTGTTATCGTACACGAGATAGTAGCCGTAGCTCAGGTCGTCGATCTTCACCGAGGTGGACGTGCCCGCCTCCACCGGATCGATGTAGGTCGCAACGCTGTTGGTGGTCACGTACGTGTGCAGACTTTCCGCAAACTGCGAAAGATCCAGGTTGTCGGTGATGGACGCCACGTGCTCCACCGCTTTCTGTACGTTGCCGTCGGTCACGTTTTTCGCAACCACACCGTTCGGGCCGTAGAAGAAATCGTAGAACGGCACGTCACCGTTCGTATCGGTATACCAACTGTACGAGGTGTTGGTACCGTTGGTGGTCGCGTTGAAGACCTTATACACGTTAAAGGTCTTACCCGCCACCGTTGCGTCGGAGTGATCCGGATTCTGGATGGTGATGCTTCCCGTCGGGTCTGCCGCCGATACCGCAAACACGGCACAGCTGAGCACCAGACACAAGCATGCGAGGACTGCGAGGACTTTTTTGATTGCTTTCATTTTGTTTCCTTCCTTTCTGATTGTTTTTAGGGTTACCGAAAGCAATTTACTGATTGTGGCACCTCCTTTTTTGGAGATGCTTTATGTACACGCCACAGGCAAGCGCCAGTAACAGCGCCCCCATGACATAGAACATACCCGTTCCGACCGCCCCCGATTCGGGGAGGGTGACCGCCTGCCCGTTTTTCACGACAATGTTATAGGCAGTGGCACCCGCTTCGGCATAAAAACTGTTTTCTACCACGACCGTACCGCTTTCCTGAATGGTGAAGTAGATGTATTCTTCATTTTTCAGATAGCCCGACGGGGCTTCGGTCTCGGTCAAGCGATAGCGAATATTACATTTGAGGTTATCGAAGATCAGCGTACCCGCCTCTCCCGTCACCGCCGATTTGGAAACCTCGCCGCTGAGCAGGTCGCCGTTTTCGTCCACCGCCTCCAGCGTGAAGGCGGCACCCTTGAGCTGCACGGTCTTGGCAAGGTCGGTCTTGGTCAGACGCAACATCACGCGCTTGGTGGTGTTGGTGACGGTAAGACGGGTATGTTCCTTCCCGTCGGCATCGGTGGTTACGATCGGCAGACCGTAGGACACCAGCCAGTTGACGAACGAGCCGTCCGCCTTTACCGTTTCACTGCCGATGGCGGTCTCCCGCACCGACCACGCGATCTTTTCGCCGTTGACGTAGACGGGCAGGTTGTGCCACGTGTATTGCCACGCGTTCGTGTCGTTCAACACCACCTGCGGCGGCACGCCCGCGATCACGGTGGTGACCAGCTTGCCGTTCGCCAGCAGCTGTACCGTCACGTCCTGCCATTCCGTTTCGGCGCAATCCCACGCCTTCTGCACCGTGACGGAGGAGGAATCGGTACTGTTGCCGACGATCAGCACGCCGCCCACGTATTGGATCAGTTCACTGTTGCCGCTCAAAATACCGATGGTGCCGTTTTGGTCGGTGCGCCCGACTTCGATATTCCCGATGGGCGAGTAGCCCGTAGGAGCCTTGATCTCCCGCACCACGATGGGGCCGAGATCGTAACTGAAGTTGTCGATGCAAATTTCGTAGTAGCCGTTGGCGTTGCCCGAAAGATCCTTTACCGTACCGTTTTGCGGGTCATACACGTAACGGTCGCTCGCCGCGTCATACGTAAAGGTCAGCGTCTTGCCGTTTTGCTCCAGACAGAAGACCGCGCCGCCGATCGGCACACCCGTGCGTCCGTCCTGCTTTTTGATGATGATAGAGTCGTTACGGTTATAAATATTGGTGAACTCCGCACGCAGCACCTCGTCGATACCCTCGTCGAGCGCGTAGGTCATACCGCTGACCGTGAGGCTGGTGCCCGCGCCCGTGTGCGACTGGTCGCCGTGGGCATCCATAACGGTGTATTCGGAATACACCGAGAAGGTCACGGCGGGATCCGCGAAGCGATGCGGGTGCTCGGTGATCGTCCAGTATTCTCCGTACTCGACGTCGGTCAACTCCCACATATAGGTGTCGGTCGCCGCGTCGTACTTCTTGTAGTTGTTCAGATCCAGCACCGTATTTTCGCCCGTAGACACATCGGTCGCGTCGATGGAAAAATCGGTTTTGGCTTCACTCACCAGTTGCTTGTTACCCGCGAAGGTCTTATAAACGTGGATCAGACCCACCTTTTTGACCAACTTGCCGTCGATGTGCCACGCATCCGACTGGCTTTTGAAAACGTACCAGCGAATGGCGTACTCACGGCTGTTCAGATCCTCTGCCTTGACCGGTACACCGCCCACCGACAGGTATCCTGTATTCGCGTACTGCACCAGATTTTCAAATATGTACTCATCACTGGGCAGTGCCGACAACCACACCCCGTCGGTACGCTCCCCGTACAGCGCACGGATCGCTTGGTCCGCACCGTAGGAGTTGTCCGACGTGGTATCGGCAATACCGTACAGCGATTGCAGTTGCGAAGAACTCTTGGACGTATCCACCCCGCCGACGTAGGCGGCAAACAACTGCTGGGTGTACTTGTTACTGTCCTGCGAGGTGACGTTGCCGTTGGTGTCCACCGCCACCGAGTCGAAACGGATAAAGAAGGAAGCGGTCTGCAACGGGTCGTACTCCCACACCGCCGTCAGGGTGACCGACGTAGTGTTGCCCGAATACTGAAGCAACTCTTCCCAGATCAGTTGCGTGTTAGGCTGGAGGACGGTGTCGCTGTCCCCCACGCGCCAGCCCTTAAACTGAATGACGCGGGTAAGGCCCGTGCCGTTGTTATTCACCAAGCCCTGCACCGAATGCTGCGACACGTTGCGGACGGTCGCCACGGCGTTTTCGCTGTATTCATCCGTCACCGTGGCGGACGCCGTGCCCGCGATCGTGGGTGCCGTGTTGACCGTCACCCCGCTGACGGTGGGAAACGCCACGTTGTAATGCACGTTCACGTGGGTGATCGGCCCCAGCGTACGTGCCGTGAAGGCGGTCGCACGGGTGACGGTCACCGTCTCCCCTGCCGCGTACAGCGCGGTACCGTCGGTCCATTCGTAATTGCCCGTCGGCAGGGTCACCGTGCTGTTCGCCCGCACGTATTCCCGCGTTTCGGTGCCGTCGGGATAGACGTAACGCACGGTATAAAACGCAAAGGCGGTACTGGCAGCTGCGCCGTTTTTGGGAATCAGGTGTACGTATCTCGTCTCTTTGACCGCCGAGCTTGATTGCCGATAGGCGATCGTCGCGGTAGATGAGGTGAGCGAGAGATTCGTCTTGGAATACGTACCGTTTTGCGAGGTGGAGACCGAAAGATCAAAATCGCTGTAGAGGTATTCCGTGCCGAGCGAGTCGTTCACCAGTTCCAGCACATCCGCTGTAGGGATGGTGGCGTTGTAACGACTGCCGTTTCGCGTTGCGGTAAAGGGCAGGTTGCCGATACAGGTCCACTTGCCGTCCAGATACACGTAAAAATTGGCACGGTACTGTGTGCCGACGGCGCTGTCACCCACTCCGAGCAACTGCACACCTTCGGAGGTGTTGATGTTCTCGTTTAGGACGATATCGGGCAGGTCTTGCTCGTCCGCAATGGTGTCGTTCAACTGTTCCACCGTGTGTGAATCCAACGGGCTCAATATCGGCGAATCGGGCGCGTTCAGGTTTTGGTTATACACCAACGCCGTGTTCACCACGTTGTGGATTACGCCTTCGAGCGATTGTCCCTCCCGCCCGCCGAGCAGGGTCAATATCCCGTTGATATCGTTTTCCTTCAGCAGAACGATGTAGCAGTTGCCGTCGTGGACGTGTGCCGCCGTCTGACAGATCAAAAAGTCCCCGTCGTAGCAAGCGTCGCCGTGCGTGTGCTCCGGCATACCGCAGCGCAGTGCTTGCTCCAAGCCGACGGTCGGAATAACGTTGACTGAAAACATCAGCACGCACGCCGCCGCGCAGACCAGTGCCGCCGCAATATACACGAGCCAGTTCAGGATATTCAGTTTTTGCTTTTTGTAGCGCGTACCACGCATATCCCTCTCGCCTCGGTCTGTGCTGATTTATATCTTACCAAACGGATTGAGCGAAAAGACCACCTTGCCGAGCAAGCGATCCTCCGTCACCGTACCGATCTCCTCCAGACGGCTGTCCATCGCCGTTTCACGGTTGTCCCCCAACACGAAATAGGCATTGGCGGGCACGCTGTAGGGAAAGGTCAGGTTACACTGACCCAGCGTTTTGTTCGTTATGTACGGCTCGTCCAACACGCTCCCGTTGACCGACACCGTGCCGAACACGTCGATATTCACCTGATCGTTCCCCACCGCCACCACGCGGCGCACGATCACCTTGTTGTTGTAGTAAAACGCGATCACGTCCCCGCATTGCACGTCCCCCATACGGTTGACCAGCAGGATCTGCCCATCTGCCAGCAACGGCGACATACTGTCGCCGTAATACTTCACCACGGGGACGACGTAGGTGAACACGTTCAGCAAAAGGGAGGACACCACGATGACGATCAGCACGATCTTCCACGTTTTTTTAAACAAGGCGCTTTCCGAAAAACGCGGCGTCTCTTTTGCGTGCCGTGCCATCGTGCCCACCTCCGATCTGTTGCGATCATGCAGTATATTGTAATTATTTATATTAACATACGTGCGCGTAAAAAGAAATACCTATATCACGGTTTTTCCCGACTTTTCAGCCACTCGGCCGCCAGTGTGACCGCAAACGGCGCCAAAAGCAGTCCCGCTGCGCCTGCGGCACGCCCGCCGACGTACAGGCTGAGCAGGGTCACGGCGGGCGGCAAGCCGACGCGGCGGCTGATGAGGCGCGGCTCCGCGAGATTCCGCACCACCGTGATGACGAGGTACAGCACCACGAGCCACACGGCAAAACGGACGTCCCCCGTGAGTGCCGATACCGCCGCCCACGGCAACAGCACCGTGCCGACGCCCAGTATCGGTAGGATATCCACCAGTGCGATCAGTGCCGCAAGCCACAGCGCGCCGCTCACCCTGAGTGCCCACAAGCCGACACAGAGTTCCGCAAAGGTCAACCCCATCAGCAAAAGATAGGCTTTCGCCATCTTCGCCACCGTACCGCCGCACAGCGTGCGCAGTTCGCGCACCGTGCCGCGAAAACGGGCGGGAATCCATCGGTACAGAAAGTCGATCACCCGCGGCAGATCGCCCGTCAAAAAGGCGGTTGCCAGCACCCAAATGAAGAACGAGAAGGCAAGCGACGGCAAACTCTGCACCGCAAAGCGTGCCGCACCGCCCGCGGCGTTTCGCAACCACTCGCCGAACAAGCCGTCCGCCGTGGGCAGGTTTTCCAGCACCGCACGCAAAGCGGCTTGCGTGTCGGGTGAGAGACGGCGGAGAAACCGCTCACCCCACGCCCCCAGCGTGTCCCACGCGGCGGTGAGGCGAGCAGCGATATCTGCCACCCATTCCTCGTTCCCCACCAACGTGACCGCACTGCGCCACAGCCACCAGCCAATGCCGCCTGCGGCGGCGGCGACCGCCGCCACCAACAGCACCACCAGCAGTCCCGACAAGAATCCGCGCGACACGCGGGTGCGGGCGGCAAGCCAGCGCAGGGGGCGTTGCAGCAACGCCGCCGTGGCAAACGCCAACACGAACGGCATCAGCCACCGCAACGCCACCCACAGCGCACCGATTGCGAGCGCCGTCCACGCGGCGTAGTACAGCAGGTTTACCAAAAACTGCCCCCTGACAGCGACCCGCTGCCCCTGCCCTTCCGTCATACGCAGTTATCCCCTCTCACAAAGCGGTACTTCTTATACTTTCAGTATATTTTATTGCTTTTTATACCGTTTTATACCGTTTTGTCCCCGCTTGCGCCCAAATGTTCCACACATTGCTTCAGTTGTTCCACCGTGCTGACCGGCGCACCCGACTGCACGAATTGCTCCTGCACCGCCTTCGGCAGCGTGTCAAAATACTCCTGCAAGGGGCTACCTTTTGGGAACGGTGCGCGGTGTTTTTTCATGTTGTCCATCGTATTTTCACTCCTTTCGGAGTTAGAATATGCGGCTTTTTAAAAAACATACGGCGCGGCTTGCATATTTTTGTTGTTTGACGGCACAATACCACCGAAAAAACGGAGGTGCCGACTATGAAAATGACCAAACGGGAATACCAAATGATGAGCAAAAAGGCGTCCCCGCCCTCGCCCGTACTGCGCGATTGCGTGAAAGCCTTTTTGGTAGGTGGTCTTATTTGTGCCGTCGGGCAGGTGATCGTTTCCCTTGCCGTGCAAAACGGCCTGACGATGAAAGAAGCGCGCACCCTCTGTTGCATCGCGCTGATCGGCGCGAGCGTACTGCTCACCGCACTGGACTTATACGACGCCATTGCGAAACACGCGGGCGCGGGCATGCTCGTTCCCATCACGGGGTTTGCCAACGCGGTATCCTCCCCCGCTATTGAATTTAAGTCGGAAGGCTTTGTCTTAGGCCTCGGCGCCAAGATGTTTACCATCGCCGGCCCTGTGATTGTGTATGGAACAGTTGCAAGTGTGGTGTATGGGGTTATTTATTGGATTACGACATTATTCTAATTGTAGGGGCGGCAATCTGCCGCCCGAAAAAACAATAATAGCTATGAAAAACGGGCGGCTGATAGCCGCCCGTTTATGTTTGATTATATTTAATTGGTTTTAAATGACAAAAATTTTAGTTTTTGTTTTATCGGGTACAATCAATTTATATACGTGACCTTTATATTGACCAATGAAATTCATCTCGTACTGTGTAATATAAATCTCGTCATCAGAAACAACATGGATTTCAGTATCTTTATTAGCAATGGTTTCGACTAATTCGTAACTGCCATCTGCTAAATTAATTCTATAAATACCGTTATCCTTATGTTCTACAGCGGTGGAACTGTATTCTTCGGTTTCATAGCATACCGCATAGGCGAAGTGTTCACCGGCAACAAACTGTTGTACAGATTTAGGCAAACTATATTCACAAGACGAACCGTCAGATGAATATACGGTGATTTTTTTATAATCATCGCTATCATATTGTGCAATTGTTGTATAGTCGTTTGTGAAGTTATAGATTGGGAATTCATCTTTAATTTTAACTGATATTTCACCGATTTTATTTGACTTATCATCCGTGTGGTCGTACTCAAAGAGTACTAATGTATCCGTATTTAACCAAGTTAAGTATCTGGTTTTATTATTTACTATACCAAAATTTAATATACCGTTACATATCGATGTTGAGGTGTCTTTATTAATGTTATAAATGAACAGATCTGCTGTGGTTTGTTCTTCGTTACGATATTCTGAAAAGGCAATATAGTCAAGCGTTCCCATCCACTCAGAACAATTGCTTGTTGTAAATAATTTTTCATAATTTTGGTTTGCGAAAGAAAATTTATAAAAGTTTTGATCGTTGGCATCCGTTGAGGTAATGAAATAAGCAAAATCATTAATTGGAAAAACTTCTCCATAATAGGTTTCATTTATAAAATCGTTAGATTCAAACAATTTAACTTTACTGCCGTTTTGATAAGCGAAGGTTCGCATATTGTAAAACCCATCGGAATTATACAAACACATATCATCGTTTATCCATAAATCGCAAGAAGATCTAAAATTGTAATAATTATTGTAGTTTATAGATTTAAAATACATTTTATCAACGGAAATATTATTTTTACAACCTGTAAAAGAGAAGGTGAGTGCAAGCACCAATAAAATAGTTGCTATTTTTTTCATCCAAAATCACCTCTTTTTTTCATTATACCATAACGCCGTTTTAATGTAAATATTTTTGCAAAACGCTGTGTCCTATATTGATAGCAGCAGAGGGATTTATATTAGGTCTCGGTGCCAAGATGTTCACCATCGCCGGCCCCGTGCTCGCTTACGGTACGGTGGCGAGTTTACAATCCCTCCGTCATTTTCTAACGAAAATGCCACCTCCCTTTACACAAGGGAGACTAAGAAAACGGCTTGACCGAATCGGTCAAGCCCGCTTTATGTAACTATTGAGTATATCACTAAGACAATTATAAGAACAAGTATGCCGGCCAAAAACAAAATACCTAACCCTAAAAAAATCGTTGCAATAATGGATGCGACTTTGGGAAACTTCTTACTTAACAAGAAAAGGGGTAAGACCATGACCGTCGCGGCTAATGCCAGAAAAAAAGGATACAGAAAACCGGACCAAAACGATTCTTTCCAAATAAGGACCTTGCCGATTCCGCGTAAAACACAGAGTAACAACAAAATGCCACAGGCAATTACCGTGCCGTGTTTTGCTCTTGATCGTTTGAAATCGTGAAAAAACACGTGTTTCCACGTTGTGTCGAACGTGTTGCATCCCCATTCCCAAAAACCTTTGCCAATATCAAGGATACGCCGCGTATGTCTTTTGCCCACGACCGCCACCTCCCTTTGTTTCAGTATAGCACACCCATGAATGAATGTAAACGCTTTGAAGCGTAAAGCCCTCCTTGTGTAAAGGAGGGTGGCAGCCGCAGGCTGACGGGAGGATTGTCAAAACCAGAGCCCTCCGTCATTTTCTAACGAAAATGCCACCTCCCTTTACACAAGGGAGACTTTGCAGGGGTCGATACCCACTGTCGACCCGCAAAAAAGGCCTGATCGCTACGATCGAGCCTTTTTTGCGTTCAATCTTCTTTTAATTCAACAAAGCGGAACGTTTCCATACACTCCTCAAAATCTGCCGACAAGTGGAAATCGGGATAATTCTCAGGAACAATTCCGAGATTGTTTTCTTTCATATAGTTTTTCAGCAACCGTTTCGTATAGGGGTTCAAGTAAAACCAGCCGTTGTTTTCGGCATCGAATGCGGGCGGTGGATTATCGATTTGTTCCCACGTGATAATGCCTTCACACACGGTAGCATCAAAGCCGGCAGGTTTATCCACCCCCAAAAAGAGCCAGCCGATCAACGGTATCTTATCCAAACGAACGGTTGCATTTTTAACGGACACATAACCTGCATATAGGATGACAATCGTTACGATCGCACAAACAATCGCAATATATCTCCGTTTCACGCCAACACCTCCCATCGCTATCCTTGTGACCTTCACATCGTCTTACAACCCTCTGTCCTTTAAGTCGTGCACCAACGCCACGTAGAACTCCCGCACGTCAAAGCCGTCGATGTTCTCGCGGGTGAGGTCGATCATATCCCCGTGGGAGATCCCGCGGTCGGCGGGCGGGGTCAGCAGCACGTACTTCTCGCCCCACGCAAACGAAGTCTCGCTCACAAGCCCGTCGTTATCCCCGCTGAAGTGTTTTACCAAATGATAGGAAAAACTGAGCGGGAACGTCCCGTGTGTCGCTTTGGTCAGCACCGAGCCGACACTTTGGCAATAGACGCCTTCGGGTGTGGGCATTTCGGCATTCAACTGCGTACACCGCGCTTCGGTCAGGTCTCCCACCGCGGCGAGAAAATCGGGTTCGGCATCACCGAGTTTTTTCAACACAGCGTTGTAGGCGTTCGCCACCCGCTCTTGAATATCCGCCCCGATCTTCGTCAGCAGATGATCCGCAAAGAGGCAACCCCTGTGCGGGGTGTTGATGGTGGTGAGGGACGCCACCCGCTCGCCGATGCCGAGTTTGGCGATCGCGTAGCGGCAATCGAGTCCCCCCTTTGAGTGGGCGATGATGTTCACCTTTTCGGCGCCCGTTTGTGCCAGCACTTCGAGAATACGGTCTCTCAATTCGGCGGCGCTGTCCGCCACCGAAGCCGCCGACGAATGGTTGCCGTAAAACACCGTTGCGCCGTTCGTTTTCAGTTCCTTGGGAATACGCCCCCAATAGTTAAAAAAGCGGGTATCGCGGAAAAACACCCCGTGCACCAACAACAGGGGGTACTTTGTTGCACAGACAGCCTGCTGCTTCCGCCCGCGATTCACCAGCACCTTTTGATGCTCAAACACACATTCCGCGGCAGTGGTTTTCAGAATAGAAAACAGCGCGACGACGTTCGCGATCGGTATCATGCCGCACAGAGCACCGATCACCCGCCGCTTTACCCCTAACTGCGCGGAGGTGAGGTAGACCGAGAGGATCCCGACCCAAAACGTCACGCAATGCACGCCGAAGCACAGCAGAAGATTCCAAAGGTAGGTGACCCCGTCGTGCGGCACCATACGCACCGCCAGCACGATCTGCCACACCGCGCTTGCCGTCACCGAAAGGCAAAAGGCGCACAGCAAGACCGTGCCGTGCAGGCACACCCACCCGCGCAGGTTGTTCGCACGGGACACCGACACGCCTGCCAGCGCGATACTCAGCAAAAACGCCGGTACGAGCCAAAACAGCACCGACGGCTGCTCGCAGATCATAAAAAAGCTGTTGGCGACCGCACCGAGCACGCACGCGTTCAACACGCACGCGAGAACCAGACGTACTTTCACCGTTTCCACCTCACGTATCACACTACCCGTTTACTTTTACAAGTACAAGATCGGCAGGGCACTCCAGCCGTGGCAAAGACTGCCTGCATCGTCAAAAGCCGCGGCGCCCTCCGCCACCTCCCACACGGTGGTGGCACCCGCATCCAGCATTGGGCAGTAGGTGCGGCGGATATCCTCCCGCACCCATGCGATATTCTCGGCATCTGCCGCCAGTATCGCGTCGTATACGAAACCCTTCATGCTGAGCGAGCAAGGGGACAGCCGCCCCGCCTGCAGGGCAGCGGCGATGTGCGCCGTTTCGGCTGGGGTGGTCAACCCCGCCAACACCGCCAACGCGTTGGGCAGGGCGTGGTACAGATCGCCTTTCTCCGTGAAGGCAAACAACCCGTTTTCGGGGTTGTAAAACGCCGCCTTTACCGCGGGACGCAGGCTGTCGAGCCACGCATCCTCACCAAACGGCTTTCGGAGCATTTCCGCCATACGCTTCATATTTTGGAGTGCCAGCACGCACAGCACGTTCACCATCGCGTCGGCGGTATTCCCCGCGGGGGTCGCCATTCCTTCCGACCAATCGTAGAAGTTCCAATAATCTGCCCCCTCGACC
Source organism: Oscillospiraceae bacterium (assembly GCA_015065885.1). GTDB lineage: Bacteria > Bacillota > Clostridia > Oscillospirales > Acutalibacteraceae > SIG588. The sequence continues at coordinate 6,547 of SVPJ01000026.1, read as the reverse complement.
GAGTGCATCAATCCCTCCCGCAGCTGCGGTTTGAACGCCGCCAAAATGGCGAGCAACTTTTCATACACCGCCTCACCGAGCGAGAGATCGCCCGTATGTTCCATATACTCCCGCACGGCTTGAAAATAGTAGAGCGAGAACGAAGGAATCACCTGCGTACTGCCGCACGGATAGGTGATGGAGAGGAAATCGTCTGCCCGTTTGTCCTGTGCGATGAGCAACAGATTGGCGCGGGCGTAGTCGCGGTTGCCGTTTTGAAACGCGCGGTAACCGCACAGCATCTGATTGCGGGAATCGTACACATATAACCCTTGTTCCCGCCACGGGGTGTCCACGTAATGTTCGAGCATACACCGCTCGAGCGTGGTCACACAGCAATCGTACAACGGCTGATCCGCAGGATCGGCCGTTTGGTATGTTTTACGAACAACGGGGTAGGTTTGCGGAAACACGCCGATGTATTTCGCATCGATCGGCACTTCGCAAAACACTTCCACGTACCGCCCGCCCATACGCAGCATATAGTTGGCAAAGTCGTTCTCGCCTTCCCGTGCTACGTACTCCACGCTGAAGTCGCGTTCGCCGATACGGCGGCGCACCCCGCCGTCCTCAATATGTTCGCCCCACGCGACGGTGAGAGTCTGTGCCGCGGGCGAGATGAATTGTAGGGACAAAAGTCCCACCGTTTCCGCCCCGAGATCAACGAGGAAATGCGTACCCTCGTCCTTCAGTACCGTGACCTCTGCCCGCGGATGTACCACCGACTTCTCAATGGGACGAGGGTACATTTTTGTACAATTCTTTTCCACCGTCACACTGCGGAAAAACGGGGTGTCGTCGGGGCGGGTCGCATCGTAGCGAAAGCTCGGCCCAAGTTGCATCGTTATCGTTTTTTCATACCCGCTCACGTAATGCGGCTCTTCGCGGGAGAGGGTTCTCTCCCCGCTCGCACACAAGGTCATTCCGTTGCATTCCACTGCGTACAAGACACCCGCCGCCGCCGGTTTGTACCAAAAGGTCGGGATGCCCACGTGCCACGCAAGTACGGTAAGGGTATTCTCCCCCGCCGTAAGATACGGCGTGATATCCACGCTGTCGTACACCTTGTAATGCTCAAAATCCGCATACTGATTAGAGGCGGCGTACCGCCCGTTGACGTACAGCGTGTAATCCCCGTCCGCCGAAAGGTAGCAGGTGACCGCGCCGCCCGTATAGGTGAAACGGTCGCAAAACTCGCCGTAGGAATTCGGTCTCGCTTCGGCGGTATACCATATCCACCGTGCCGTGTCAAACGTATTCATTCTTCTACCTCAAATTCCATCGTTATCGTCCCGCTCGCTTGCATGGGAGATACCAAAACATCCCCCTCGACCGTATAGGGTGCGGTAGCAAACGCGACCGTCTGTGCCGTCTTAAGACGCAGGGTGCTGTCGCGGTCGGCGGTTACCCTCACGGTGACGGGAGATCCGTTTTTCCACACCATATCCACCGTAAATCCGCCGCGGGCACGAAGCCCCTTCACCTCGCCGTTTTTCCACGTGGGCGGCAAGGCGGGCAACAACGTGATAATGCGGGCATCGGTCGCACCGAGATGACTTTGCAACAACATTTCACAAATGCCCGCCGTCCCGCCGAAATTGCCGTCGATCTGGAACGGGGGGTGCATATCGAAAAGGTTTTCGGCAGTGGATATCTTCATCAACTGCTCCAAATGATGCCCTGCCGCCGCACCGTCGCGCAGGCGGGCGAAGAAATTGATGATCCACGCCCGCGACCATCCCGTTGCCCCGCCGCCGTGCGCCAGGCGACGGTCGATGGTGCGGCGGGCGGCTTCGTACAGCACGGGATCGGTCTCGTTGATCTGGTCGGCGGGATACAACCCAAACAGATGCGATATGTGCCGATGTCCCGGCTCTGCCTCCTCGTAATCGCGTATCCACTCGGCAATCGTGCCGTACCGCTCGCTCACACGAAGCGGCGGCAGACGGCGGAGCGTTTCCTCTAATTGAGCGGCAAACGCATCTTCGTGCAATACACCGCAGGCGTAGGCGGTGTTTTGGAATACGGATCGAATGATCTCAAAATCAATGGTCGCACCGTAGGTGAACATCTCCGCTTTCGTCTCGCCGTTGTTATCGGTATAGAGGAAGGCGTTTTCGGGCGAATTGGAAGGCGCGGTCACCAAATATCCGTCCGGCCCTTCGGTGAGAAAATCCAACACGAAGGTGCAAGCACCCTTCAATATCGGGAACAATTCTTCAAGGTAGGCACGGTCTCCCGTATATTCGTAATGTTCCCACAAATTGAGGCACATCCACGCCCCCGCCATCGGGAACAGGCCGCACTGCACGAAATCGTGTACCCCCGTGCGCCCGAACGCGTTGGTGGTGTGGTGAATGACCCACCCGTCTGCACCGTACAACTCGCGGGCGGTCTCTTCTCCGAAACGGCTCACCATCTTCATAAAGTGGACGAGCGGGCGCACCGTCTCACTCATATTCGCAATTTCGGCGGGCCAATAGTTCATTTGCAGGTTGATGTTAGTGTGATAATCACTGCCCCACGGGGGTGCAAACCCGTTGCACCACACCCCTTGCAAGTTGGCGGGCAGGGTCGCCCGCTTGCCCGAACAGGAGAGCAGCAGATACCGCCCGAAATAAAAATACAAAAGGTACAAGCCGATATCCTCTGCCCCCGCCTGCACGCGGCGCAGACGTTCGTCGGTGGGGATATCGTCGCGGCAAGGTGCCTCCACCGACAGTTGCACCTTTCGGAACAAGGCTTGGCTTTCGGCGACGTGTGCCGCTTTCACGGCACCGTAGTCGGCATCGGCCGCGCGGGCAAGTTCCGCAGCCGCACGGCATGCGGGGTCCACTGCTTCGTCGATGTCATACGTCGCCACGTCGTAGTTGGTCGCCAAACTGACGTACACCGTCAGCACCGTCGCACCCGTGACGCTCAAGGTATTCCCGTCGGCAGTCAGCGTGCCGTCGGTCACCGCCTTAAGGTCGGCACAAAAACGCAAGCCGACGCCGCCCTCCCCGTGCCAATCGGTGGTGGGGAAGGTCACCTGCCCCGCACAGCGCAGGGTATCGGCGGCGATTGCCGTTGTCACGCCGTCTTTTTCGCGGCAATATCCCACCGTGCAAGCGAACGGCGCGTCGCACTGCACGCGGTAGACGAACGCATCGTACGCCGTACTCACAAACGACTCGGCGCAAAAACGTGCCCCTCCTTTTTTGTAAGACACCCGCACCGTAGCCTCGTCCAACAGCAGTTCCTTGCGGTAGTCGGTGTACGGGGTGTCGTTCGCAAAGGTCACGGTCATTTCACCGAAACTTTCGTACGTTCGCACCGAACGCGGCTGTGCCAAAAAATTGTCCTCACACAGTGCCGCCGCTTCGGCGTACCGTTCCGCAAACAGCAGTTCGCGTATCGTCGGCAACACTGCCGTTGCCGCGGGATTTTTCTCCTTGTTCTGATACCCGCTCCACAGCGACTCTTCGTTGAATTCCACCGTTTCAGTCTGCGGATCCCCGTAGACCATCGCACCGATGCGTCCGTTACCAAGCGGAAACGCCCGCATCCAATCCCGTTCGTATCGGTCGTGCCATATACACGTGTTCATACCTGCCTCCTATTACAAGAACGGGAGAAAATCCGCAGATCTTCTCCCTTTTTGAACTTTAACCTGTTTTTACGGCGTGTAGCGAATTTCTTCGCTGACCAGAACAGCGTCTTCCAGGTCCTCTTCGTCCTCTATGTTTTCCCAGTCCATTTCACGGTAGACCGTCAACAGAAATTCCAGTTTTTCCACCGTCTCGATGTGGCTGTTTTCCAGCGAATCCTCCAGCCACTCCACCTTGCTGAAGGTGGCGTAACCCGGCAGGATATAGGTTGCAAAATACGGCTCGATACCGTAACTGTTGATGGTCGCTTCGTCGATCGAAAACAGCAGCCCCTCGGCGGTCTTGTTCAAAAAGTAGATGTCGCTGTAATATCCGCCCCATTTGGTGTCTTCCGCACTGTTCACCGCAATCACCGTAACGTATTCGTTATCCAGCAACAACTGCCCACCCGCCTGCGCCGTGTGGCGGTAGACGGTGGCTTTGCTCGCCCCCAAGGGGTAGATATGCGCCGCTTTTTCGGCGATCGGAGGCGCTTCCCAGTCGTCCACGTCGCTCACGCTGAACACCAACATAATGTCGGTGTATTCTCCGATATCTACCCCTTCGGGTACGACGTCGGTGAAAATGATCACATCTTCAAAAGTCTCTCCTGCTGCCACTTCACTCACATACAACGGTTCGGCCAACACGCCGTTGATCGCGGCGGTATCCACTGCGAACAGGCAGTCGGTGTCGCTCGTGAGATTTTCAAAACGGGCGTGCAGGGTATAGCCAAGTTCGCCGTCTTCCTCAATGTCGGTCACCGTCACGCGGCAAGAGGCGGTATCCACCACCGTGGTTTCCTTAAACGTCTCCTCGCCGTCCAAGATCACCTGTGCTGTGGTGGTCGTGGTGGTCGTGGGCGGTTGCGTTGCCCCTTGCACGTCACCGCTCGGCGGTGCGGTAGTGCCCGTCGTACTCCCCGCGGGAGCGTCACCTGCCGTGGTGGTATCCCCCGTGGTGTTACCGCCTGCCGTGGTGGTCTCCCCCGCGACGGTGTCCCCCGTCGTGGTCGCGGTGGTCGTGGCGGCGGTGTCTTTGCCGTCTGCGGGCGCTTTATTGCAGGCGGCAAAGCACAAAAGCAACGCCGCCGCACTCAATAACACTACGATTCGTTTCATTACCGTCTCTCCTCTGCTTTTGGTCGTATTATTTTTCATTATACGCATTTCATAAAGGCTTGTCAAATGTATTTTCCTCTCTTGCGCGGGCAAACTACCCTCTGAGAGGAGATGGGGTTATGCCGGAGAGGATCGGGCGGTACACGGTGGTGCTGAACAATCGGCCCACCGTGCAAGGGCACGCCGCCGTGGTTGGCAAACGCGAGGGTGAAGGCCCGCTCGGCCGCTATTTTGACGCGGTGTTTGAGGACACCACCATGGGGAAAAAGACGTGGGAGCAGGCGGAAAGTGCCTTGCAAAAGGAGGCGCTCACCCGCGCACTCAACCGTGCGGGACTCGCGGCTTCCGAGATCAACCATCTGTTTTGCGGCGACCTGTTAAACCAGTGTACCGCCTCCGCCTTCGGACTGCGCGAATTCGGCATTCCGATGTACGGGCAATACGGCGCGTGTTCCACCATGGCACAAACGCTCGCGATGGCATCCGTTTTTGTAGACAGCGGTGCCGCCGACTTGTGTGCCGCCGTCACGTCCTCCCACTTTTGTGCGGCAGAGCGGCAGTTTCGTTTGCCGCTGGAATACGGTGGACAGCGGCCACCCTCGGCACAATGGACCGCTACCGCTTCGGGTGCCGCCATCGTGGGGATGGGTGGCAGCGGGGTGAAGATCGCCGCCGTGTGCGGTGGTCGCATGATGGATATGGGTATTACCGACGCGAACAACATGGGTGCCGCCATGGCACCTGCTGCCGCCGATACCTTGCTGCATTTTTGGCAGGACACCAACTCAGCCCCCGAGGATTACGACCTGGTGGTAACAGGCGACCTCTCGCAAGTGGGCAGTGATCTGTTGCAACAGTTGCTCGGGCGGGAGGGGGTCACCCTCGGCAGCCGTCACGCGGACTGCGGGTTGCTCTTGTACGACCGCAAACGGCAGGACGTACACTCGGGCGGTTCGGGGTGCGGCTGTTCCGCCGCCGTTTTGTGTGGGTACCTTTTGGGAAAACTCGAACGGCGGGAAATGAAGAGCATCCTCTTCGTGGCAACGGGGGCGCTGATGTCCCCCACCACCTCACAACAAGGCGAATCCATCCCCGGCATTGCACACTTGTTGCATTTGGTTGCAGAATAAAAAAGCCCGCCGTAGGCGTTGTACCGTTAAGGATACAACGCCAGTTTTATTCGCCTTACGGCGAGTTATATTGCTTCGCAGTTATATTCGGCTACCGCCGAGTGATATTGCCTTCGGCAGTTTAAGGGCAAATAAAATATCACTAAAACCGCAGGTTTTAATATCACTTTGCCGATAGGCAAAATAACACTGTGAGACCTGTCTCACAATATCACTATTAAAACATTTTTTGAGACAGAAAAACGGATGTGCAGAAATTCTACACATCCGTTTAATATTTGTCTCATGCCGTAACAAGCAAGGAAAATGTATATCTCATTTTCCGCTTTTTAGGAGAACCTAAAGCCCTTTTCTAAGCAAATACCATCTATTCGATAAATTGGAATTTGTCAGTTATTTAACTGCCTTAACGGTGTATGTTGCTCCCCAATGGTTCAAAACCTCGACATTGGAAAAACCTGCTTCAAGTAATGCTTCACTCTCGTGTTTCACAGTGAGGGGCGTATCATAATGGTAAAACTCGTCATCGGTAATACCTTGTTCTGTTTTTAAGGCAATCAAGTTTTGACGATGCATCTCTTCTTCGTCATCTGACAAGGAGAAGTAATCCGTCAGTATAAAGTAACCG
>SVPJ01000025.1 GCA_015065885.1 Oscillospiraceae bacterium | reverse complement strand
ACGTCCGCCGCACCGAACGGCACTTCGCGGGATTCCACGTTGCCGACGAAGTTCACGCCGCTTTCCTTTATCAAGCGGTACGCCTCCTGCTGCAGTTCGCCGCCCTTGCACTCCTCGGTACCGATGTTGACGAGTCCTACCGTCGCGGGCTTACCGCCGCCCATCACGCGGGTCATATACACACTGCCCATCTGCGCAAACTGGCACAGCATTTCGGGGCGGCATTCCGCGTTGGCACCCGAATCCAGCATCAAACTGGGCTTGCCCGAGGCGGTGGGGATCAGGGTGGCGATTGCCGCACGCGGCACCCCCTTGATACGTTTCACAAAGAAGGTCGCGCCCATCACGAGCGCACCCGTACTGCCTGCGCTGACGAACGCGTCGCCCTTTCCTTCCGCCACCATGCGCAGGCCGACCGCCATCGAGCAATCCTTATGCGCCTTCAAAATGGAGCGGGGCTCGTCCTCCATCGCGATCACGTCTTCGGCGTGGACGATGGCGATGCCGTCGAGCGCAATGTTGTGTTCCTTCGCCACACGGCGGAGGATCTCCTCATTACCCACCAAAGTGATCTCGGCACCGTCAGCCGCCGCCAATGCCGCCCCCGTGAGCGGGGCGAGCGGGGCGTTATCGCCGCCGAATGCATCTACTACGATATGCATGACACCTTACCTCCTATGATCTCGTCCAGATGCGCCAGCCCGCGTGCCGAAAGCGCCGCGTACCGCGCCCGTTTATCCCGCATGTGGTTCTCAAGCGGGGGAATCACCCCGAAATTCGCACCCATCGGTTGAAAATGCTTTTCGTTGTCGGGGTTGCTGATGTATCCCGCCAGTGCCCCGATCATCGTATCGAGCGGCAACACGAGCGCTTGCTCGCCTTTTACCGCACGGGCGGCGTTGATACCCGCCACAATGCCGGACGCCGCCGATTCCATATACCCTTCCACACCCGTCAGTTGTCCCGCAAAGAACAAATGCGGTGCGCGGCGGGACTGAAAGCCCGCTGTCAGCAACGCGGGGGAATTCAAAAAGGTGTTGCGGTGCATCACGCCGTAACGCAAAAACTCCGCATTCTTCAGCGCGGGGATCATACCGAACACCCGCTTTTGCTCACCGAATTTCAGGTTGGTCTGAAATCCGACCAAGTTTACCATACTGCCCTCGGCGTTTTCCGCCCGCAGTTGGAGTACCGCCCACGGACGGTGTCCGGTGCGCGGGTCGCGCAGTCCCACCGGCTTCATCGGGCCGAAACGGATCGCATCCAACCCGCGGCGTGCCAACACTTCGATCGGCATACACCCTTCGTACACGGTAAGATCCTTTTCAAACTCGTGCAACGGGGCAGTCTCGGCGGTAATGAGTGCCGCGTGAAACGCTTCGTATTCCGCCTTGTTCAGCGGACAGTTGAGGTAATCCCCCTCCCCGCTCTCCTCGCGGTCGTAACGGGAGGCACGGAACAGGTGTTCCTCGTCCAAACTGTCGGTCGAAACGATCGGGGCGGCGGCGTCGTAAAAATTCAGTCCCGCACCGCACTGCTCACGCAGTGCCGCCGCCAGCGCGTCGGAGGTAAGCGGGCCCGTCGCGATCACCGTCACACCTTCGGTAGGCAGGGCGGTCACTTCCTCGTGTTTCACCGTGATGAGCGGATGCGCCGTAATGCGGGCGGTCACGCCCGCCGCAAAGGCGTCGCGATCCACCGCCAGCGCACCGCCCGCCGGCACCGCACAGGTGGCGGCAACCTCCATACAAAGCGAGCCGAGCCGCCGCATCTCCTCTTTCAGCATACCCGCCGCGCTGTCGAGACGGGCGGCTTTGAGCGAATTGGAACACACCAATTCGGCAAACCGTTCACTTTTGTGTGCGGGGGTAAACTTGTGGGGTTTCATCTCCAAAAGCGTCACGGGAATGCCCGCACGGGCAATGGCCCACGCGGCCTCACATCCCGCAAGTCCCGCTCCGACCACGGTAATCGACATCACTTACTTCTTCTCCTTTTGCGGCGTACCCGTGTACCCGCACCCTTCACTCAGACAATACAGCGACTCGCCGTTCTTGCCCTTTTTCTTAAACAGCGTGCGTCCGCAACGAGGGCACACTTCACTCGAAGGCTCGTTCCACACCACGAAATCGCATTTCGGATAGTTCGAACAACCGTAGAACTTGCGGCCGCGCCCCGAACGCTTCGCCACGATCATACCGCCGCAACGGGGGCACAGCGCACCCGTTTCTTCCACGATACGTTTGGTATTCTTGCAATCGGGGTAACCGGGACACGCCAAGAACTTGCCGTAGCGACCCGATTTCACCACCATTTTGCGCCCGCACCGATCGCACACCACGTCGCTCTCCACGTCGGGCACTTTGATCTTTTCGCCGTTCAGTTCCTGCTCGGCGGCGGCCAGCGTTTTGGCAAACCCCTGATAGAACGCGTCGAGCGTGGACACCCAATCGTTCTTGCCCGTTTCCACCTCGTCCAATTCCTGCTCCATATTCGCGGTGAACTCCACGTCCACCACTTCGGGGAACTTTTCCCGCATCAGGTGGGTGGTGATCTCACCGAGCGGGGTGGGCTTCAGCGATTTACCCTCACGCTCCACGTATTCGCGCGCCAGAATGGTGCCGACCGTGGTGGCGAAGGTGGACGGACGGCCGATGCCGTTTTCTTCCATCGTCTTGATGAGGGTCGCTTCGGTGTAGCGTGCGGGCGGCTGGGTAAAGTGCTGATTGGCGTCGAGTTTGCGCAAGGTCAGCGTATCCCCTTCGTCCAGCGGCGGCAGTGCCGCGTTGTCCTCGTCCTCGCTGTCGTCCTTCCCCTCTTCATACAACACGGTAAAGCCGTCAAACGCCACGGTGTACCCACTCGCCTTAAACAGACAGCGTCCCGCTGCAATATCGAGCTGGCAGGTGTCCTGCACGCAGTTCGCCATCAAACTCGCAATAAAACGTTCCCAAATGAGTTTGTACAGCTTGTACTGATCCGCCGTGAGCGAATCCTTCACCTCGTCGGGGGTGAGGGACGGCATGGTCGGACGAATCGCCTCGTGCGCATCCTGCGCCGTGTTCTTCGTCTTGAACACGCGGGGCTTTTCGGGCAGATACTTTGCACCGTAACGGATCTTAATAAACTCCGTGCCTTCGCGGCGGGCATCCTCCGAAATACGCAACGAGTCGGTACGCATATAGGTGATCAGACCGACCGCGCCCTGCCCCTTCACTTCCACGCCTTCATACAGTTCCTGCGCCGCCTTCATGGTGCGGCGGGCGGCAAAGCCCAACTTGCGGCTTGCCTCCTGCTGCATGGTGGAGGTGATGAACGGAGGCGTCGGCGCCAGGCGGCGCACGCCGCGTTTCACCGCCTGCACGGTGAACGGCACGCCGTCCAGTTCTGCAAGCACCGCGTGTGCCTGCTCCTCGTTTTCCAACTTCGCCTTGTTGCGGCCGATGCTGTACAGCTTCGCGGGGAACATCTTCCCCTTCGGCGCGGCGGACAGTTTCGCATCGATCGTCCAATATTCCTCGCTTTGGAACGCACGAATAGCCTCTTCCCGTTCCACCACCAGATTCACGGTAGCGGACTGCACGCGACCTGCCGACAGACCTGCACGGATCTTTTTCCACAAAAACGGGCTGATCTTGTAGCCCACGATGCGGTCGAGAATACGGCGCGCCTGCTGTGCATTGACCATATTCATATCCAGTTCGCGCGGGGCACGCATCCCCTGCGCGACACCGGTCTTGGTAATCTCATTAAACGTAACGCGGTTGCACTTTTTCGGATCGACACCCAGCACCTGCATCAGATGCCACGAGATCGCCTCACCCTCACGGTCCGGGTCGGTCGCGAGAATAACGCTGTCACTCTCCGCCGCCATCCCCTTCAACTGGCGGATCAGCGCCGATTTACCGGGAATATCCACATAACGCGGACGAAAACCGTTCTCGATATCCACACCGAGCAACGTCTTCGGCAGATCACGAATGTGGCCGATCGACGCGACCACCTGATATCCCTGCCCCAAATATTTCTGCACGGTCTTCGCCTTTGCGGGGGATTCCATAATCACCAATGTTGCCATAGTAATTGACCATTCCTTCTCTTGCAATTCTGTATCCGTAAGATCATAAGCGGCGGTATTGCTGTCCCGCCTCGGAAATCGCCAACGCGAACATTTCCAGTTCGGTCAACGCCGCGAGCACCTGCGGCATCGAAAGCGCTGTCTGTGCCGCGATCTCATCCACCGGCAGTGCCTCGGCTTTCAGCACCTGAAGCACCGCCGCAGCCTTTTCGCTGAGCGGTGCGGGCGGCGAGGAGTTACTCCGCTCCTTCACCGGCGCTTTTTCCGTTGCTTTCGGTTGCCTGTTCGTTTCCCGCAACTGCGGGAAGAGCGGTGCGTATTCTTCCAATATCTCGTCGGCAGAGCGCACCAGTTTCGCACCGTGTTGAATGAGTGCGTTGCCGCCCGCACTGCTCGGCATATTCAATGCACCCGGCACGGCAAATACGTCGCGCCCTTGCTCGCGGGCGTGGCGGGCGGTGATCAGCGTGCCGCTTCCCTCGGGTGCTTCGGTCACTAAAACGCCGTGCGCCATACCGCTCATCAAGCGGTTACGCACGTGAAACGTACCCTTGCCCACCCGTACGCCGTACGGATATTCCGAAAGCAACGTGCCGCCTTGCTGTAACGTGCGGCGGCGAAGCGCTTCGTTCACCACAGGATAGTTCATGTCCAGACCGCACGCCTGCACCGTCACCACGCGGCCGCCGCATTCCAGTGCCGCGGCGGTTGCCACGGCGTCACCGCCCTCGGCACCGCCGCTGATGATCAACGCACCGCCGCGCACAAGACCGCTTGCCATCATCGCCGTCACGTCCCTGCCGTAACGGGAGAGCGAGCGCGTACCGATCACCGCAATGGCGGGACCGACCGAAAGATCGGGGATCTCTCCGCGTCCGTACAGCACGGCAGGCGGTGCGTAGATACCGCGCAACAGCGACGGATACGCCGCATCCGCAGGGGTCAGCACCCAGTCGCCGTGTTGCAACGTGCTTTCCAGTATTTTACGCGCGGTATCCGTCTCCTTATCGCATAAACGGCCGAGTACCGCGCCTGCCATACCGCACTCACGAAGGGCGTTTTTATCTGCTTCGTAAATGTCTTCGGGAGAGGCAAAGGCGTGCAACAGCGCCGTGAGATGACCGTTGCCGTATCCGAGCGCCTGTTGCAACCATATCCAGTAAACACGGCTATCCAACATACTCTCTCCTACTCATTTCCCACATCACGAGGGACGCCGCCACCGCCGCATTGAGCGATTCGGCACGCCCTGCCATCGGGATGGTCAGCCGATACGTACACGCTTCGATGGTCGCCGTGTCCAATCCGTTGGCTTCGTTGCCGATGACACACACGCTTCCCGCCGCAAGCGGCGCTTCCACCACCGAGAGCACGTCTCCGTCCGAAGAGGGCACACACGCATAGCCGCACGCACCCGCCGCCTGCAGACGGTTGATAGCCGCAGCCATATCCGCCGTTTCCCACAAAGGCAGACGAAACACCCCGCCCATACTGCCGCGCAGCACCTTCGGGCTATACACGTCACAGCACCCCGCCGACAGGATCAGGCCGTCGATGCCCACCGCTTCCGCGGTGCGGATGACCGTGCCGATGTTGCCGGGGTCACGCACGTTTTCGAGTGCTAACCATTTCTTATTTTTAAAGGTAGATAATATACTACTATCTATTGTATCCAACATTTTCCGATTGTCAAGTGCTTTGCACAGACAAATTATTCCTTGTGCGGTCTCGGTGTCGGAAAGTGACTGTGCCACACCGTCGGTCACGTCGAACACGTGGACGGCGACCGCCGTCACCGCCGCCGCGTAGTCGGGGAATTTTTCCCGCGCACGGGCGGTCAGCAACGCCGTTTCGATCACGGCACCCGAACGCGCCGCATCGGCGCACAGCCGCGCCCCTTCAATGACGAACGCCCCCTCCTGCCGCCGCAGTTTCGCGTCGTTTTGCAGGCGGCGCAGACGGCGCACCATCTCATTATCACGACTGGAGATCACCATACTCCGCCGCTCCTTTCCGAAAAGAAGCGCCCGTCGAAAAGTTCAACGGGCGCACCTATATCTTTTTATTGCAGAGCCGCCTTGGCCTTCTCCGCGAGGGCGGTGAACGCCGCCGCATCCGACACAGCCAGTTCCGCGAGCATCTTACGGTTGAGCGAAATTTCCGCCTTCTTCAGACCGTTCATGAAGGTGGAGTAGTTCATACCGTTCATCTTCGCCGCAGCGGAGATACGGGTGATCCACAGGCGACGGAAGTCGCGCTTCTTCAAACGACGGCCGATGTACGCATACTGACCGGATTTCATAACCGCTTCTTTCGCGGTCTTGAACAGCTTGGACTTGGCACCGTAGTAGCCCTTCGCCAGCTTCAGGATCTTCTTTCTTCTTTTGCGCGTCATCATTGCGCCTTTAATACGAGCCATGCTTTATTCCTCCATTCTCAAACAGCGATTACTTGTAAGGGATCATGCGCTTGACGGCTGCGGTGTTGGTCACGTCCGCCACCACGGTCTTACGCAGATTTCTCTTACGTTTGGTCGATTTCTTGTTCAGGATATGGGACTTGTAGGCATGGCCGCGGATGACCTTGCCGCTTTTGCTGAGCTTAAAGCGTTTTTTGGCACCACTGTGCGTTTTGATCTTCGGCATCTTAATATCCTCCTTAAATTTCTATCGGCTTACTTCGTCGTTGCGGGGGCAAGAAACATCAACATATGACGCCCTTCCATCTTCGCGGGCTTATCCACCGTTCCGGCTTCGGCACACGCCTCGGCAAAACGCTGCATAGACTCGAGACCCAGTTCGGGGTGGCCGAGCTCACGGCCGCGGAAGCGGATGGACACCTTCACGCGGTCGCCGTCCTGCAAAAAGCGAATGGCGTGACGCACTTTGGTGTTGAAATCCCCGACGTCGGTGTTGAGACCGAGACGGACTTCCTTGATCTCCGTGACATGCTGATTTTTACGGGCTTCCTTCTCGCGCTTCGCTTGTTCGAACCGATACTTACCGTAGTCCATGACACGGCAAACGGGCGGGACAGCGTTCGGCGCGATCTTCACCAGATCCAGATCGTGTTCATCCGCGACCTTTTGAGCATCTCTGGCGGACATAACGCCCATCTGCTCACCGTCGGGTCCGATCACACGGACTTCGGCGTCGCGGATCTGTTCATTGATCTGCAGTTCCTTGCTTGCGATGGCAAAGCACCTCCATTTGAAAATTATAAAACGCGGGCAGAGTCTGCCCGCGTTTACAACACAATCCAATACAACACTTGCGTGTGCATTTTTACCGTATTGACCCGTTGGGCAAAACACCGCGGGTGAGAGCGGGCAACGCTCTTCTTCGTTTTACATCGTTTGTTACTATACCACAATCCGCACCGTCTGTCAAGCATCTTTTAAAAAAATCTGAAAAACTTTTGTTTCACCCCTTGACGGCGCGGGATTTATCTGCTATAATTCCCGTGTTGTCAAAAAATATGCTGATGTGGCTCAATGGCAGAGCGGTTCACTCGTAATGAACAGGTTGTCAGTTCGATTCTGACCATCAGCTCCAAGTAAAAGAGGCCTCGCTTTCGCGAGGCCTCTTTTACTTGGAGCTGATGTCGCCTGCGGGCGAGTTTATCCGCGGGCTTGCGCCCGCTCAACGCGAGAGGGCACCCTGACGGTGTCCGTTCGCGGTGTGCAAAATCGACAGTGTCGTCCATCACTGTCGATTTTGACCGCAGCACTCGCTTATGCCTCGCTGTATCCGCCCCCGGCGGCGCTCGGCAACGCGACCTCTCACACACACCCTCCCTCCGCTCTCTTGAAGAATGTACGCGTCCATCGCTATTCAAAAGGGTGCTGTCCGAACATCGCCCGCATTTGGCACTTTTTACCGTTTTTTCGGCGATGTTCCCGAGAATGAGCGCCGGCAGAGGAGCCTTCCCCTTGAGGGGAAGGTGCCCCGAAGGGGCGGATGAGGTGTAGCCATCGTAAGACGGCCTTCCTTCTCCCGGCTTAAAGCGGCGAGGAGAAAATGACCGGGGGATTCTCTTCGATAAGATGCCCCCGTCACAGCAGCGTTTCCATCTCCATTTGTCGGCATTGCATGCCGAGATGCTCGTAAAACTTCATCGCGGGGGCGTTGCAGTTCCACACGTGCAAGGTCACGTTGTAGCACCCGCACTCCCGTGCCAGTGCCAATACCGCTTCGTATAACACCGTGCCGATGTGCTGTCCGCGGCAGGTCTCGTCCACGCACAAGTCGTCGATATACAACGTGCGCACGTCGTGCAACGCGTGGTGTTTGCCGCCCTCCTGCAACTGGCAAAAAGCGTATCCCACCACACGGTCATCCTCATCCGCCGCCACCAACACGGGGCGGTCGTTTTCATTTAAGATATCTTCCAGTTGCCCGTCGGTATATTTGCGCGCACCCGCCACAAACAAGTCGGGACGTCCCGCCGCGTGTACGTTACACACCTGATACAGCAACTCGCCGATGCGGGGAATATCCCGCGTCTCTGCTCTTCGTACGGTCATGCCGTCCGCCTCACTTTCCCGTCGAGCCGAATCCGCCCGCACCGCGCACCGTATCGTCGAGCGACTCCACCGTTTGGAACGTCGCCGTCACGTACGGGGTGAGCACCAACTGCGCCACCCGCTCGCCGTGTTCCACCACCTGTGCCACGGTGCCGTGGTTGTGCAGTGCCACGAAGATCTCACCGCGGTAATCGCTGTCGATCACACCGACCTTGTTGGCGGGGGCAAGCCCGCGTTTGCTCGCAAGCCCGCTTCTGGCATACACCAGACCGACCAAGCCTTGCGGGATCGCCGTTGCCACCCCCGTGGGGATCATCACTGTCTCACCCGCTTCAATGGTCACGGGTGTGTCCAGACACGCGTACAGATCGGCACCTGCCGCATCCGCCGAGCCGTAAGTCGGCACGACCGCTCCTTCCCTCATCAAACGAATGGCTACGTCCGTCATCATATATCGTCAATCCTTTCGGTTTTTGTTTTAGTATAGCACTCTTTCTCTCCCCTTGTCAATAAACAGTTGACAAGCCCAAAAGAGATGTGTTATATTATTTTATATATGCAAATTATACCTTAACGGAGGTTATGGGAATGTACAATAAGGTACCGACCGATCTAAAATTCGTGGAACGCGAAAAAGCGGTGGAAAAGTTCTGGAAAGAAAACCGCATTTTCGAAAAGAGCATTGAAGCGCGTGCGAAAGGTGAGCCGTACGTGTTTTACGACGGTCCCCCGACGGCGAACGGTAAGCCGCACATCGGCCACGTTCTCACCCGCGTCATCAAGGATATGATCCCGCGTTACCGCACCATGAAAGGCTGTATGGTCCCCCGCAAAGCGGGTTGGGACACCCACGGTCTGCCTGTGGAGTTGGAAGTGGAAAAACTGCTGGGTCTCGACGGCAAAGAGCAGATCGAAGAATACGGCTTGGAGCCGTTCATTCAGAAGTGTAAAGAAAGCGTTTGGAAATACAAGGGTATGTGGGAAGATTTCTCGGGTACCGTCGGTTTCTGGGCGGATATGGACGACCCGTACGTGACCTATCACAACGATTTCATCGAATCCGAGTGGTGGGCACTCAAACAGATCTACGACAAAGGCCTTTTGTACAAAGGCTTTAAGATCGTCCCCTACTGCCCGCGTTGCGGCACCCCGCTCTCGTCCCACGAAGTGGCGCAGGGGTACAAAACGCTCAAAGAGCGTTCCGCCGTGGTGCGTTTTAAGGTGAAGGATGAAGACGCGTACATTCTCGCGTGGACGACCACCCCGTGGACGTTGCCGTCCAACGTCGCGCTGTGCGTACATCCCGAACACGAATACGTGAAACTGCAGACCGAAAGCGGCACCGTCTATTACATGGCGGCGGCACTGGCGGAAACCATGCTGAAAGAGCCGTTCACCGTGTTGGAATCCTTCCCCGGTAAAACCCTCGAATACAAAGAGTACGAGCCGCTGTTCGACTTCGTCACCCCAAACAAGAAGTGCTGGTTCGTCACTTGTGATAACTACGTCACCCTGACCGACGGTACCGGCGTGGTACACATTGCCCCCGCCTTCGGTGAGGACGACGCCAACGTCGGCCGCAACTATGATCTGCCGTTCGTGCAGCTCGTGGACGGCAAGGGCGAAATGACCAAAGAGACCCCGTGGGCAGGCACCTTCTGCAAGGATGCCGACCGCCCGATCCTGGTGGATCTTGAGACCCGCGGCTTGCTGTTCGACGCCCCCGTGTTTGAACACGAGTATCCCCACTGCTGGCGTTGCAACACCCCGCTCATCTACTACGCGCGTGACTCGTGGTTTATTAAGATGACCGCCGTGCGTGAAGACCTCATTCGCAACAACAACACCATCAACTGGATCCCCGAAAGCATCGGTAAGGGCCGCTTCGGCGACTGGCTGGAAAACGTGCAGGATTGGGGCATCAGCCGTAACCGTTATTGGGGCACCCCCTTGAACATCTGGGAGTGCGAATGCGGGCATTATCACGCGGTGGGCAGTATTGCGGAACTGCGTGAATTGGCACCCGATTGTCCCGAAGATATCGAGTTGCACCGTCCCTTTATTGATGCCGTGACCTTCCCCTGCCCGCACTGCGGCAAGGAGATGCGCCGCGTCCCCGAAGTGATCGACTGCTGGTTCGATTCGGGCGCGATGCCGTTTGCCCAGCATCACTATCCGTTCGAAAACAAGGAACTGTTCGAAGCGCAGTTCCCCGCAAACTTCATCTCCGAAGCGGTGGACCAGACCCGCGGTTGGTTCTATTCCCTGCTGGCGATCTCCACCCTCATCTTCAACAAAGCACCGTATAAGAACGTCATCGTGCTCGGTCACGTGCAGGATGAAAACGGGCAGAAGATGTCGAAATCGAAGGGCAATGCGGTCGACCCGTTCGACGCGCTGGAATCCTTCGGTGCAGACGCCATCCGTTGGTATTTCTACATCAACTCCGCGCCGTGGCTGCCCAACCGCTTCCACGACAAAGCGGTGGTGGAAGGCCAGCGCAAATTCATGGGCACGCTGTGGAACACCTACGCGTTCTTCGTGCTGTACGCGAACATTGATAATTTCGATGCGACCAAATACACGTTGGATGCCGCAAAACTCGGCGTGATGGATCGCTGGTTGCTCTCCCGCCTGAACACCACGGTGGCGGCAGTGGACGACAATTTGGCGAACTACCGCATCCCCGAAGCGGCGCGTGCCCTGCAGGATTTCGTGGACGAAATGAGTAACTGGTACGTCCGTCGCGGCCGTGAGCGTTTCTGGGCAGCGGGTATGGAGCAGGATAAGATCGACGCGTACATGACCCTGTACACCGCGCTGGTCACCATCGCGAAGACGGCGGCCCCCATGATTCCGTTCATGACCGAAGACATCTACCGCAACCTCGTCTGTTCGATCGATGCGACCGCTCCCGAAAGCGTGCATCTGTGCGACTTCCCCGTGGCAGACACCGCCTTGATCGACAAAGCGCTCGAAGCGGATATGGACGAAGTGCTGAAGGTGGTCGTATTGGGGCGTGCCGCGCGTAACGGCTCGAACCGCAAGAACCGTCAGCCGCTTGCCAAAATGTACGTGCAGGCGGGGCACGAGCCGAACGACGAATGCATCGCCATCATCCGTGATGAACTGAACCTGAAAGCGGTCGAGTTTACGAACGACACGGCAGGCTTCGTGTCCTATAAATTCAAGCCGCAGCTGAAGACCCTCGGTCCGAAGTACGGCAAACAGCTCGGTGCGATCCGCGAAGCGCTCGCCAACTTGGACGGCTCCGCCGCGAAAGCGGAACTGGACGAAAAGGGCGCGCTCACCCTTATGATCGACGGCGCGGACATCGTGCTCGCTCCCGAAGATCTGTTGATCGAGACCGAACAGAAAGAGGGCTTCTTCACCCTTTCCGAAAACGGCGTGACGGTGGCGCTCGACACCGCCCTCACCCCGGAACTGATCGCCGAAGGCCACGTGCGTGAGCTGATCAGCAAGCTGCAGACGATGCGCAAGGAAGCGGGCTTTGAAGTGACCGACCGCATTACCGTGACCGCCAAAGCGGACGGCGAGATGGCGAACGTCATCACGAATGCCGCGGACGAGCTCTGTGCCGCGGTGCTGTCGGATGCGCTCACCCTCCTGTTCCCGAACGACGAAGTGCCCGCCGATGCCTATGTAAAAGAGTGGGACATCAACGGCGAGACCGTGACTTTGAGCGTCAAACGCGTGTAAGAGCGACATAAAAAACACCCTGATACGATACCGGATCGTATCAGGGTGTTTTGTGTTTACTCGACGTGCATCGTAGGGACGGGTCTCCCGACCCGTCCGTTTTACGACCGACCGCATTTCCGCAACGCGTGTTGCCTTCCCCTTGAGGGGAAGGTGCCTCGCAGGGGCGGATGAGGTGTAGCCGTCGTGAGACGGCGTTCATTCTATCGCTTAAATCGGCGAGGAGAAAATGACCGTGAAATTGTCCCGACTGACCGTACACCCGAGGCGGGCGCTGTGCCCACTACCCCTCCGATTTTTGCAAGCAAAAATCACCTCCCCTGACAAGGGGAGGCGACCGGCGTTTTCACCATGCATTTTGGGAGTGCGTCGCAGAACACCGCACCCGACCGCGCAATTCACACGGCATTGGTAGATACGACCAATGCACGTTACGTTGGCAAGAAAAACTCGGTGTCAAGCTTTGTCTACACTTTGCCCATTCCCTCGGTTTTTCGACTTTTTTCGTATATTTTGTATATTTTTGTCGAATTTTTAATTAAAAAAATATTTATATTACACAACTATTTTGCCAAATCCTATTGACAGCCCCTAAAAGGTGTGGTACTCTATATACAGCAAACGAGATTTTTCAACCAAATCGCTGTGTTTCACCCATTGGGGCGCGCGACCAAAGGGTGATCAACATAGAAAACCATCAAATTAGGAGGACTTACCATGAAAAAGAAGTTGTTTCGTTCGTTATCCATCCTGTTGACCTTCACCCTCCTGTTGTGTTTCAGCACTACGCCCCTTCATTCCTTCGCCTATTCCAAGGACAGCGAACAACGGCTGCCGCACACGGGTGCCACTTGGAAATCGTGGGCGCAAGGCGGCGGAGATTGGGGACTAGAAACCATTGCACCCGGCAAACCTATGGCAAACAAAGGGTGTGTCGTCACTTCTGTTGCCATGGCTGCCAAAAGCTACCGAGCACTGTTGCAGGGAACTACCGTCGACACCGTAACACCGCTCACTTTTTTGCAGAAATGTAAATCCGTTGGCGCATTAAATAGTTCCGGCGACTATGTTTGGGGAAACACCAGCCTTGTTTTACCTCAGCTCGTCTATCGCGGTTCTAAAAACGGTCTCAATACTATCGACAAAATGACCAATGAGGTTGAAAGCTACCTAAACAGAACCGACGCACATTACGTTGTTTTGGTTTGTTTTGGCGGGAATCATTATGTTGTCGCCGACTATATTTCAAGTGGCGTGCTGTATGTTTATGACCCCGCTGAAGGAGATGTCACCACTTTGCAAACGGCACTAAACCGCAAAAGTTACTATTCTTTAAGTGGCATTTTCTATTTCGCTTATAACGGCGCGCTCCGCGGCGACGTAGACGGCAATGGTATTGTGGATTCTACCGATGCACGGTTGGTATTGCAACTTTCGGTTGGTTCTATTGCAATTACCAGCCTGGCAAATCCCGAAGCCGCTGACTTCAACGGTGACGGTAGCAAGAACAGCACCGACGCCAGCCTGATTCTCCAAAACACAACCCACAAGTAATTCACGCGGGGGCGGTCGGCAACGGCTGCCCCTTTTCTTCTCATCACAAAAAATTAGTTGTTACAATTCTGTAACTTGATTTTTAAATACGACATATGTTACAATAAAACCAACAAAAAACCCAAATTTATAGGAGGTTTTCTTTGTGAAAAAAACTATCCTTTGGCTCACCGTACTCGCCCTGTTATGCGCCCTTTGCGGGTGTCACGTTACTCCCGCCCCTACTCCTGCGGGCGAAAAAACGGCGTTCTGCCGCCGCTTCGTGAGCGTATCTCTTGAAAAGGCGTTCGCCCGATACTTCACCAAACTCTCAACGAACGACACCTACACAGCGTATTATGAATACCAAAACGCAACCGACGGCACGCAGACAGCCGTGCTTTCACAATTTGACTATGCAAATACGGCGGAACGTACGCTGTATCAGACGACCTTTACCCCCGGAAACGGTGCCATGCCGATAAACGTTTCGTACGGCGGTGACACCGTATGGATCACACTGTTCACCGAAGGCGACCTTATGTACGGCGGCACCACACCGGACAGTTCCGTTTTGCAAGCCGTCAACGTCACGGATGGCACCATCCGCCGCGAGTGGAATCTCAACGACGCAGGGCTAAACTATTCCCACACTTTGCTCGCCACCGATGCGAACGCCGCTTATCTGGCGTTTCAGTGTACGGATACCCCCGATTGGACGTATTGGTTGATACGTATAGATATCGAAACAGGAGAACTGATTAAGGAAGATATTTCCGACAACATCACTACGTTCCCCGAACTCATCATGCTCGGTGACGGACGGGTAGCGGTGTTGGATCCCCAGACGGAAACGCTGTACCCCATCGCCAAAGATACCATGTCCCTTGAAGCCCCGCTCACCCATGCAGAAGAGCTCAAAGACGGCCGCTTTTTCGGCGGCAGCGGCGGCGAGAACTTTTTCTATCTTGCAGAAGAAACTCTCTACGGTGCCGACGGCGACCCGTTGATCGATTTTTCCGAATGGGGCGTAAACTTCACCAAAGACGCGGTGCGGGATATCACGTTGCAGGACGGCGTATACCGCGTACTGCTGTTTGAAAACGACGCCTTCGGTGTCTACACCCTCACCCCCTGCACCGCCGCCGAAGCGGCGCCCACCCTGCGCATCGCGGGTTACGAGGTGGGAGACGGCATCCACGCCGCCGCATCCGCCTTCAACCGCACCCGTTTTGATTACACCGCACGGGTGATCGACTATCGGCAGTACGACGACGACCCGAACGCGCTGTATCCCGACAAGGCGGGGGTCACCAAACTGAACACCGAACTCTTGGCGGGCGGCGACTTCGACGTGCTGTATTTAAACGAATACCTTTCCTCTGCCGTGTTGGCAAAGCAGGGTACCCTGCTCGACCTCTACCCCCTTTTGGACGCGGGCGGCGCGGTCACACGCGACACCTTCGTGCCGCGCATTTTGGAAAAGACCGAGACCGACGGGCACCTCTACTCCCTTTCCATCGCCTTCGCCCTCAACACAATGCTGAGCGACCGCCGCGTGATCGGCGAGTATCCCACCCTTTCGGTGGCAGACTGGCACGCTCTGCAAGCCGCCCACCCCAATGCTGACGTGACGGATATGGCGGAAGAGACCTTTATGTATTACCTCAGCGATATCGCCGTACACGATTTCATCAAAGATGGCACGGCACAGTTTGACACCGACACCTTCATCGCGTATCTCGAAACGATGGCAACCTTGGAAAGTGCGGACGAAAAACTGGCGCAACTGGGGCAAGGGCTTCCCGTTGCCGACTACGCCACCGTAGCGGACGGCACCTTTTTGTTGATGCCACTGTTTCTGCGCAACCTTTCCTTCTATCAACGTGCCCTCTGCAACCTGGCGGACGGCGCACAGTTTACGGGTTACCCCACCGAAAACGGCGTGGGACACGTGATGGAATTTGCAGACACATTGGGCATCTTTGCTGCCACCGATAAAAAGGACGCGGCATGGGATTTCCTGCAACTGACCGTGACGGAGAATCGCTTGGGATTGTCAGAGGGCGCTTTTGAGCAACCGGGTTTCCCCACCGACCGCGCATCCTTTGAAGCGCAACTCGACTACTACCGCGACGCGGCAAATTTCGTCAACAACATCGGAACTCCCCAGACCACCTTCGAGGGCGCACCCTTGCGGGCGCTCACCGAAGAGGATATCGACCGTTTGTACGAAATGATCGACGCCGCGAAGCCCTTGGTGCAAGCCGACCGTGCGATCATCGACATTTTGGAAGACGAAGTGCCGTATTTCTTAAAAGGTGAGGCGACCGCCGCCGACACCGCCGCCCGTATTCAAGAGCGCGTGCAACTGTATTTGAACGAACAGCAATAACCGAAAGGAGGATACCCATGACCTTGGGCAAACGTTTTCGCAAACACTTCGGTGCGTACGCTCTCTTGTATCCCGGTCTTTTGGGCGTTCTCCTCTTTTTCGTGTTGCCGTTTTTCGTCATTCTGCGCTACTCGTTCCTGAACAATAACTTTTCCGCCGACTTCGTCGGTCTCGCGCAGTATCGCGACTTGTTGCAAAACACGGCGTTTCGGCTTGCCGCCCGCAACACCGCATGGTTTTCGGCGGTCGTCGTGCCGCTCACGGTGGCACTGGCACTGCTTGTTGCGTTGGCATTGAATTGCCGCCTGCCCGCACGCGGGTGGTTGCGCAGTGTGTTGCTCAGCCCGCTGATGGTGCCCACCGCATCGGTGCTGTTGGTGTGGCAACTGCTGTTCGACCGAAGCGGTGCGGTCAATCAACTGCTTTCCTTGTTTTCTCTCCCCGCCGTCGCGTGGTTGCGCACGGCAGGGTTTGACCGTGCGGTGGTGATATTGCTGTTTTTATGGAAAAATCTCGGCTACAACGTGCTGTTGTTTTCCGCCGCACTCACCCATATCCCGAAAACGCCGTTGGAGGCGGCACGCATCGACGGTGCGGGCGCATGGCGGCGGTTTTGGTACATACAGTGGCGTTACCTCACCCCCACTGCCCTGTTCGTCACCGTATTGACGCTTGCCAACTCCTTCAAGATCTTCCGCGAGGTGTATCTCCTTACGGGGGATTATCCAAGCGAAGGGTTATATATGCTCCAACACTTTATGAACAATATGTTCCGTACCCTGAACTATCAAAAACTCTCCACCGCTACCGTTATAACCATGTTGGTGGCGACGGTGGTATTGGCAGTGCTGTTGTGGTTAGAGGATCGGTTCGGTCGGGAGGTGGAGGAATGAAACATCACACCGCCCGAACAGCAGGACGCATCCTGCTGTTCGTATTACTGATCGCCGTGGCACTCGGCATTTTGTTGCCCACTCTGCTCACCGTTGCCGCTTCGTTCATGCCGCAACGGGAGATCGACGCGCATTACGGCACGGCAGACGGCACCTTGGCGCTGTTCCCGCAACGCCCCACCGCCGAGCAATACACGACGTCGCTGTTGCAAACGCCGCACTATCTCACCCGCTTTTTCAATTCGGTGTGGTTGACGCTACCCATCACGCTCGGGCAACTGGTACTCTCCTCGTTTGCGGCGTACAGTTTGTACCGTTGCCGCAACCGCTTTCGCACCGGGGTATACTTTTTGTACGTTCTTTTGATGCTGTTACCATATCAGGTCACCTTACTTCCGCAATACTTGGTGGCGGATGCACTGGGGCTTCTCGGCAGTGCGTGGGCGGTGATCCTGCCCGCCGCTGTGTCGCCGTTTGCGGTGTTTCTGCTCTCGCGCCGTATGCGGCAGATCCCGCAGGTACAGATCGAAGCTGCGATGCTGGACGGTGCGGGCGAGTGGGGCATCTTCATCCGCGTGGCGTTGCCGCAATGCCGCCCCACGCTGTGGGCGGTGTCCATGCTCATTTTCACGGAATACTGGAATATGATCGAGCAACCGTTGGTACTCTTCAAAGAGCCCGAGACCTATCCGCTGTCCATCTTCCTGTCGCAGATCGACCGCAGCCAAGCGGGCATCGCCTTTGCGGTCGCGGTGCTGTTCCTGTTGCCGCCGCTTATCCTCTTCTTGTTCGGTCAGCGGCATTTCACCGCCGGCTTCGGGGCGGAGGACTCTCCCGCCGTACGCACCCGCCATCGTGTTTGGCGCATTACTGCCGTCGCGTGCGCCGTCGCAGGACTTTGCACACTGTGGGGAATCACGCGATGGGCAGACACGGTGAACGCGAAACACACACCGCAGGTCACCGTCACCACCGCCACGGCGGCGATCTTCGGCGACGTCATCTATTCCCGCGTGCTCCCGCCCGAAGCGGTGCATACCGACGCATACGGCACCTACGTGATGGAGGTGGTCGCCGAAAAGCGAAACGGTGCCACCGTTTGGCGGGTAGACTACGAACCCGTGACCGTGCTGGCACGCATCGACGACGGGGTCGCACTCGGCGAAGGCGGCGACTGGATGACCGTCATCCTCACCGCCGACCGCCCGACACCCGAAAACAGTTACGTAACAGTACAAGAGGATTGACCGATGCGGTCAATCCTCTTGTACTATTTCTTCTCTTTCAGCCGCGCTTTCGCTTCCTCAACGGTTTCGCCGTCTTTGGTGAGGTACGCACCTACAAACCGATCTTCGATTTTGGTGTAGCCTGCCGTAACGCCTTTTTCGATTGCTTTGTAACCGTCCACCACACCTTTTTCCATTTTCTTATAACCGTCGGTTACGACCTCGGCAATTTTTTCGTTTGCCTTCACAATTTTTGATTTCGCCATATCGACTCTTCTTCCTCCGATCAAATTTATACCGAGAAACAGCACGACGGCAAACACCGCCGTTCCCGTTAAAATGTTTAATAATTGAATGTCTGCCGACTTCATGCCCGCAAACGACCGCAACATCGAACGCTGCATACTGTAGACCGAGACACAGGCATCCGCCAGTGCTATATTGCGAAGCGTCTTTTTTACGGGAGAAGGTAACGTCTTTGCTTTTACCATACCGACGATCGCGACGGTGATTTTCCAAAACGTGTATGTGGCGATCGCGATCATCACGATCTCGTGAAAGGCGGTGCCTCTGTCTTTTATTGCGGATAAAACATTCATTCCCGCAATGCAGACCGACAACGCCACCAACAACACACCCGTGATCTTTCTTGCAAACCGTTCCGCATCGGGATCGCCGTGCCGCATTTGCAAAACGGAAAAACGCGTCACCGCAAGCACCGCGTAATACGCGCCCACCGTGACAAACCACCACGAGTGTACCGAAAGACCGACAGCACAGTTGCCGACGGCATACGCAAAATTGAAGATCAACCTTGTGTATGGGCTTTTGGCAATTTTAAGCGCATTCATCGGATGCCTTTGACCATCGGGATAAGCGCGATCAGCATCACGATACCGAGAAGACCGACCAACGTGCCCCACACGATCTGTTCCCACACGAGACACAGACACATACCGACACCCAGCACCAAAGCGGCCGCTACGGCATACACGGTACGAAACACGTTTTTAGCACTCATCTTCGGCAGTTGTTTGTTTTCCATCTTACACCAGATCAGCGCCGTAACAACGCCAAGCACGATGCCGATACCGCCGAAGATCACCCCTTGCGTAAAGGCGTTCCATTCGGGTAAGAGCGCCATGCACATACCGAGCGCAAACAAAACGCCGCTGACCGTGCCCATCACGAGTGCAACAAAACTACTTTTTTTCATCCGAAAAACTCCTTTCATTAAACCGACACTTGTTTTTTTGTTGTAATCGTAGTATACTGCTTTTCAATGGACAAAACAACCATCAAACGATTCGTAAATGTCGGAATAAAGTGGGGGAGGCGCGTATGAACGTAAAAAACAATAAACGCCGTCGCGAATCACAAGAAAAAATAGAAAAGGCGTTTGTTTCACTGTTGCAGACCCGCGAGATCAAAGAGATCACCGTTTCGGACATCATTAAAATGACCGGACTGAACCGCAGCACTTTTTACGCCAATTATATTGACATATTTGACCTTGCGGACAAAACGCGCGAAAGGTTGGAAAACGAGTTTTCCAACCTGTTTGCTCAATACGATTATTTCAACGAGCGCAGCGGCGCACTGAAAATGTTCACCCATATCCAAGAAAATCAACTGTTTTATAAAACGTATTTTAAATTGTGCTACGACGATAAACACCTGATCTCCGTATGTGACCCGCGGCGCGTGGAAAAGGAGCAGGTAGGTGACAATTTGAAATATCACATTGAATTTTTCAGAAACGGACTCAACGCCATCATCAAACTTTGGCTTGCAGGCGGGTGTCAGGAATCCCCTGCCGAAATGGCACAGGTACTGCAGCAGGAATATCGCGGACGCTGATAAAAAGTCCGGCAGAAGCCGGACTTTTTGCCTCTCACACACCCTCCCTCCGTTTTCCAAACGTGAGAGACGGCTTTTGGATACGATCAAGCGCCTTGACCGATGCGGTCAAGGCGCTTTTTCTGTTATTCTGCTTTCGTGATCTCGCCGTCATCACGCAAGGCATACAACGCGTCCCCGATATATCCGCGCGCCTGCTCACCCGCCTGCGTAAACAATTCCGCCGAATCGGTGTATGCCTCAAGCACGTCCTGCAACAACGAGACCAACACGGGCTTGTAAGCACGTTGTGCCTGCGGGTCGTATTCCAAATTCATCGGACCCATATACATGATCGCCGCACCGCCCGACGGGTATTCCCGCATAAAGGTATTGCTCATCGCGGCAGTGGTGGTACCGCTCAAATTGTGGGGATTGAGTGCACAGCCTGCGATCTCGACGGTATCGGGGTGCAACCCGAACATACCGTGCCCACCGACGTAGGTTTCCGCTTCGGCAAACCGTGCAAAACGCGGATCGGTTACGGTGAACCGCGTGCCGCCGACCCCCGTTTCGCTTTCGGGCAGAATGCCGAACAACGCGTCGTATTCTTCGACGGGGTCGAGTTCGATATCCGCCGTGCGTCCCACCGCCAGCACCTTACCGCCGTTTTTCACGTATTCACAGATAGCGTGCAACGTCTCACGGTCGGTAAACTCGGCGGGCGGAATAATGAGCAGTTTGAAACGGGAAAGTCCGCCGTCGCGGATCATCTGCTCGTTCAGTGGCATCACGGTCGTAAAACGCCGCAAGAAGGTGGCAAGCGGGCGAATACCGTCGGGAATACCACGCCCCAGTGCGCCAACCAATCCCGGCCAGAAAAACGCCACGTCGCACACGGTTTTTCCTTCCCGTAAAAGCGGCAGATACTTCATAAAACTCTCACTGCAGGCATTATAGATGCTCCCCTGCTCGTCAGGTCTTTGGAACACGTTGCCGTAGTAATACATCATCTGACGGTTACCGTATACCGCACTGCCGAACATTCTGGCACACACCCCTTCGGGGGTCAAGCCGCCGACAGGTTCCAACCCCAAATAGGCACCGTACTGTTCGCACGCCGCGTGGGTGTACGCCGTAAGAAAATAGTTTTCAAAAAAGCGGTTGCATTCGTTGGTCAGGCGCAGACCCGCCCCGTGTTTCGCGCACACCTTCGCCTGCGCCGCGAAATCGGAGGCGTGTTCCGGCTCTTCGTTACCACCCACACACATATAGATCGGTGTATCGGGAAACGCCGCACGGCACGTACCAAGCCAAAAATCCACGTATTCAGTCATGGAATCCTTGTACCATCTGAGTTCGTCAAACAGCGCGGTGCGGGAGGTCGTTTTGTGCGGCAGGAAGGGACGCAACGCGTCAAAATCGGCGTAGCGGGAATTCCACGCGTCGTTCAATGCCTTGACGGTACCGAACTTCGCCTGCATTACGCGGCGGAAATCCGCCACGGCGTATTCGTCACCGCACCAATAGCCGCCATGGGTGTGATAATCCCCTGCCCAGTTGCCGTGCACGGGCATGATGGATTCGCCGTAATCCCCGCAGATGCCGGGTTGCACCGATTGAATGACGCCCCACGGCAAATAATGCTCCGCAAACGCCTTCACCACACGGGAGACTTGCTCGCGAAACGCGGGATTCCAGATAGACTCAATGGGCGTCTCTTTCCCGTGTTCCAAACAAACGAGCCCTTTGTGCCGCGGGTCGGAAAGCCACCAGTCGGGAGCGGCATACTTCGGTCCCATCAGCAAAAACGGCACCCACTGAAGTCCCGCTTCTTGAATCTGCTTCACCTGCGCGTCAAAATAGTCCCATTCAAACTGCCCCTCGGCGTGCGGCTCGAAATCCCGCCAGAAGGTGTAGATCTGCACCGCCGTGGCGCCGCTTTCCTTCACCTGCCGCAGAATGTCGGGCGTATCTTCCCGCCCGAACGGCACGCCTTGAATTACGATCTCTCGGATTGCCATTGTCCATCCCCCCGTTTCATCTTCGGTTGTCTACTATGTACCACAGCCACCCCGAAAAGTCAATGCTTTCGGTGCAAAAAACAGTACCAAAAAAGCACCGCGATTTTTGGAAGAAACTCCAAAAATCGCGGTGCTTAATTTTCAGTTCATACCGCCGTCGCCGACGCGGGCAAACAGCCGTTCCACCGCCTCGACAAGCGGACGGTGTTCCGCGGCCGAGAGCAACGGGTCTTTCCGCAACAACTCTTCCGCCGCACGGCGTGCCGCACCGAGTAAGGCGGCATCGCTCATCAAGTCGGCAATGTTCAACTGCGGCAAGCCGTGTTGACGGTTGCCGAAGAAATCACCCGGCCCGCGCAGTTGCAAGTCCTCGTCCGCAATGCGGAATCCGTCGGTGGTTTGGCACATCACCCGCAAGCGACGGCGCGCTTCCTCGTTTTGTGCATCCGAAATAAGGATACACGTGGAGGCGTACTCCCCGCGTCCCACACGTCCGCGCAACTGGTGCAGTTGCGCCAAACCGAAGCGGTCGGCGTTTTCGATCACCATAATGACCGCGTTGGGCACGTCCACCCCCACTTCGATCACGGTGGTGGACACCAACACGTCCACTTCACCGCGGGCAAAGGCGGACATGACCGCCTCCTTTTCCGCGCCCTTCATCCGCCCGTGAAGCAACGCCGTGCGATATCCCTTGAGCGCACCTTGTT
The DNA here is from genome assembly GCA_015065885.1 of Oscillospiraceae bacterium. Classification (GTDB taxonomy): domain Bacteria; phylum Bacillota; class Clostridia; order Oscillospirales; family Acutalibacteraceae; genus SIG588. The sequence continues at coordinate 12,779 of SVPJ01000025.1, read as the reverse complement.
GTAATTCCGCTACCGTTTCGGTGGCGGCGGCAAGGTCACTCCCTTCTTCTCCTTCTTCCACGAGCGGACACACCACGTACGCCTGCCGTCCTTCATCCAAATGCTTTTTCACGTACCCGTACGCCCGCGCCCGTTTGCCGCTGTCCACCGCAAAGGTGGCGATGGGCTGACGGCCGGGGGGCAATTCGTCCAGCACCGATACGTCAAGATCTCCGTAAATGATCAGCGCCAGGGTACGCGGAATGGGCGTTGCCGACATAACGAGCAGATGCGGGTTTTCGCCCTTTTCCGCCAGTCTGGCACGTTGCGCCACCCCAAAACGGTGCTGTTCATCGGTGATCACCAACCCCAAACGGGAGAATTCCACCCCGTCGGAGATCAGCGCGTGGGTCCCCACCACCAACTGCACCGTGCCGTTTGCCAAACCTTCCCGCACGGCACGTTTTTCGGCGGCGGGCATACTGCCCGTCAGTTTCCCCACACGAATACCCGCGGGCGTCAGCAATTTTTCGAGCGTCTTTGCGTGTTGCTCCGCCAAAATTTCGGTGGGTGCCATCATCGCGACCTGCCCGCCGTTTTGAATCACGGTGTACGCGACGCCCGCCGCGACCGCCGTCTTACCGCTGCCGACGTCCCCTTGCACCAAACGGCTCATCGGGGCGCCGCCTTGCATATCCCGCACGCAATCGGCCACTGCCCGCCGTTGCGCCCCCGTAGGAGTAAACGGCAACAACGACCAAAACTCCTCGCTTGCATCGGTGGCAACGGGCGTGCCCGCCACCGCGCGGGTGCGCCCTTTAAGGCGTAATAATCCCAGTTGCAGCAACAGCAATTCTTCAAACACCAAGCGGCGGCGCGCGGTGCTGAGCGCTTCGCGATCCCGCGGGAAATGGATGTTTTGATAGGCATACGCCGCGGTACACAGCCCGTAGCGCGCGATCAAAGCGGGCGGCAGGATATCCGCCGCGGTCGAAAGGGTCGGCAACACTTTTTCTACCGTCTTGGCGATGGTGCGGGTGGTCAGTCCCTCCGTCTGCCGATAGATGGGATGAATACGCATCGCACCGCTCACTTCTTCGATCAGCGGCGACGCCATTTCATACCGTGCGTACCCACTGGTGACGGTGCCGAAAAAGAGGTATTCCCGCCCGCGCTTGATACGGTTTGCCAGATATTTATTGTTAAACAGCGTGACCTGCATCCCGTTTTTACCGTCGCTCGCGGTAAACTTGAACAAGGTCATTCCCTTGCGGATAAAGTTTGTCTGCACGTCGGTCAGCACCGTGGCACGCACACAACACGACTCCCCCACGGGGGCGTCCGCGATCCGCACCACCTGCGACCAATCCTCATACGCGCGCGGAAAATGGCGGAGAAGATCCTCCACCGTGTGAATGTGCAAGCGAGCAAAAGCCGCTGCCATTTTTTCACCCACCCCTTTGATGTAGCGCACCGAGGTGTCGTGTGTCAACTCCGCCATAGTCTCACCGCCTTTACTCTATTATAATAAAAACGTGCGCGTTTGACAAGAGGGAAAACACGCAGGAGTCCCTCGTAGGGAACGGTCCCTGACCGTTCCGCCTTTCGAATCCGCATCTCATTTCGCGGGAGGGGGTGGAACCCCTCCCCTACTGCACGGTTGGGATTGGATGTCAATTTCGCTGTTCGTCCGCACATAGGCTTTCGTATACGAAAAAACCTCACGGTATCCCCGAGGAAACCGTGAGGCTTTTAAAACACTTATTTCTTTTCGGCTTTCTTCTCGCGCCACAGCGCCCAGATCGGCGCACTGAGGAACACGGAGGAATAGAAACCGGAGACAACACCGAACATCATCGGCAGGGCGAAACTCATGATGGAGTCGATGCGCATGATCAATGCCACGACAACCACCACCGCGATCGCCACGAACACCGCCACGGCGGTCACGAGGGTACGGGTGAAGGTCTGGTTGATACTGAGATTCACAACGTCGCTGATCGGCATGTTCTTGTGACGGCGGCGGTTTTCACGCACACGGTCAAAGATAACGATGGTATCGTTCAGCGAGTAACCGAGAATGGTCAGCATCACGGCGACGAAGTTATCGTCCAGATTGATGCGGAAGATGACGAACACGAAGTAACAGATCAAAAGATCATGCACCAGTGCCAGCAGAGCACACAGACCTGCCGAGAAACCGCCGATACGACGGAAACGCAGACCCACGTACAAAAGCAGGAAACCTGCCGCCAGCGCGATCGCCGCAAGGCACTTCACAAAGAACTGACGGCCCATCGGCGCGGAGAGCGTCTTGGCTTCCACCTGCACGGGCTTGTTGTCCTTGAAATCCTTGGTCATACGCTCGTTCAGCTTGGTCTGCTGTTCGAGCGTGATCTCTTTCGGGAAGGTGACGGTAACCACGTCGGTGTTGTCCACGTTCTCGAGCGAGGCTTCGGCATCCTTGCCGAGCACGTCCTGCGCCATCGCTTGCACCGCATTCACGTCGATCTTCTCCGCATAGCTGTAACGCACCAGCGTACCGCCGCTGAAGGAGACGTCCATGCCCGTGCCGAAAATGACGTTGAACAGAATACCCACCGCAAAGATGCACAGCGAGATGATCACGCAGATCTTACGGCTTTGGATAAAGTTAAATTCCTTTTTCATTACCGCTCACCTCCATACAGCCAGGGCTTACGCAAGCACTTCAGGCGCGAAAGCGAGGACAGCATCAAACGCGATGCGGTCATACCCATAACGAAGTTGAAAATGATACCGACGAGCAAGGTGTAACCGAAGGAGTACACCGCACCGGTGGTCGCCACGGGGAACCAGCGCATCAGGGGGCTGAGCAGCCAACCGAACACGCTGTCGGACGGGCCAAAGACGCCCATCAACACGGCCGCCACGATGATGACCGTGATGTTACCGTCGAAGATCGCCCAGAAGGATTCCTTCGAACCCGAACGGATCGCACCGTCGATGGTCTTGCCTGCGCGGATCTCTTCCTTAATACGCTCCGCCGTGATCACGTTCGCATCCACACCCATACCGATGGAGAGGATGATACCCGCAATACCGGGCAGGGTCAGCGTAAAGCTGTTGAAGATGCCGAAGTAACCCGACACCGCCGCAACGGAGCCCGCCACCTGACCGAGCAGAGCGATGACCGCCACGAAACCGGGCACACGGTAGTAAATGAGCATAAACGCCGCGATCAGCACGAAGGCGATCGCCGCCGCCAGCACCATCGCATCCAGCGCCTTCACACCCATCGTGGGGTTGATGGTACCGCTGCTCTTCACTTCAAGTTCAAACGGCAGAGAGCCCGACGTGATGAGGTTTGCGAGGTCCTGTGCATCCGCCATCGTTTCAAAGCTGCCCGAAATGGTCGCCTCACCGTTGGTGATGACCGCCTGCACCTTCGGCGCGGAGATCATCTGATCGTCCAACCAAATGGAGATGGGCGCCTTATTGTTGTCGTACTGCTTCTTGGTCGCATCGGCAAACGCCTTCTTGCCCGACTCCTTCAGGTTGAGCAACACGACGTACTGCTGATTTTCCTCATCATACGCGGCTTTAGCCGACGCCACGTCGTTACCGGTCAGCACGAGGTCGCCCGTAGGCTTGCCCGTTTCGGAATCGGTGGCATCGCCGATATGGAACGCCAACTGAGCCGTCTGACCGATCTCGCTGATGGCTTTGGTCGGGTCATAGTTGCTCTCGCCCGCTTCCCACGGGAAACGAACCACCACCTGCTTGTTGGCAGTGTCGGCATAGATCTCATAGTCGGTTATGTTGCGAAGAACCAAACGTTCTTCAATGACGGCTTTCACGCCGTCGAGCTGTTCTTCGGACACTTGGATCTTCGTATCCTTTGCGCCGAAGGTCACGTCCACGCCGCCGCGGATATCGATGCCGAATCGAATGTCCGAAGCACCGCGAATGATCGTGTCACGACGATCGCCGAAGTAGGTGTACACGCCGAAGATGGACGTATACGCCAACACCAGGATCACCAGCGCCACGATGAAAAATACGGGTCTTGCTGTGCGCTTCATCGGTAGTTCCTCCAATACTTACTCGCGCGTAGTCCGCGCTAATAGATTTATTATATAACGAACGGTCGGAAATGTCAAGATTTCCGACCGTTTCTTTATAAATTCTATGCTTTTGCCAAAAATTACGCCAAAAATGTAGCATTACACCGATTTTTTCAGTACCGCGATCTCGGTACAGATACAAAACAGTTCCATCGCCTGCTCCAATTCCGCCACCGAAGGGTAGGTCGGTGCAATACGCATCGTCTTATCTTCGGGGTCGTGATGATACGGGAACGGTGCGCCCGCTTCGGTCATCTTCACACCCGCTTTACGCAACAGACGAATGATCTCGGTCGCACAGCCGGGAACGTCCACGCTGACGAAGTAACCGCCGGTCGGACGGTGCCACTGCGCCATATTTTTACCGCCGAGATGCTTTTCCAGCGTGTTCAGCACCACATCGAACTTCGGACGCAACACCGCCGCGTGCAACTTCATGTGCGACACGATGCCCGCCGCATTCTTGAAGTAACGCACGTGGCGCATCATATTCATCTTATCGTAACCGATGGTCTGCATCGACAGACGACGCACGATATCGTCGTACGTTTTGCCCATCGCCGCCATCACCGCCACACCCGCACCGGGGAAACTGATCTTCGAAGTGGAGGTAAACGCCACGATATGCTCCTCGTTACCGTGCTTCTTCGCCTCGTCAAAAATATTCAGCAACATGTCGTGGGTATCCGACAGGTGGTGTACGCAGTACGCGTTATCCCACATCAGGCGAAAATCCTTCGCACGGGGCTTCATTGCCGCCAGACGACGCACCGTTTCGTCCGCATAGGTGATGCCGCCGGGATTGGAATACATCGGCACGCACCACATACCCTTGACCGCTTCGTCGCGGATCAGTTGCTCGACCACGTCCATATCGGGGCCGTCCTCGTTCATCGGTACGCGAACCATTTCAATGCCGAAATATTCCGTAATGGAAAAATGACGATCATAACCCGGCACGGGACAGAGAAACTTCACCGTCTCCTGTTTGCACCACGGCTCACAACCCGTGGCACCCATAGAATACATATTCGCAATGTAATCAAACATCAAATTCAAACTGGAGTTACCGCCCACGATGACGTTTTCGGCGGGCACGCCCAAAACGTCGCCGAACATACGGCGCGCTTCGGGAATACCCGTGAGACCGCCGTAGTTGCGCACGTCCATCCCATCCTCCGCCTTAAAGTCGGCGTGGCTGTTCAGGCAATCCAGCATATCCGCCGTCAGTTCCAACTGCTCGGGACCCGGCTTGCCGCGGGACATATCCAGCGCCAGTCCGCGTGCGCAATATTCCTCATACCGTGCGGTCAGTTCCTCCAACCGCTTCGCCTCTATCGTCATAGGAAAACCCATCCTTTCAAAAACGCCTTGGTACATTGTATTACAAACCGCGGCATTTTGCAAGTTCTTTTTTGAATAATTGCAAAAATTTTTCAAAAATTTTCGTTTTCCCCCTGCTTCACTTTCGTGTTTGGCGGATTTGTGCGCCGAATAATGCAAAAAGCGAGGCTTACGCCTCACTTTTTACCGTTTTATACCGCGTATCCGCAACGCGCGGCGGGATCACCATACGGTACGCTTTCTTTTGAATCTCCGCACGGAAGTGATCGGTCAGCACACACTCACCGTCCAGCGTGACCGGCATCGGCCGTACCGTCTTCACCGTGATGGCACTGCCGCGAAAGAAGTGTACCCCCCGCTCACCTTGGTGCGTGCCCTTTTTGTATTTCGGCAGCAGACGCAAAATACGGGCGCGGGACATTTTTTCCACCAACACGAAATCCAATTCCCCATCATCGGGACGGGCGGTGGGCACACCGTGGTAGCCGCCGCCGTAGTATTCCCCGTTGGCACACAGCGCAAAGAGGAAGTTGCCCTCCAGCCGCCGCACGCCCTCCGCTGTTTCCATTTCGGCGGTAAGGTGACAGCCGAGGCGGCTGAAAAACACCTTCACCAATGCGAGATTATACGCCATCGACCCACTGACCAACGGCCAGCGTTTGAATTTCGCCATATGATACGCCACTTCGGCATCCATACCCGTCGCGGCGATATTCAGCGAGCGGCGCACCGTGCCTTCGCCGTATGTACACACGATGCCGTCCATCGGATAGGCATCTGCCGTTACCATATCTTCCAGTTCCAAATACGGTGCGGCGCCGCCGAGCATGCGCACAAAATCGTTGCCCGACCCGCACGGGATATGGGCAAACTCGGTGTCGCTGTGCGGTTCGATCGCGGTCAGCACCTCCAAAAGCGTGCCGTCACCGCCGCAGGCGTACAACCGCACCCGTTCGTCATTTTCCGCAATCGCTTTTTGCGAAAGCAGCGTAGCGTCACCCGGCGCAGTGGTCTCCAAGATCTCAAAATCCAACGCGTGCTTTTCACACACGTCGCGGATACGCGGCGCAAGTTCCAACGCCGGGGCGTGTTTGCCCGCCGCGGGGTTTAAAATGAAGATGTGTTTCACCCGAGCTCCCCTCATTTCTTCGGTGAAAAATACATATACAACTGGCATTTCAGCATACCGTTGTACAATTTTCGCCGTTTATCCGCGGGACGGCCGAACGCCTCTTCAAACGTCTCGTCCGCCGTGATGATGCCGTAATTCCATCCCGCTTTGGGCACGAACACCTGCCCCATCGTGCGGTACAGTGCCTGTGCCTCACTGCGGTCAAGCAACCGTTCACCGTACGGCGGGTTACACAGCACGAGGCCGCTGTCCCCGCGCGGCACGAAATCTTTCAAGTCGGCACGGTCGGCAAACAGGCAATCCCCCACCCCGGCTTTCCCCGCGTTTTCTTCGGTCAGGCGCACGCAATCGGGGTCGATATCGCCGCCCCACAGGGTGATCTCCCGCTCGGGCAATTCGAGCGCCAACGCCGCTTCGCGCTCCGCTTCAAACGTCCCGCGCGGCACGCAGTCCCACGTCATCGCCGCAAAACGGCGGCCGATGCCGGGAGAAATGCGCCGTGCCGCGAGCGCCGCTTCAATGAGCAACGTACCCGACCCGCAACACGGGTCGCACACCTGCTCGGCAAAGCGGGCGCGCATCACGTCCGCGATCGCCGCCGCCAGCGTTTCTTTAATAGGCGCCTCCCCCGCGTTGGCACGGTAGCCGCGCTTGTGAAGACCTTGTCCGCTGGTATCCACAAGCAAAGTGACTTCGTCTTTCATTATGGTCACTTGAATTTGAAAGAGTGCGCCGCTTTCCTCAAACCACGAAACGCCAAAGCGGGCGCGCAGACGTTCCACCACCGCCTTTTTCACGATGGACTGGCAGTCGGGCACGCTGTGCAAAGCGGAATTCAGCGACCACCCCTTCACGGGGAAACGATCTTTTACACCGATAAACCGTTCCCACGGCAACGCCTTCACACCTTCAAACAGTGCGTCGAACGTCGTTGCGCGGAACCGCCCCATCACGAGTTGCACTCGCTCCGCATAGCGTGAGCGGATATTCACCCGTGCCATCGCGGCGAAATCACCGTCGAACAGCACACGCCCCGTCTCGGCGCGAACGTTGTCCACCCCCATACGACGGAGTTCATCCGCCAGAATGCCCTCAATGCCAAACAGACAAGGGCAACAAAAGGTCATCGTCATACTAACACACTCACTCCAAATACGGCATAGGATCCACCGCACGGCCGTTCAAACGGATCTCAAAATGCAGGTGCGGGCCGAAACTGTTGCCCGTATTACCGACTTTCGCGATCACTTCACCCTGCGTGACCTTATCTCCCACCGAAACCAAGATCTCGTTGCAATGGCAGTAGGCGGTGGTGTAGCCGTTACCGTGGTCGATGATGACGTACAAGCCGTAACCGCCGCCCCAACCCGAGGCGTTCACCTGCGTGACTACGCCGCCGTCCGATGCAATGATATCCTTGCCGAACACGCCGTTACCCGAAATGTCGATACCTGCGTGCAGTTTACCCCAGCGATAGCCAAACTCGGAATTGAGAATACGGCAACTGGGCAGCGGCCACATGAATTCACCCGTGGGTTTGCCTGCTTCGGCACTCGCGTTCGCGCGGTAACTGCCGATGACGGTCACTTCGGTGACGGGCTGTTTTACCACTTCGGAGGACAGCACCTCACGGTACTGCTCCACGCCGTTGATATAAATAACGTCCGCCGTATATTGCCGCTCGCCTTCTTCGCCCTTGGTGCGGATAGCCGAGTAGCCGATATACTTCGTGTTATCCTTCACGGTACGCCGTTCAAACGGGATTGCCTCACTGTATATCTCGGTGCAACGGATCTGCACCGTGAGGAACGGGTTGCCGTATTCATCCTTGGCGGTCAACCGTTTAAACAAGGCGCGATACGGCTCGTCCGATCCCTTCGGGTACAAACCGTCCACGATCTCGATCTTGTTGCGGAACTCCGCCCGCTTATTCGCCGTTTCGACCCCTTGGTCGTACATCGCCAGTATCTCATTCAGCAAGCGATCCATATCGGAATGGGTGGCGAGCGCACCTTCAAACACGCCGTCCACGTACAGACCGCTCATCTCCTCCACTTCACTGCCCGACATTTTCAAAATGGCATCGCACAGCTCCGCTTCGGTGAGTACGGCACTCTGTTGGGCGGGACGCAAGGTCAAGTGCGGTTCACGTTCGAACACGTAGCCGTCGGTATTCTTAATAACGCGGCTTTCCGCCATATCCACGGCACCCTGAAACACCGATTCGTCCACGATATACCCGAGGTGTTTGCCGCCGTACACCAACTCCAAAGCAAAAGTGGTATTCTGCCAATAGCGAACGACCAACGTCAGTACCAGTACCGAAGTGAGTACCATCACACTTTGTATCACGGCAGAAGCAAAACGGCGATGACGGCGAAATGCCATAAACGGCAATGCCAACACCTGCAGCACCGCAAGCATACGGTGGCGGCGGCCGGCCTCGATCACCCGCTCGTGCGCCAACGTAAACCCGTGGCGGATACGGCGAAACTCAAAACGCAGGCGGCGCCACTGCTTTACGGCGGTGCGCTCCCACAAACGGGCGATCGCGCGACCGAGCGGCGCCAGTGCGTGGCGCAACCACAAAACGAATGCGTGCCACACGCCGCGTGTGAAGGCGCCCAGACCGTAGCAGACAAGATATATCTCCATTGACACGCGCATCCACCACGTGTCGTCGGGGCGGGTGGTCGGCTGAAAAGCCGACAGCGGCTTCTTCTTGGGAGCGGGCGGCTCACCGTGAATATCCACCACGCTTTCGGTGGTATCCACCTCGGGCATCAGCGCGCGCAACAGCGGATGTTGTTCACTCGGCGGAAGTCCGTTTTCCTGCGACATCAGGGCACCCCCTTTCTCTCGACTCTCAAAACAAAAAGGTTACAACTATGTAACCTTTTTGTTAGTATACTCTATTTTCCGTAATAAATCAATGCTTTTGCCCAATCTTTGGGCATTTTACCAAAATCCTTCCCCTAATTTTAAGTAGTTTTCACGAAAAAACAGGGCGCTTTTCAGTAGTCCATCTTTTCTGCCGTCCAGTCACGCAGCACGTTTACCATAGCGGCGGCATAAGCACGTGCCCCGTCGAGGTCGTGTTCCAACCAGTTGCCGCACTCCACCGCACTCACACCGGGGATATCCCCGTCATACGCCGCCACAAACGCCAGCGCCTCTTGGGTGAGGGTCAACGCCTCTTCCCGCGAAAGGTCGCGGGTGAGGAAATAAAAGCCGGTACGGCACCCCATCGGCCCGAAGTAGATGACCTTATCCTTGTGCGCACTGTTACGGGCGTAGGTGGCAAACAGATGCTCAAGTGTATGCACGGCGGGCATGGTAAGATACGGCGGCGTGTTGGGCCGCACGAAGCGCAGATCGAAGGTGGTAACGTCACCGTCCACGCGGGAGACATACATCCCCGGTAACAGTACCGTATGGTCTACTTGAAAACTGGCGATCTTTTCCATTCTTTATATCTCCTTTATAACCGCCTGCATATCGTCGGGCGGCGGTACTTCAAACTCCAAACATTCCCCCGTGATGGGGTGAACAAACTGCATTTTCCCGCAGTGCAAGCCATGACGTGCCATCACGGCGGTATCGGTACCGTACATCGTGTCCCCCGCCAGCGGGTGGCCAAGCCACGCCATGTGTACGCGGATCTGATGAGTGCGCCCCGTTTCAATGATCACCCGCAGTTGCGAGACGGTCTCGCCGTCCTTCACCGACCACCAACGGGTGAGGCTGGGTTTACCGCCCTCCCCCACTTCGCGGGTGATGCAACATCCTTCCTTTACACGGATCGGTTGGTCGATGACCCCCTCGCCCGTGAGACGACCGAGTACCAACGCCGTGTATTCCTTTTGCACTGCGCCCGTCAGCGCATGGGCAACGTGCGGATTTTTGGCGGCGAGCAACAGACCGCTCGTATTGCGGTCCAGTCGGTTCACGGGACGAAAGGACAGCGGCGTGCCCGCCTGTGCGTAGTGATGCACCACGATATTGGCAAGCGTCGGTTCGGGTTTCCCCGCCGAAGGATGCACCGCGAGATAGGGCGGTTTGTTCACCACCAGCAGATGCTCGTCCTCGAACACCACGTCCAGCGGCAGGTCTACCCCTTCGATACGCACCGTATCATCGGGCAACAGCAACCGCACCCGCTGCCCTGCATATACGGGGTCGATGGTGCGCCGCCACACGCCGTCGGCGGTGATGCCGTTCGCCACGTTTTTGCAGCGCACCACCGTGCGCCACGAAAGCCCGCACCCGCGCCGCAAAAACGCGCCCGTCTGGGCACCGTCGTATGCGGGCGGCACGGTATACCACAGTTCTTGCATAGATTATCCTTCCAACATATCTTCCCGCCCGATATACGGGGCGAGATCAAAGTCACGCAGGTTATGACGAATGATGTAGTCCATATAGGTCATCACCATTTTGGCGGTAAGCAGATACCCCGCCGCATTCATGTGGCCGTACATAAAGAAATTTTCGCGGAACACCTCGTCGTAACAGGGCGCGTCTTTCTGCAGATCGATAACGTAGCAGTTTTCGAAGTGTGCCGCGACCGCTCGCACCGCTTCGGCATGACAGGCACCGCGGGCATCACGCTCCGCGTTGTTTTCCCGCGGGATGGTCACAAGAAAGAAGCGGGCGTTCGGCTGAAACTCCTTGATGCGCTGAATAACGCCTGCGTAATGCCCTGTAAAGGTGTCGGCGTTTTGCCGCCAATCCTCTGTGACATCTGCGAGCGTGCCCACCTCTTGGTTCTGGTTCTGAACGTCGTTCACACCGAGCGCTACGATGTACGCCTGTGTAGGCGGAAATCGCACAGGATCCCAATACTCATCCAACCCCATCAGCTCGCGTGCCGACATGCCGCCGCGCGACATATTGTACACCGTACTGCCCGTCGCACGGGCAAGGTACTGTCCCCACGAATATTCGTACATATCGTGATAACGGAACGTGCCGTCCTCCCGCTTGGTTTGGAATTCGCCCGACGACAGGCTGTCCCCTACACAGGTGATGGTGCGGAAAATACCGCAAAAGCCACCATCGGGCAGCAACTTTTCAAGCGGTTGCTCATCGGTTCGAAAGAGACCGCGAATATCCATACAAAACACCTCCTGTGTCTGTGAGTATACCATATATACCGTAAAAATACAAGAGGTGACGGCACACTTCCAAAACCTCCTCCGCCTTCCCGCAGTCATCGGAGAAACCCTATACCAAAAAGAACTGCCGCAGCAGGAGACCTGCTGCGGCAGCCGTTGTTTCGGTTATGCTGTCGGTTTAGCGAACCATCGCACCGTTCGCGTCAAACGCATAGTAGCCCTTCGCCACCAAACCATTGTGGTTCGAGACCAGGAAGCGGTCGTTGCTCACAACAACCTTGCCCTGCGCCTGCACGTAGTACAGGTTGCCGTCCGCCGCTTCGACCAAGCCGAGGTAACCAACGGTCAGACCGCTTTCGGTGTAGTAGTAGCCATTCTCTACCACATCCATCAGCATCTTACCGTCGGTACCGAAGGAGTAGATACCCTTCTCCTTCAGACCGTTGGTGGTCACGATGGAGTAACGGCCGAGTTTCACTTCGCCGTTCTTCAGGACGTAGTAGTAGTCACCGTCCACTTCAACCAGTCCTGCGTAAGGCAGGCACTTGCCGTTTTCGCCGTAGTAGTAACCGTCGATCACAGCCGGCTCGGTGTTCATCACACCGTTCTCGTCGAAGTAGTAGTAACCGTTCGTGAACTGGGTGAACTCGTTGAAGCGGCTCGCGAAGTAGCGGCCGGTCACGACCTTACCCTGTTCCACAACGTAGTAGTAGTTGCCCTCGTACTGCACGAGACCCGCATACGGAACCGTCTTGTCGTGTTCGTAGTACACGCCGCCATAGACACCGTTCTTCTCGAAGACCATATGGCCATTCTCATCGAAGTAGTAGGTCGCCTTGGACTGAACGCGCTCGTCGAGTGCTTCGTAACCGTTGGTATCCAAAATGGTGTAGCTGACATCCTTCAGGTACAGACCGTGGTCGTTGATGTAGTAGTACTCACCGTCGACCAGGATCAGGCCCTTGTAGGGAACGCGCTTGCCGTCTTCACGGTAGTACCCGTTTTCGTCGATGACACCGGGAGCCAACGTCGGGATGACCGTACCCGCTTCGATGATCGCGCCGCACTTGTCGCACACGATATCGCCGGTATAACCCGGTT
>SVPJ01000002.1 GCA_015065885.1 Oscillospiraceae bacterium | reverse complement strand
AGGTGGCAAGGCTGTCGCCTGCCACCGACAACAAATCAAAAAGCGCGGAAATTATGCCGTTTTAGGCGTGTTCGGATGCGCCTCCTCTGCTTAACCATACTGTATCTACCCTGAAAAGTCAATGTATAATAACCGCTGTAAATAGAAAAATAGCGAGTATTTTTATTTTGACTTTTTTGGGCGTCTTGAATTGACATTGTAGGATAAGGGTGATAGAATGATGAAAGAGGACTGAACAGTCGCGTGCGGGAAACCGCATGAGGAAAGTCCGAGCACCACAGGGCGGGATAACGGCTAACGGCCGCCGGGGGTGACCCCAGGGAAAGTGCAACAGAGATATACCGCCGTATTCGTTACGGTAAGGGTGGAAAGGCGAGGTAAGAGCTCACCGGCACACGGGAGACCGTGTGGCCATGTAAACCCTATTCGGTGCAACGCCGACAGAAGCGATACATTGGCCCGATGTGCTTCGACGGGCGGCTGGAGTCGTGTGGCAACACACGATCGAGATAGATGACTGTTCACGACAGAACTCGGCTTATAGGTCCTCTCGCAAAGGGCGGCCCGTACGGGTCGCTCTTTGTGTAATCCGTAAGAAAGGCGGGATGGTGGATGAAAAAGACCAAAGACCGCAAAGATATAACGTCCGTGCAAGATGGAGAACGGTTGTCTGCCATACTGCGTGACGTGTTGGCGCAGCGCGGGGATACCGACAAGGTGATCGCCCATGCCTTGGCAGATATCACGAACGAGGGTGAATTGCGCCGTTTGTATTTGGTCCTCACCGAAAAAACACTGTATTTGATGGTATCGGCGTACAGCGACGAGATGCTGTTTTCGGGTGCGGGAAAACCGAGGCGTCCGTTACACATTGAAAATATTGCGGAAGTACACGCATTCCCCGTGTCCGCCATCACCAAACCGCAGATCTTGAATCAAGTGGTTGGCGGTTTGTTCGTTATAACCGTCGAGGGGGAAGAGCGGTGGATCTGCCGCTTTTCAAGTGCCCGTATGCGGGAAATGACCCGTTTGCTGCGCGAACTCACCGACCTGCTCGGCGAAAGCGAGCAAAACGAGCAGGACGAAGCGGCGATGCGGGTGCCGCATCCCGGCCGAAAACGTCGCGGATCGCGTGAAGACGAGCCCGTCTGCTGTCCGAAGTGCGGTATGCCGTATCCCGAAGCGGGACGACGGGTTTGTCCGAAATGTATGGAAAAACGTACCGTATTCGTGCGCGTACTTAAGTATTTTACCGTTTACAAGAAGCGGCTGATCGTTTTGTTTTCCTGTATCCTTCTTTCGGGTTTCTTCAACGCGATCTGGCCGTATATGACGGGTACGTTGTTGTACGACAAAGTTCTCGGAAAAGACGCCGACTTTGCCGCGTCACTGGGTTTCGGAGGGAATCTCGTGTTGATGCTCGGTGCATTGGTGTTGTGTATGATCGCGGTGAAGTTGCTCCAACAGATCACGGGTGTGATCCACGGCCGTATGACGGCACACATCGTACCGGGCGTGGTGAGTGAGATCAAAAACACCGTGTTCGGCTCGTTACAACGACTCTCCATCAGCTTCTTTAATCGCCGTCAAACGGGCAGTTTGATGCAACGCATCAACGGCGATGCCAACGAAGTGACCGGCTTTTTTATCGACGGCTTGCCGTATTTGCTTTTTAACGTCGTTACGTTGATCTTGTCTGCCGCTATTATGTTTGCGGTGGATTGGCGGCTCGCGATCATTGCCATCATTTTGTTGCCGCCGCTGTTTTTTGTCAGTTATTATATGTTACCGCGGTTGTGGCAGGTACACGGTCGCCGTGCCCGCGTGATGCGCTCGCTCTACTCGGTGTTAAACGACAACTTTACGGGAGCGCGCGTGGTAAAAGCCTTCGGTCGTGAGCAAAGCGAAGGCACGCGGTTTGATAAGGTGAACACCCGTGTGCGGGACGCCGAGGTCAACGTGGTCAACTACCGTAACACCTACAGCGTGGCGTATAGTATCGGCATGGAATTGCCCGTTTTGCTGGTGTGGACGTTTGGCGCGATCTTTATTCTGCAAAGTGACGGTGCATTCTCTTACGGTAAACTCTTTACTTTTCTGAACTATATGGGAATGCTGCAAGGTCCGCTCGAATTCTTCTCTTCCGTGTTCCAATGGTGGACAAACAGTATGAACGCCGCCCAACGCGTGTTTGAGATCATCGACTCTGAGCCGGAAATTGTGGAAAGGGAAAACGCTTTACAGATCGATTTAAAGGGTGATATACAACTGCGCAACGTCACTTTTGGGTATGAGCCGAACAAACAAGTACTCGAAAACATCGATCTTGAAGTAAGAGCAGGTGAAATGCTCGGTATCGTGGGACGTTCGGGAGCAGGCAAATCCACACTTGTCAATTTGATATCCCGCTTGTACGACCCGAATGAAGGCGAAATTCTGTTGGATGGAGTAAATGTAAAGGACATTGCCTTTTCATCCTTGCGCGGTGCGATCGCGATGGTGAGCCAGGAAACCTACATCTTTATGGGTACTGTGGCTGAGAATATTGCCTACGCAAAACCCGATGCGACCCGCGAGGAGATCGTGCGGGCGGCGATGGCGGCGAGCGCTCACGGTTTTATCTGCCGACTGCCAGACGGATACGACACGGTGATCGGCACGGGCGGGCGCAGTCTGTCGGGCGGTGAACGCCAACGCATCTCCATTGCACGGGCGGTACTCGCCGACCCGCGTATTTTGGTCTTAGATGAGGCTACCGCTTCGGTGGATACCGAGACCGAACGAGCGATACAGGACTCCCTGGACCAACTTATCAAAGGGCGTACCACCATTTCGATCGCTCACCGTTTGTCCACGCTGCGCAACGCCGACCGCCTGGTTGTGCTGGAAAACGGCAAGGTGGTGGAACACGGTACGCATGGCGAACTGGTTCGGAATAAAGGAACGTATTACAAATTGTTACAGTTACAATCCAAAGCACTGGCAATGAGGGGGATCGGCGATGAGTGATAAGACATTGAAAACGGCTGAGACGGCCGCTTTGGACGTGATCGAACGCGAGAAGCAGGCGGTAGAAGATCTGATCGCGATGCGTAGTATCACAGCGGAAAACGCCGTATTCAAACGTACGGCGGGCGGGTTTGTTTCACTGGAATTCGGAGACAAAACATACCCCCGTGTGGCGATACACCGTTGTTTTCCGCATTCCGATCCTACCCACTACATATCTGTGCGTATGCCCGATAATGACGGTAAGGAGATCGCTCTTATCGAGGATCTGAATGCACTGCCCGAAGACGTTCGGACGATGTTGCTCGAGCAGATGGAACTGCGCTATTTTTCGCCGAAGATCATGAAAATTTACGATATCAAATCCGAATACGGGTATTCCTACTGGGACGTGCTGACCGATCGCGGACGATGCCGTTTTACGGCGCGTATGGGTGGGAACAGCGTGTATTCCATCGGACACAACCGCTATCTTGTGAACGATCTGGACGGCAACCGTTTTGAGATTGCGGATATATCTGCACTGACAGCGAAAGAGATGAAAAAGCTCGATATCTTTATTTGAGGGATCGCTATGAATTTACATTACACCTTACCCGATGCCGAGCGGTTGCTTGTCACGTCGGTTTTAGGCGAAGAAGGAATTGAATATTGCGTTCCGTACGATCTTGCGGCAGACGGCGCGTTTTGCGATAACGGATGGGTCGTGGTGACCCGGCGTACGTTGCTGTGTTTGCAAGGCGGTGCGATCATCGCGACAGTCTCGTTGTCCGATACGGATGAGATAGTGTGCCTTTCCAACGTGGACAGCGGCAATCTTGCCGCGCGGCGTGGCGGGGAGGATACCTTCCTTTGCCGTTTCAGTATGCGCCACATGGTGCGTTTATCCTACGTTGCCCGCGGGGCGACCTTGTTCTGCCGTGAGGAGTACCGCATTTTGGAAAGCACCGAAAAGGAACGGTATTGCCCAAAATGCGGAACGGTGTTGCCGGGTACCGACCACTGTCCGCGCTGCGGCGGCGGTGCCCGCACGCTCAGACGATTGTGGGATCTCGGCAGTCGCTACGTGTTGCCGCTTTTGTGCCTTACGCTGTTCATGGCGGCAAACTCTGCTTTCGTTCTGTGGCAACAGTTTGTACAACGGGATTTTATCGATAACGTGTTGGTACCCGCCGAAGGCAGTGTACAAGCCGTGCTGACGTTTTTCGGATTGATGTTTGTCATCATTATGTCGTCGCTGACCTTGCGTATCTCCCGCCGTGCGCTCAGCAACCGTCTTGGCACGCGTATCAGCCACGATCTGCGGGCGCGTGTGTTCGAAAAGATCAATGTACTGTCTCTGTCGTTTTCGGACAAGCGGCAGGCAGGCGAACTTATGAATCGTGTGGTGGATGACAGTGGTCAGGTGCGTATGTTTATGGAGGAAGTTTTCTCCGAAATGTTCACGCAGTTCTTCACGATCGGCGGCGCTATCGTGATCATGCTGATCATCAACCCCACGCTTGCACTGCTTACGATCGCGTTTATGCCGCTCGCGGCGTTGTTGGTGCGCTTGTTCCGCAACCGTGAAATGCGTCTGTGGCGTCAGCAATGGCGGTATAACGATCAAGTGAACAACCGCTTGCAAGACGTTATTTCCGGTATTCGCGTGGTGAAATCGTTTGGGCAAGAGCAGCGCGAAACGGCACGTTTTCAAGAATATACCGCGCGATATTGTGAACTGCAGCGGCGTAACGAGAAGTTCTTCGCCACACTGTATCCCTTCGTGACGTTGGTCTTGACCATCGGCTCCTTCTTCGTCTACTACTTCGGCGGTGCGGACGTGATCGGCGGCACCATGACCATCGGTGAACTGACCCAATTTACCGCCTATGCCGCGATGCTGTACGGCCCGCTCGGCTGGCTTACCCGTCTGCCGCGTATGCTGATGCGCCTTACCAATTCGCTCGAGCGTATGTACGACATTTTGGACGAAGAGGTAGAGGTTGCCGAACATGAAAACGCTGTCGAAAAAGAGATCGAAGGAAACATCCGCTTCGAAGACGTTACCTTTGGTTACCGTTCGTACGAGCCCGTGCTGAACAAGATCAATTTCGAAGTGAAAAAAGGGGAGATGATCGGTCTCGTTGGGGCTTCCGGCTCGGGAAAATCCACGTTGATCAACCTTATCATGCGTCTTTACGATGTAGACGACGGCCGTATCACGGTGGACGGTACCGATCTGCGGGAGTTTTCCAAGGAGAGTTTACACCGACAGATCGGCGTGGTGTTGCAGGAGACTTTCCTGTTTACCGGCTCGATCTACGACAACATCCGTTATGCGAAACCCGACGCGACCCCTGCCGAGATCATTCAAGCGGCAAAGATGGCGAATGCGCACGAATTTATCGTGCGATTCCCCGACGGATACGATACCTACGTGGGCGAACACGGGTACACCCTGTCGGGCGGCGAACGTCAGCGCATCGCCATTGCCCGTGCGATCTTACACCGTCCGCATTTGTTGGTGTTGGATGAAGCGACCAGCAGTTTGGATACCGAAACCGAGTTTCAAATTCAAGAAGCACTGGATCGTTTGACCGAAGGACGCACGACCTTTGCTATCGCGCACCGCTTGTCCACCTTGCGTAACGCTGACCGCATTTTTGTATTGGATAACCACGGTATTGCCGAAATGGGGACACATAACGAGTTGATCCGCCAAAAAGGTGTATACTACGGTCTCGTGATGGCACAAATGCAGATGCACAAGATCAGAAACGAAGAAACCGTATGATGCGGTAAAACGAGCAGGGTAAAGGATATCCATATACCGAGCAGAAACATACCGAGTATTCCCGCCGAACAGACGGCATACAAAAAACGCGACATACACTCACTCCTTTTGGTGAGAGTATGCCGCGCTTTTTTATAAAGTAAACAACCGTTACCACGATCCGTAACGGTTGTTTTTATGCATCATAAGTGGCACGCCTCGATCTCTTCGGCGGATTGGAGCTTACCGACGATCGGTTCAGGATCGATACCTTGACGCTGATAATAATCAGCGATCGCGGCTTTGATTGCCTGCTCCGCCAACACCGAGCAGTGGATCTTGTGAGAGGGGAGACCGTCCAGCGCTTCCACCACCGCTTTGTTGGAAAGCTGCAACGCTTCTTCGATGGTCTTGCCCATGATCATTTCGGTGGCGATGGAGCTGGTGGCGATCGCCGAACCGCAACCGAAAGTCTTGAACTTCACGTCTGCGATAACGCCGTTTTCCACACGAATGTACATCTTCATAATGTCGCCGCATTTGGCGTTGCCGATCTCACCGATACCGTTGGCGTTTTCGATCTCACCGACGTTGCGGGGATTGGTAAAATGATCCATTACTTTTTCGCTATAAAATGCTGCCATGATTTGAATTCCTTTCTGTTAATCCGCTTTGATGATGTGTTCCCACAGCGGAGACATTTCGCGCAGTCGTGCCACGACGGGCGGTACTTTTTCCAAAATATAGTCGATATCTTCGTTGGTAGTATCTTCTGCGATCGTCAAGCGTAGCGAGCCGTGTGCCACGGCGTGCTCCAAACCGATGGAAAGCAATACGTGACTGGGATCCAGTGAGCCGGACGTACACGCCGACCCCGACGAAGCACAAATGCCGAACATATCCAGCATCAAAAGAAGACTTTCGCCTTCGATACCTTCAAAACTGATGTTCACGTTGCCGGGCAGACGAGCGGTACGGTCACCGTTTAAGCGGCTGCGTACGCAGGCGGCGAGCAACCCGTCGATCAGGCGGTCGCGCTTTTGCGTGACGGCAGGCATGGTATCCTCCATGCGGTCACAGCACAGCTTCAACGCCGTCGCCATACCCACGATACCTGCGGTATTTTCCGTTCCCGCACGGCGGCGGTTTTCCTGCGCGCCGCCATCGATCAGGTTGCCAAAGCGTACACCGCGGCGGCAAAGCAGAGCCCCCACGCCTTTCGGACCGTGGAATTTGTGCGCCGACAGTGAGAGCATATCGATATTCATTTCAGCAAAATTCACAGGAATATGCCCCACGGCTTGTACTGCGTCAGTGTGGAACAGCACGCCCGCATCGCGGCAAAGGGCGCCGATGGCGGCAATCGGTTGCACCGTACCGATCTCGTTGTTTGCAAACATCACCGTGACCAGACCCGTTTCGGGGCGCAGGGCGGCGGCAACGTCTTCCACCCGCACGATACCGTTATCGTATACGGGCAGTAACGTGACCTCAAAGCCTTGCTTTTTCAGTGCATCCAACGTGTGAAGCACCGCGTGATGCTCAAACTCGGTAGAGATGATGTGATGTTTACCTTTCTGCTTCATTGCGGCAGCCGCCATTTTGATCGCCCAGTTGTCCGCTTCACTTCCGCCCGAGGTGAAATATACTTCGGCGGGGAGACAGCCGAGACAAGCCGCCACCGTTTCGCGTGCCGCCGTGACCCCCTCGCGTGCCGATTGCCCGAACGCATACAGTGAAGAGGGGTTACCGTACTCTTCCGTAAGATACGGCATCATAGCCGCAAGTGCTTCGGGGGCGAGTTTGGTGGTTGCGGCGTTATCCGCATAAACCATTTTTTGTATCATAAATCAAAGTTCACCCTTCGAAAATTACTGCAGATCCACTGCAAGAATAATATATACCATTTTGGTAGAGATTGCAATACATAAAATGTAAAACTTTCTGTCGTTTTATACGCACACTTTAGTCAACCTGCAAATTTTTGCGACTGAGCAACAGCCAAAGCGTCGCAACGTTCGTTTTCGGGGTGCCCTTGATGGCCGTGTACCCAGTGATAGGTGAGGGTGTGTTTCGCCGTCAGCGACAGCAGTTCTTCCCACAGATCGGGGTTTAAGGCAGGAGATCTGTCGGAACGGCGCCAACCGTTTTTCTTCCAATTCGCCGCCCAGCCTTTTTCCAATCCGTCGATCACGTATTTGGAATCACTGCACAGCAACACGCAGCACGGCTCTTTCAAGGCTTTCAGCCCTTCGATGACCGCCGTCAATTCCATACGGTTGTTTGTGGTCTGTGCCGCACCGCCGCACAGTTCTTTCTCGTGCCCGTTGTAGCGCAATACAGCGCCCCAGCCGCCGGGACCGGGGTTGCCCGAACATGCACCGTCGGTAAACAATTCCACGTGTTTCATGGATCGACATCCTTTCCGTAACATCCGCTTAGGAAATCATATCACAATTTTTTCGGTATAGCAAGTAATTATTTGCCAATAATATGGCAGAAAGGGCGGACGGCACTTGACAAGGCGTGCGTTTTGATTTATAGTATAAATAATTATATAATAGGGAATTTTTGCGGGTAGGGTGACCATTTGCACCCTATCCCCGCATTACATACGTTATTTACGTGTATTGCCAATAAGGAGGCTGTTATTTTTGACGAACGAAACCCCGAAGACTACGAAAGCCACGCAAACGGCAAAGCGCGGTACCAATACCGCACAGGCAGGCCGTCGTACTGCAAACAAAACTGCGGCATCCCGTCCGCAAAAGGCGACGGCACTGCCCGTTAAGATCACCTTTTTGGGCGGTTTGAATGAGATCGGCAAGAACATCACCATGATCGAATACGGCAACGACGCGTTGCTGATCGACTGCGGTATGTCGTTCCCCGATGAGGATATGCCCGGTGTCGATATCGTTTTGGCGGATTATACGTGGGTGGAACGCAACAAAGATCGCATTCGCGGCATTTTGGTGACCCACGGACACGAAGATCATATCGGCGGTCTGCCGTATCTTCTGAAGCAGGTGAATTTGCCCATCTATGCCGCGAAACTGACCTTGGCACTTATCCGTTCAAAGTTGAGTGAACACGGTCTCGCCAACTCCGTGCAGTTGCACGAAGTGAAGGCGGGGACGGTGGTGCCGTTCGGCTCTATGTCGGCGGAATTCATTCGCGTGAATCACTCCATTCCCGATGCGATGGCACTGGCGATCAAAACGCCCGCCGGCTACGTGGTACACACAGGCGACTTTAAGATCGACTGTACACCCATTTCGGGCGAGATGATCGATCTTGCCCGTTTCGGTGAACTGGGTAAAAGCGGTGTGTTGGCGCTGATGGCGGATTCCACCAATGCGGAACGTGCGGGATATACACCCAGTGAGCGCACCGTCGGCGAAAGTTTTGCGACCCTGTTCCCACGGGCAGAAGGCAAGCGTTTGATCATTGCGACCTTCTCGTCTAACCTACACCGTATTCAGCAGATCATCGATGCCGCCGAACGCGACGGACGTAAGGTGGCGATCTCGGGCCGCAGTATGTTGAACTACGTGTCCATCGCCATCGAACTCGGTTATCTGCGCTGTCCGCAGGAATTGATGATCGACATTGATATGATCAACCGTTACCCCAAAGAGAAGGTTACGCTGATCACCACGGGCAGTCAGGGTGAGCCGATGTCGGCTCTGTCCCGTATGGCGTTTTCGGATCACCGCAAGGTGGAAGTCGGACCGGAGGATTATATCATTATTTCCGCCAACCCCATTCCCGGTAACGAGAAGATGGTCGGCCGTGTGGTGGACGAACTGTTAAAGCGTGGCTGTGAAGTGGTGTACGACCGTATGTACGACGTACACGTGTCGGGTCACGCCTGCCGTGAGGAGTTGAAGATCATTCAAGGGCTTACCAGACCGCGCTACTTCATTCCCGTACACGGTGAGCAAAAGCACCTGCAAAAGCATGCGGAACTCGCGTACGCTATGGGGATGGATCGCCAAAACGTGCTGATCGCCGATCTGGGGATGGTCGTGGAACTGACGGCGGATACGATGTCCGTCACCGGTACCGTGCCTGCCGGTCGCGTATTGGTGGACGGTCTCGGCGTGGGGGACGTGGGAAGCATCGTGTTGCGGGATCGCCGTCACCTTGCCGAAGACGGTTTGATCGTGGTGGTGGCTTCCATCGACCGTATGAGCGGACTTATCCTTTCGGGTCCCGATATCGTGTCCCGCGGATTCGTCTACGTACGGGAATCGGAACAGTTGATCGAAGATGCCAAGGACCTGGCGTATCGCGTGTTGGACGATTGCTGTCTCGAACACGCCGATTGGTCTACTATGAAAACACGCGTACGTGACGAGTTGTCCCGTATGGTATTTCAACGCACGAAACGCAGTCCGATGATCCTGCCGATCATTATGGACGTGTGATGCGTATCTTTCGAAAAGGAAGGGATGCTGTATGAAAAAGCGTTCGGTTTTTCGGTTGTCACCTATGATCTGGGTGATGCTGATCGCACTTGCCGCTTTTACTGCCGTATCGTTTTGGGTGCATCCGTATCTCTTTGCTGCAGAATGTGCCGTTTTAGCGGCTGTTGCGGCGTATACGGTGTGGCGCTTGTTGCGTCTGCGCCGCGACGTGGCACGGTATATGAGCCGTATCGGCGCTGCCTTGAATCACACCGAACGCGGTGCCGTGGAAAACTTCCCGTTGGCGGCAGTGGTTTGCTCTGCGGAAGGGGAGATATTGTGGTATAACTCCGTATTTCGCAACCAGGTGTTGGAGGGGAGTGAAGCGTACGGTGAGACCGTCGGGCTTATTTCGGGCGGCAAAACGATGGGGGATCTGCGCGAAAACAGCACGCTCGACATCACGCTTGCCGCACGCCAATACCGCGTGTTTACGGGTAACGTCGGCACGCGTGATGCAGGGTTGCAGATATTCTACTACGTGGATATCACCCATTTGAAGGAGATCGAAACGGAATACGAACTCAGTCGGCCGGCGGTGATGCTGGTCTACATAGACAACGTGGAAGAATTGACGCAAAACCTGCGCGACAGCGAGCGGGCGCAGTTGATCGGTAACGTCGGCACCTTGCTTGAAGACTGGGTCGCAAGCGGTACGGGTATTTTGAAGAAGTACAGCCACGACTGGTTCCAGATCGTTTTGGAAAAACGGCAGTTAGATGGCATCATTTCGGAAAAGTTTGCCGTTCTTGACCGCGTGCGTTCTTTAAAACTCGGTGAACGCCCGATGGGCATCACCCTCTCCATCGGCGTCGGACAGGGCGAGACGCTCAAAGAAAGCGAATCGCTGGCGCGACAGGCGATCGAAATGGCTCTTGGGCGCGGCGGTGACCAAGCGGCAGTGAAGACGAAAAACGGGTACGATTTTTACGGCGGTGTTTCCCGCGGGGTGGAAAAACGCACCAAAGTGCGAACCCGCGTGGTGGCGGGCGCACTGCGCGAATTGCTCGACAGTTGCTCGGATGTGCTTATTATGGGTCACCGCTTTTCGGATCTTGACTGTCTGGGGTCGGCAGTGGCACTGGCGGTCACCGCACGCGGATACGGCAAGCACGCCTTCGTGGTTACCGATCGTGCCAAGACGCTTGCGATGGAATTGATCGACCGTTACGATGAAGCGGGACGCGGCGGTATTTTCATCGAACCGTCCGAAGCACGGGCAACCATCAGCGACCGCACGTTGCTCATCATTACCGACACCCACAGCAAACTGATGGTGGAAGATCCCGATCTCTTAAAAGCGGCACGTGCGGTAGCGGTGATCGATCACCACCGTAAAATGGTGGATTACATCGACAACGCGCTCTTGTTCTATCATGAACCGTATTCCAGTTCGACCTCCGAAATGGTAGCGGAACTGTTGCAGTACATGGGTGAAAATCACTTGACGCAGTTGGATGCCGAAGCACTGCTGTCGGGTATTATGCTGGACACCCGCAGTTTTGTGATGAAAGCGGGCGTGCGTACGTTTGAAGCTGCGGCGTATCTCAGAAAACTCGGCGCCGACACGGTGGAAGTCAAGCGGATGTTCACGGGCAGTATGGACACCTATCAAAAGAAATCGGAGATCGTCTCCCGTGCGGAGATCTACCATAATACCGCTATTGCGTGTTACGACGGGGATGCGAATGACGTGCGCGTTGCTGCGGCGCAGGCGGCGGACGAACTGTTGTCCATTAAGGGCATCTACGCATCGTTTACGATGTTTACGGAAAACGGTACTGTCAACATTTCTGCCCGCTCGTTTGGCGAATTTAACGTGCAACTCATTATGGAAGCCGTCGGCGGCGGCGGTCATATTACGATGGCGGGGGCTCAACTAAAAGGCGTTTCGATGGCCGAGGCGAAAGAAATGCTGGTTCACGCTATTGACCGTCATCAAGAAGACCGCGAGCGTTCCCTCGCCGCGGCACAAGCGAACAACACTATGCAATAAAAGGAGAGACTACCAATGAAAGTAATTTTGAAAGCAGACGTCAAGGGGCAGGGAAAAAAAGGCGAGCTCGTAAACGTGTCGGACGGTTACGCCCGAAACTTTCTGTTCCCGCGCAATCTTGCCGTTCCTGCCGACGCACAGGCGATGAACGACCTCAAGAACAAAGAGGACGCCGCCCGTTATCACAAGGATATGGAGAAAAAAGAAGCGCAAGAGGCGGCAGATAAACTGAACGGCAAATCGGTTAAGGTAATTGCCAAAGCAGGGCAGGCAGGGCGCCTCTTCGGTAAAGTCACCACCAAAGAAGTGGCGGAAGCACTGAAAGCGCAATATGCCGTGGAAGTAGATCGCCGCAAGATCACCATGTCCGATATCAAAGCACACGGCACTTACGAAGGCGAAATCAAGTTTATGACGGGAATCGCGGCTAAGATCTCGATCGTCGTTTCCGAATAATAACCGAAAGGTCGTTTTATAGTATGGCGCAAGAACGCGACAAGAAAAAAGAATACAGCGACAGCCTGAATCTTCCGTACAGTCTGGAGGCGGAACAGGCGATCTTAGGCGCAATTTTGCTCGACCCGAACAGTTTAAACCAGATCGAAGGGTTGCGTGAAGAACATTTCTATCTTCCTGAACACCGTGCCATCTATCGCGTGATGTGCGACAAGATGATGGCGGGTGAGGCAATCGACTTCGTCACCGTGCGCGAAACATTAAAAAGTGAAGGCTTTTTTGAAGGGGAAGAAGGGAAGACCTATCTGTTAAAATTAGCACAGATGGTTCCCTCCATCTCAAATATCACTCGCTATGCCACCATCGTGCGGGAAAAAGCACAGGTGCGCGCACTGATCCACACCTGCCGCGAGATTTTGGACGATGCAATGGAAGCGGGCGTGGAATCGCAACAGTTGTTTGACGTTGCGGAGCAAAAGATCTACGATATCCGCCAGGAACGTAACACGAAAGGTCTCGTGTCGATTCGCGATGTGCTTGTGAACGTCTACGACACGTTCTCCAAATTGAACTCGGGCGAAGCGGGGGATATGGCGGGCATTCCTTCGGGTATTGCGGCACTCGACAATATCACGACCGGCTTGAACCGTTCGGATATGATCATCGTCGGCGCCCGACCCGGCATGGGTAAAACAAGTTTTGCACTCAATCTGGCGCGTAACGTGGCAGGGCAGGGAAAAACGGTAGCGGTCTTCTCGCTGGAAATGTCCCGTGAACAGTTGGCTAACCGTCTGCTTTCCAGCGAAGCCAAAGTATCGGTCAAAAAAATGCGTACCGGCAACCTTTCGTCCGACGAATGGACGCGCATGGGGGCGGCGGCGGCAACGCTGTACAATCTCCCCATCTATTTGGACGATACCTCCAGCCTGACGGTGCAGGAGATGAAATCCCGTCTGCTGCGTATGAACAAACTGGATTTTGTGGTAGTGGACTATCTGCAGTTGATGCAACCTGCTAAACCCTCCGGCAACCGTGTACAAGACGTGAGCGATATCACCCGTAACCTGAAGGTTATGGCAAAAGAGTTAAATGTTCCGCTGATGATCTGCGCACAGCTGTCCCGTAGTACCGAAAAGATGAAAACGAATCACCGCCCCGCTTTGGCGGACTTGCGTGAATCGGGTTCGATCGAGCAGGATGCCGACCAGGTGTTGTTCCTCTACCGTGACGAGTATTACATCAATGAAAAAGATGACCCCGCAACGGCGGAAGTCGGCACCTCGGAAGTGATCGTCGCCAAAAACCGTCATGGCGAACTCGGCACGGTCAAGCTGGCGTTCCAGGGCGAATTTACGCAGTTTACGGGATTGGATCTGCATCATGACGAGTAACCGTTTGTTGGAAAACGTACGCCGCCTGATGCGTGAGCGAGAGATGTTACCACCACGCGCGCATGTGCTGGTGGCGTTGTCGGGCGGTGCCGATTCGGTGGCGTTGCTCTATGCGATGCACTGTTTGCGAGAAGAATTTGCCATCGACCGTTTAGCGGCTGTACATATACACCACGGGTTACGGGGGGACGAAGCCGACCGCGACGAAGCCATTGCCCAAGCCCACTGTGAGCGTTTGGGGGTGCCGCTGTATGTGCGTCATATCGACGTAGCATCGGTAGCACGGCAAACGCACGTCGGCTTGGAAGAAGCGGGACGAGCGGTACGCTACGGTGTATTCGACGAGTTGCTGGACAGCGAAGGGTTTACCCGACTGGCTACGGCGCACACGCAAAACGACAACACCGAAACGGTGCTGTTACACCTTGCACGCGGCACGTCACCTGCAGGGTTGTGCGGCATTCCCGCCGTGCGCGGTCGCTATATCCGCCCGTTGCTTACCTGCACGCGAGACGATGTGGAAGCGTTTTGTAAGGACGATCTGCTCACTTTCGGCGTGGATTCCACCAACGCCGATATTGCATTCTCACGCAACCGTGTGAGAAACTGTATAGTCCCTCACCTTTACACGTTAAACCCGCGCGTTCACGACGCCGTTTCCCGCTTATCCGTTATGGCAAGCGAGGACGAAGAGTATTGGCGGGATACCGTCGAAGCGACGATAAGGGAAAGTGAGGTCGCGGCGGGTGTATACAACGCCGAAAAACTTTCGACACTGCCGACGGCGTTACAGCGCCGTGTGATACAACGGCTGCTCACCGCACGCGGCGGTAAATGCGAAGAGCGCCATATCCGCGAGGTAATGGCGTTGCTTCGCGATAGAGGCGGCGTTACGGTCGGCGGTAACGTACCCGTCACGGTAAAGCAAGGATACCTTGCTGTGGGAACGGCACCGTCTGTTGCCGATGAACGACCGCTCACAGCAGGGGAGACTTACCGTTTCGGCGACACGGTGTATCGCGCCGAAGTGTGGGAGCGGACGGATTTTGAGAATTACCAAAAAATTCACAAAATCTTATTACAATATACCTGTGACTATGATAAAATCAAAGGCGTTGCTTGCGTGCGCGGTCGCCGTGACGGTGATACGTGTGAACCGTACCGCCGCGGTGGGCGCCGAACACTGAAGAAGTGGTTTAACGCCGAAAAAGTGCCTGCAGCACGGCGGGATACCGTTCCTGTCGTGGCAGACGACGAAGGCGTCGTGTTAGTCGTGGGACTCGGTTGTGACGCCCGTGCGGCGATCGATGACACCACGAAACGCGTTTTGATATTTTTTGAGATCAACGAGGAGGGCGAAATGTATGCATAAGGATATTGCGGAAATCCTTTATACAGAGGAAACGTTACAGACCGCTGTGCAGAAGCTTGGACGGCAGATCAGCGAGGATTATAAGGACAAAAATCTGTTTATGGTGTCGGTCCTTAAGGGCTCGCTCGTGTTTATGGCGGATCTGATGCGTGCGATTACCGTGCCATGCAGTATCGACTTTTTGTCGGTCTCCAGTTACGGCAACAGCACCAAGTCGAGCGGGGAAGTGCGGGTCATCAAAGATCTAGACTGTCCGCTGGAAAACAAGGATCTTTTGATCGTAGAGGATATTTTGGATTCGGGTGTTACGCTGTCCTATTTGAAGAAGATGCTGGCTGCGCGCGGTCCGCGCAGCATTAAGATCTGCACTCTTCTGGACAAACCCGACCACCGTCGTGCGGACATCACCGCCGACTACCGTTGCTTTGTTACACCCGACGCCTTCATCGTGGGTTACGGTCTGGACTATGCTGAACAGTACCGTAATCTACCGTACGTGGGTATTTTGAAACCGGAAGTGTACGAGAATAAATAATTTTGCGTTAAAGGAGAGATGACTTGAATGGAACCGAATCGCAACGATTTGGGAAAAACGCTGCGTAATGTATTACTTCCGTTTATCGGCGTGATCTTCGTGGTTATGGTAATCTGGATGATGTTGGGGAATTCTGCCAAAAAGAACACCACCCCGTATTCCGATTACCTTGCGTATTTCCAAAACAATGAGATTGAATCCTTCACGCTGGACTTGAATTCCGGCAAATTGACCGCCATGTTGCGTGAATCCGCGTGGTCGAAGATGGAGGGTGCCGCCGAAAAGGAAGGCAAGTTTACCTACAGTGTGCCCAACGTCAATATTTTCCTCGACGACGTGCGGGAGACGGTAGACGGCTACAATACCGACGACGATCCCGACAACAACGTATCCTACAACTATCTACCCGTGAAAGAGGTCTCGTGGATCGTCAGTCTGTTGCCCACACTGCTCATCGTCGTGATGATCGTGGGTATGTGGATCATGATGCGCCGTTCGATGAATTCTCTCGACGGCGGAAAGATGATGGGCTTTGGTAAAGCCCGCGTGAAGATGATGACAGACGAAAAGCGCAAGACCACCTTTGCTGATGTGGCGGGCGCCGATGAAGAAAAGGAAGAACTGCGCGAGATCGTCGCTTTCCTGAAAGCACCCAACAAGTTCGCGGAACTGGGAGCGCGCGTGCCAAAGGGCGTCTTGTTGGTAGGCCCTCCGGGTACCGGTAAGACCTTACTTGCCCGCGCCGTGGCAGGCGAAGCGGACGTGCCGTTTTTCTCCATTTCGGGTTCCGACTTCGTGGAGATGTACGTCGGTGTCGGTGCTTCGCGTGTGCGTGACCTGTTCGATCAGGCGAAGAAGAATTCGCCCTGTATCATCTTCATCGATGAGATCGATGCGGTCGGTCGTCAGCGCGGTGCGGGTCTCGGCGGCGGTCACGACGAGCGTGAACAGACGCTGAACCAGTTGTTGGTGGAAATGGACGGTTTCGGTGCAAACGAAGGCGTGATCATGATCGCCGCCACCAACCGTCCCGACATTCTGGATCCCGCCCTGATGCGTCCCGGTCGTTTCGACCGTCAGGTCGTGGTGGGATATCCCGACTTGAAGGGGCGTGAAGAGATCCTTAAGGTACACGCACGCGGTAAGCCGCTCGCTCCCGACGTGGAACTTGCGACCATTGCCAAATCCACGGCAGGCTTCACGGGTGCGGACCTTGAAAACCTCTTGAATGAAGCGGCGTTGCTCGCGGCACGCCGTGACCTGCACTCCATTACCATGCAGGAGATCGAAGAAGCCACCATCAAGGTGGTGGTCGGCACCGAAAAGAAGAGCCACCGTATGACCGACAAGGAAAAGCGGCTTACCGCGTATCATGAAGCGGGTCACGCGGTCGTGGCGTTCTATTGTCCCACGCAGGATCCCGTGCATCAGATCTCCATCATTCCGCGCGGTATGGCGGGCGGTTTCACCATGCAGTTGCCGCAGGAAGACCGTTCGTATAAGTTGCGCGGTGAGATGTGCGAGGAGATCCAAGTCCTGCTCGGCGGCCGTGTAGCGGAAGCGTTGGTACTGGACGATATCTCGACGGGTGCTTCCAACGACATCGAACGCGCCACCGAAATGGCACGTATGATGGTCACAAAATACGGTATGAGCGAGAATCTCGGTCCCGTTATGTTCGGGTCGTCCAATAACGAGGTGTTCCTCGGCCGTGACTTTGGGCATACCCGTGATTACTCCGAAGAAATTGCCGCGAAGATCGACAACGAGATCAACGCGCTGATCGACGCGGGATACACCGCGACTCGTCGTATTTTGACCGAGAATATGCCGAAACTGCACAAGGTGGCGGAATATTTGATCCAACACGAAAAGTTGGAAGGCGACGATTTTGCCCGTCTTATGAACGAAGAAAACGAGATCGCCTCTGCAGAAGAATAACCGCAAACACCGTATAGTCGGGAGGCTATACGGTGTTTTTGAAAACCGATACATTAGGGATACAATAAGGAGTGGCATGTTGCATGATACTGGAACTGAAAAACATCGAAAAATCCTTTGGTGAGAAAAAAGTGCTCACGGGCGTTTCCTTCAAAGCAGAGAGCGGAAAAGCATTCGGTTTGCTCGGACGAAACGGGGCAGGGAAGACCACCGCCATCCGCATCTTAATGAACGTGTTTCCCGCAAACAGCGGCGACGTATTGGTGGATGGACAGCCCATTGATTACAATAAGGTCGGCTTCGGGTATCTCCCTGAAGAACGTGGTTTGTATCCCAAAAAACTCATCATCGACCAGCTTACATACTTTGCTGAACTGAAAGGTATGAGCCGTAAATCGGCGGTAAAATCGGTGGATTACTGGCTCGGGCGACTCGGTATGACCGAATACCGCAACAAACGACTGGATACGCTTTCAAAGGGAAACCAACAGAAAATTCAGTTGATTACGGCGTTGGCACACGATCCGAACGTCGTGATTCTTGACGAGCCGTTTTCGGGTCTCGACCCCGTCAACGCCATGTTGCTCAAAGACGTGGTGAAAGAGCAGATCGCCAAAGGAAAGATCGTGCTTTTCTCAAGCCATCAAATGAGTTACATTGAAGAATTTTGTGACAGTATCGCGATTTTGAATAACGGTGTCGTTGCCTTGCACGGTGATCTGCACGATATAAAACGCGACTATCCGCGTGACCGTTTGGTGGTGCGCACCGAAACGCCCGATGCGATCGCCGCAGATTTCGGCGATGCGTGTACCGTAACCGAAGGCGGTGACCTCATCATTCGCCTTTCAGATCCATCGCAAAAGAAGGCGGTAATGGCTCGGCTGGTAGAGACCTACGATATTGACGAAATAAAGGTGTATGAGCCTTCGCTGAACGATATCTTCGTAGAATACGCAAGCAATGCGACAAAGGAGGATTGACGATGAAACAGTTTGGAAAGATTCTCAAGTTTGAACTCAAGTATTTCTTTAAGAACAAGGTGTTCGTCGGCGTTACCGTCTTCCTCGTGCTACTGATTGCGGCCGTTATGTTTTTTCCGCGCATTGCCACGCTGTTCCGGTCGGACGATACGGCAGATGTTACCGACGATCTGCCCGTTATGCTTGTAAAGGCTCACGATCCGTCACAGAACGAAATGGTGAGACAGACCTTTGCTGCCGCCTTTACGGATCACGACGTACAGATGACGAATGAAGAGTTGACCGTTATCCAGGACGCGATCACGGCAGGCGAGGCGGAATGCGCGTTTGTGATGACGAGTTCCACCGCGTATACCTATTATGTGGAAAATCTCTCAATGTACGATATGAATGCCGAAACGGCAAGCACTGTGTTGCAACAACTCTATCAAATGAACGCTATGATACACGGCGGTATGTCTGCGGAACAAGCCGCCGACGTGATGAACATTCAGATCACGAGCGATGTCCAAAGTCTCGGCAAAAATCAAATGGAGAATTTCTTTTATACATACATTATGATCTTTGCGCTGTATATGGTCATTTTGCTTTATGGTCAAATGGTGGCAACCAACGTGGCGACCGAAAAAAGTTCCCGTGCTATGGAGGTGCTTATCACCAGTGCCGACCCGACGTCGATGATGTTCGGCAAAGTGATCGCCTCCTGCCTTGCAGGCTTTATTCAACTCGTCACTGTGTTCGGATCGGCACTGATCTTCTATCACCTCAACAGATCCTATTGGGGGGATAACATAATTATTGATTCGATCTTTAATATCCCGCCTACACTGCTTTTGTATATGCTCGTATTCTTCCTGCTCGGTTTTCTTATTTATGCGTTTATGTTCGGTGCCGTGGGATCTACTGCCTCGAAACTGGAGGATATCAACACCTCCGTAATGCCGATCACCATGCTCTTCATCATCGCCTTTGTTGTGGTTATGACTTCGATGAGCTCCGGCAACGTCGACAATACGCTAATGACGGTATGTTCCTACATCCCCTTCACGTCGCCGATGTCAATGTTTACGCGCATCGCTATGAGCACCGTGCCGTGGTATGAGATCGCCATATCCATTGCCGTTCTGATCGCCTCTACCGTGGGTATCGGCGTCCTTTCCGCAAAGATCTACCGTGTGGGCGTGTTGATGTACGGCACCCCTCCGAAAATCACCACGATTCTTAAGACAGTGTGGAAAGCATAATAGCGAATAAAAAAACACGCCCGTACCGGGCGTGTTTTTTTATTCATAAAACCGCAGAAGCAATAAGGAAGTAAATGGTGAGCGAAATGGCATCCACCACCGTGGTGATAAACGGACTGGCCATCACCGCAGGATCGAAGCCGATGCGCTTTGCGAGGATCGGCAAAGAACAGCCCACCAGTTTCGCAGTAAATACCGTCGCAACCAACGTAGTACTGATAACTGCCGCTGCCGCCAAACTTACATAGTGATGCATCAGCAGGTTGTCCACCAACAGTATTTTCAAGAAATTGGCAGCTGCCAGCACCACACCGCACAGCACCGAAACACGCATTTCCTTCCACAAAATGCGCGGAATATCGCGCGGAGTGATATCCCCCAATGCCAGGCTGCGGATGATGGTTACCGACGCCTGACTGCCTGCGTTACCGCCCGTATCCATCAACATAGGGATAAATGCGGTAAGCACGGGAATGCTTTGCAACGCCGTTTCGAACGACGTGATGATAGCACCCGTGAAGGTTGCAGAGATCATCAACATCAAGAGCCACGGCATACGTTGTTTCCAAATACTCCACACACTCGACTTGATATACGGCTTTTCGCTGGGCAACATAGCCGCCATCTTTTGGATATCCTCGGTCGCTTCGTCTTCCATAACATCCATCGCGTCGTCTACCGTTACGATGCCGACCAGGCGGTTTTCGCCGTCCACTACGGGCAGTGCCAAAAAGTCGTAGCGGTTGATCATATGCACCGCTTCCTCTTTGTCCGCCACGGTTGAGATATACAAGACATTCGAGTCCATAATATCTTCGATGTGGGCGGTGGCATCCGCCAGTAAAATATCCTTTGCCGTCACGTAACCAAGCAATTTGCGGTTGGTATCTGTTACGTAGCAAGTATAGATGGTCTCCTTATCCACGCCGACCGAACGAATGCGTGCGATCGCCTCTGCCACCGTGAGGTGACCTTTCAGATCCACATATTCAATGGTCATAATACTGCCGACGCTGTCTTTGGGATATTGCAGAATGTTGTTCACCCATTGACGTGTTTGGGCATCGGATTGACGCAAAATACGTTTGACCACCGTGGCGGGCATTTCTTCGATAATGTCCACCGTGTCATCCAGATACAATTCGTCGAAGATCGCTTTCAGTTCGTAGTCCGAAAACGCTTTGATGAGCGCCTCCTGGTCTTCGCTGTCCATTTCAACAAACACTTCTGCCGCCAGTTCTTTCGGCAACAAACGGTAAAACAGCGGCATCTGTTTTTCAGAAAGCAGTCCCGCGAGAGTGGACAAATCCTGCGGGGTCAGCGGCAACAGCATCTCACGCAACGCCACAAAACGCCGCTCCTCCAGCATTTGCACAACCACTTCAGCCGCTTCGTCAAACGTATCGGTCGAAAAAGAAAAATCAGCCATACAAATCCATCCTTTCTAACATAGTGTACACCGAAACGTTCGGTGTAAAAGGGTGCGGACCTGTATGGCGCAATTCGATTGTATATAAAGGAAAATCACCGCGGAATGCCGACAGCCGTGCCCGCGTTCATTCCCGTATACACCTCGATCGCGCACATACATCTACTGTCCGTATCCATCGTGACGTTCCCTCCTTTTAGTTTAAAAGTCATTCTTTATGATACATCTTTTCCTTTGAAAAGTCAAGTATTTTTGGATATTCCGAAACGCATTGAGAGACACTGTATGCGAAAGGGGTGAGTGCGACGAAACGCAAGCGAATGTTTTTGTATATCCTCACCGCCGCCAACGTTGCGGCGACGTATGCAGTGATGAACTACACCGTATTGCCATACACCGCCATCGTGTTATTGGCCGTAACACTCACAGATCTGTTTTTCCGTGCGCCGCTGAAGTATTCCTTCGCTGAGGATTGTAACGTGTCAAGCGGAAGGGGGGAGGGAACAGCGACGCCCGAACGCGGCAGGGCGCGGTTGCGAAAGGCAGTGGTACTGCAATTGTGGTTATGGACAACGCGTCTGTGGCGATATACCGTAGCGTTTCTTCCTGCCGTTTGCTTACGAATTTTGAGTGAACGCGCGTATACGCTCACCCTGCCGTACGATCCGGAAGTCGTTTCTGCCGTGACGTTGACGTTTTCTCATATTTTCCTGATTTTGGGAGCGGCGTTGGTGGAGTTCTGTATGTTCCGCTATATGGCAGTATGGTATCTGTTGCCGCAGTGCAAGCATACCAAACAAGCGATCCAATGGGCAAAAGACCTCTCGCTATACCGTGCGGAAGAGGTGGCGGAACTATGCTTGCGTACACTTGCTTTTTCGACGGCGCGTGCCGATTGGGTATCCTGCCAGTTGAAGCGTTCCAAACACGCGTATAATTTTTTTGAAAATGCGAATACTGTTAGCGGCACCTTAGATGCCTAAATTTTAAATAACGGAGGATGGCGTAATGGACGACCGTCAGTACAACAGCAACAATCAGAACCAGAATAAAAATCAGAGTAAAAACCAGAATCAGAACTCTTCGTATCAGCAGAAGAAGCAGGACGAACAAAACCGTAACAACAACAGCAACAAGAATAATAACAGCAATTACAGCAACAACAAGAGCAACCGCATCTAACAAGCGAGAAAAGGCAGACCGTTTGGTCTGCCTTTTTTCCTTTATTCTTCATATTCCGCCACGATCGTTTGTATGCGGTCGCGCAAGTCTTTCAACCGTGCGGTATCACCGTCACTTACCAACGAAATTTGTACGTGTTCGGTCAAAATGGCTTCGGGAAACAAGAAGTTTCCGAATGCAGCGGGATGGGACACGTGAACGGGAATGTTCTTTGCCTTGCTCTCGGTGGCAATGGCAATATTTACCGCATCGTCATCCGTTGCCGCAACACACAGCACCGAGGTAGTACAATCGCCGCGGTAATATTTCCGCGGAATGTAACGAATGGTACGGTCGGCGTCCATTCGTAACAAACGTTCACACAACGAGGGACTGATCACCGTAACCTTCGCGCCGAATTTCAGCAAAGTTTCCGCTTTGTCTGCCGCATACTCACCACCGCCGAATACCGTACAGTTGTTCCCGTTTAGATCGATATACAGAGGAAATCCGTGCTTCACGATGAACGTCACCTCCCCAAATTTGCTATATATTGACAGTATACCACATACTTTTGCAAATGGCAAGTGTTTTCCCTTTTCATTTATTATATTCATATTTGCGGGTAGTGCCGGCATATAGTATCCTGTACCGATAGTTTATAAATATCCCATCGAAAGGAGTACGTCCAATGCCCAGTTTGTTTTTAAGCCCGTCCACACAAGAATTCAATCCGTACGTGATCGGCGGTACGGAGGAACAGTACATGAACGAGGTTGCCGACGCTATGGAACCGTATTTGGTATCCAACGGCATTCGGTTTACGCGTAACGACCCGAACGCATCTTTGTCCCAAGCCATCAATCTGTCCAACAGCGCCGTGTACGATCTGCATTTAGCACTCCACTCCAATGCGGCACCGCCTGCACTCTCGGGCACTCTGCAAGGTACCGACGTGTATTATAACGCCGCCGGTGCCCGCAGTCGCGATGCGGCAGAGATCATTGCCGCAAACTTTAAGCAGATCTATCCCGACCCGTCACGCGTAAGAGCCGTTCCCAACAGTACGCTCGCGGAACTGGTACGCACCAACGCACCTGCCGTGCTGATTGAAATTGCGTATCACGACAACACAGAGGACGCCACGTGGATTGTAAACAACATTCCGGCAATCGCACGAAACTTGGTACAATCGCTTACACAATATTTCGGAATACCGTTCGTCGAGGCACAAACGCCGCAAACAGAGACCGTCACTACGGCGGGCGGCGCACTCAACATCCGCGCCCGTCCGAATACCACTTCTGCCATATTGGGGACAGCACCGAACGGTGCGCCGATCACGGTACTCGGCGAATGGATGGATTGGTACGTGGTAAATTATAACGGGTTGATCGGCTACGCGTTTTCCGAGTTCATTCAGTAGTCTTTTTCTTGCGCTTCGGTGTTTTTCCCGCCAGCGGATTGGCGGCGGCAGCTTCGCGTATCTGTTCACCCGAAAGATGGGTGTAAATTTCGGTCGTTCCGAGATTTTCGTGTCCCAGTACCTCCTGTAGCACACGAATATCCACGTGTCCGTGCTGATACATCAGCGTTGCCGCCGTATGACGCAATTTATGGGTAGAGAGTTGCTCCGCACCGGGAACTTTTGCCAAATAGCCTTTGACAACGAAATGTACACCCTGCAAACTAATGCGCTGTTTGATCCGACTGAGAAACAGCGCATTTTTATTTTTGGCATCCACGCCTTCGGTCGGTCGTACCTTTAAATATGCTTGCAGTGCATTCCAACACGCATCGTTTAAATACAGCATACGTTCTTTGTTACCTTTGCCGCGCACGCGCAACGTGTGATCCTGACCGATATCCGTAAGGTTCAATCCTGCCAATTCCGCTCGTCGTAATCCGCAATTCAGCAACAGTGTCAGCATACAATAATCCCGTTCCGCAAACGATCCGTCCACGCTTTCGAGCAAGGTTTCGCTCTGTTCCAGCGAGAGGTATTTCGGCAACGCTTTTTTGGTTTTCGGTGTTTCTAAATTCTGTAACGGATTGACTTCCAACAAATGCTGCAGATCGGTCAAATAACGGAAAAACATGCGCAACGCCGTGGTCTTACGCGCACGCGTTTTGGCACCGTTGTCCCGTTCGTCTTTAATAAAGTTCATAAACTCGTACGCATCGTTCAGGGTGACGGTGCGAAGCAAGTCGATGTCGATGTCTAAAATAGATATCTCTTCAAATTCGAGGGAAGAGGGGACAAGTCCGCGTTTCTGCTTCAAAAAACGAAAAAACGTGCGCAGATCGATAAAATACTCGTTCATCGTCTGTGCCGAGCGCCCTTTAATGGTCTCCATATACCCAAGATACGACCGTAAAACGGGGGGACACTGTGCCAAATACTCACTTTTCATAGTTTTCACTCCTCTGTGAAACGGTTTCACGATAATGATTGACCGTTAAATTATACTTACCGGATACGCACGAACGTATGATGCGTCACAAACGACCAAACCACCGGATAACGTGGAAGATAGAATGCCTGTAGATATACCAACGACAACGTTTCTTAAAATTCGATACTGATATCGCCGTTTAAGTAAGCACACATCGTAATCCGCGTATCGGTCATCCGATGCGTTAAACGTCGTTTAACAGCGCAAGCGAAAACGATGCTGACATCATTTGATCTGACGCTGTTCAACGGAGAGCCGAGGTAAAAACGAGATGCCGTGATAATAGCGGATAATACGAGAATACATACTGAAAAATATTAAGAAGATTTAAAATTCTGCAACGTGCAAACGCACGGCGAATCGTAGGATCCAATTACGACGAACAGCGTTGGGTGCAAGCGTACGGTGCGCCGCTTGTAAGGATAGGTACAAACACGAAACACCTATAGATAACAGTAAAACGCCGCCGTATCCGACAATACTAAGTATTTCTTCTCCCCTCAACTATACAAAATATTCATACTTTTATAGTACCACAGTTTGGTTTAATGTGCAATAGCACTTTAAATAATATTATTAAATTGGAGAGATGTAAAATGTTGGCTACTTTGGTTGGATATCGTCCTGTTGATTTCACGGACGATACGGGTCGTAAGGTCGTTGGCACCTCGCTGTATATCGTCTATACGGACGATAATGCGCGTGGTCTCGTTGGTCAGGTTGCGTGTAAGGTATTCTATCAAGGCTCTGTTAAACCCGATTGGGTGGGACAAGCAATCAAACTTGAATATTCTTTCAATCCGTCTACCAAGACGGCTCGTCTTGTTGACGTAAAGTTGGCAGATTACGTAGAGTAAGGTAACTACAGTGCGGCGCGGGTACTGTTGCTACAATAAATTTTAAGGAGAATACATATGGAAGGAGCAACAAATGTAATGGCTGATTTTTTGTCTGGTGTTGGTACGTTTTTCACGACTGCGATTGATTGGCTCGGTACCGTGCTGAACACGGTCGTCTCAAATCCTCCGCTTCTCATTCTCGTTCTTGCGATGCCGATTATCGGTTTCTCTGTCGGTTTGCTGAAGCGTTTGATTCACATGTAAGGGGGTGCAGTAATGAGTGCGTTTTTGAATGACATTGGTATCTTTTTCACGCAGTCGATTAATTGGCTTGGTGAAGTTCTTGATACCGTAACTGGTAGTCCTGCACTGACCGTTATGGTCTTGGCAATGCCGATTTGCGGTTTTGCTGTTGGTCTTCTCGGTCGTTTGATTCGTTTGTAAGACTATTTCGCTCATTTTGTTTTCTTTCTTGCATATCCGTCCCAGTGCCCCGACTGGGGCGGGTATTGCATTTTGGGGGTGCGTAATATGAAAAAATGGTGTAGTATCTTTTTTGCATTTCTTGTGTTGTTGTTGTCGATAAGTTTGCCTGTTTTTGCTTCTTCGGAGACTATTGTTGATTCCGAGGGTTGGGTTGTTTATACTCGTTTAAATGCAATTACGGCTACTTATAAGGTTGTATCGGGTCAAAATGAATCGTATTTGACGAAGTCGTTCGCGGACGTTCCTCTTCCTTATGGTCCGAAGTTGGTTACTATTGACAACGGTCCCGTTCAAAATTTTTGGATTACTACGTCTATTCAAAATGTTGATATGGAAGATCCTGGCCATTCTTCTATTGTTACTGTCCCTGCTGGCGAATCTTGTGTTTTGAATTTTAGGGTTAAAATTTGGAATATGTTTTATCCCTCTGAGCCTAATGTTATGCCTATTGATTCCAGTTTGTATGAGTGTCGTGTGTATTTGGATGATAACTATACACGTTATCTTTCGCCGGAGGTTACTGCATCGGCTTCAAATGGTGCTGAGTTGTATTATTCTTTCACGAATAACACCGATTCTCCTGTAGCGCTTTCTCGTGTTTCTATAGGCATGTTTGAGGATTCTACTTTGGAATCTTATGGTTTCCAGTTTTATGTTTCGCGTGTGAAGTATCGTATGTTCACGTCCTCGCAAATGTCTACTCAAGCGATCGTTGATTCTATCCAAAACCAGACTGACCAGATTACTGGTAGTATCGACGGTCTTGGTGATCAGATCGGTGGCAGCATTGAGAACAGTACCGATCAAATTATTAACGGATGGGACGGCGGCTCTACGTCTCCGGATGGTAGTGATGTTGTTGGTGATCTTGAAAATATAGAGAATGATCTGTTAAGCGGAGCGCAAGCTGGTCTTGATAGTTTGGGAGATTTTTTTACGGATACAACTACATTTCTCACTTCGATAAGTCAAGGCTTCGTAGCAGTTAACACGATCTTTGTTTCGGCTGTAGGCATTGATGTGTTCAGTTCGATTTTGACCGTGTCGTTGTCGTTAGGTTTGTTTTCGTTCTTGCTTGGCGTGGTTCCTGGTATTGTAAGTTCTTTCAGTTCTCGTGCTGAGAGGCAAAAATGGAAAGAATATCGTTCGGCTCGTATGGATTATTGGCGTTCTCGTGGGAGATGATGAATTATGTTTGAGTTTTTTTCTCAAGTAATTGGTTTTTTTCAAACGATTTTTGCAATGATAGTAAATATATGTACTTCTTTGCTTACTCTGTTTTATACCCTTCAGATCGGGTCTTCGTTTATTGGTGCTGTATTGTCGTTCTTCCCGGCAGTGATTGCAGCCTCGATGACTGCTGTTGTTGCGATATCTGTTGTTAAACTAATAATAGGGCGGTGATTATATGTCTAATATTTTACCGGTGATAATTCGTATTTTTAATTATATGGATTCGATCATTCAGACATTAAGAGAGCATGCTTCTCTTAATGTTGGTAGTATTCGGACTTCGTATATTGATGTGGTATTTGTATTTATCCTTATTGGCTTTGTAGTTACGCTGTATTGGAAGGGGGCTAAGGCGTGATAATACTGCCTATTATGAGTTGGTTTATGACCGCTCATACGTACATACTGCAAGTATATTTATTGCTGTTTGTTTTTTCTCTTTTGTTTGCATTGATAAGGGGGAAAGGGTAAATGTCTCAAACTGTTCTTTGGCTTATGATGATTTTTGCTTTGCTGTGTGTTTCGATTTTTACGAGAGGAGAGTAAAATATGCAGACTGTTATTGAAGCCTTACGTAACATTCTCGGTACTCCCGATTTTTATGAAACGGGGAGTGGTTATAGTGGCACATGGGATTATGGTGCTATGATCGAATATCTTGTCGGTGCTATTCTTGTTATGATTGTAGTGTCGTATATCTTTCGCATGTTGAAATGGATTTTCTGTAAGTAAGCGCCCGCGTATGCGGCGCTTACTTAAAAGAGGTATATATTATGATAAGATTGTTTTTTGGTTCTCCCGGCTCTGGCAAAACTACGCTTGCTTGTTATGTTTTACATAAGTATCAGCGTAAAAAGCCTAAAAAGCAAAAGTATGCTTTTTATTACTCTAACTTTACGAACTCTTTGAGTAAAAAAGTGGATTTAAAAGATTTGGGTCAATGGACGTTTCCTCGTGCTTCTTATCTCTGTGTTGATGAGGCTGGTATTGAATATAATTCCCGTAAATATAAGTCCCTTCCTATGGAGACCATAGGCTGGTTTAAGTTACACCGTCATTATTGTGTAGACGTGGATTTTATATCTCAATCTTGGGAAGATACGGATATTACTATACGGCGTCTTGCTGATGAATTGTGGTATATTCGTCGTCTCGGTCCTTTCTCACTCGTTCGACGTGTTTATCGTACGGTCACCGTTGACGATAAAACCCATCAAATTATTGATGCGTATCGAATGGGGAAACTAATTCGAAGGATACTTCCCCCGCCGTTTCACGAAAAGACGTGGTTTTTGATATTCCGTCCTCGGTATTACAAGTATTTCGACACACTCGAAGCACCCACTTTACCGATACGATATAAGCCGAAAGAAGAAAAGAAAGAAGAACCCAAAACAAAAAAACGTGTACGGAATATATTCAAATTCAAACGTAAAAAGGAGACAACCCCCGCCGAGTGACGGGGGCTGTCCTTGTTTATGCGAAAATTCGAATTTCGTTATCTTCGAGTATAAGTATCTCTAACGAGTAGTATATACCGCCTAATTTGACGTATGGTCGCTTTTGTTTGTCCTCGTATACTTTACGGGTGATGATGGTTGTTTTGCCCGTTTTTGCGTTCTTTTGGATAATTAAAGCCGTTTTATTAGTGCCTTTCATATTGATTTTCTCCTTTAAGTATGTTATATTGTTTTTGGGCGAGTTTGTGATTTTCTCCCTCGCCTGCCGTGAGGTGCAACTCACGGCTTTTCTTTTGCTGTCGGCTTGTATGGTGGCTCTCGTGCCATTCCGTCACCCCCTATTATGTCACAAGGCGTAAGCGCTGTGCGCCTTGCGCCTTGTGATTTCCCATCAACACGAAAAAAGCACCCAAGTCAAGGGTAAAAGGTGGAGATTTTGCGAAGCAAAATACTACCGTCCCTTGACGTGGGTGTTTTTTCGTGGTACTCCGGTAAGATGGAAATAGGGTAGGGGGGAAGTGGCGGTATAGTATTACCCGCCACTTCTGTTACATGTTACAAAATACCTCTCAGCCCTTTATTTATGCGGGTTTACGTTGTAACAGTCTACTGTTACAACTTCTGTTACAAATGTTACAAATTCACCTTCAGTCGGCAAAATGCACAAAAGCAACGTGCGCCGGCATCGTCATATTGCACAATACCCGTTTAGATCTAAATGGGTATTATTTTTCCTCTTTTTCTTCTTTTTCTTTGAAGTATTTAGCAATGATATGTTCTATTAGATTGTTTACACTTCTGTTTTGATTTTCGGCTTCTTCGTATAGTTTATCTCGTATTTCTTCTGTTACTCGTAATCCAATTTGTACTTTTATTGTCATAATATCACCTCGATACCATTTTACTAACACTTTGCCAAAAAATAAAGATAGCACCTTGTTAGTAAATTTCTCT
Organism: Oscillospiraceae bacterium; assembly: GCA_015065885.1. Lineage (GTDB taxonomy): Bacteria > Bacillota > Clostridia > Oscillospirales > Acutalibacteraceae > SIG588. The sequence goes on along the minus strand of SVPJ01000002.1, from coordinate 110,470 downwards.
TGACAAAATGAAAACACTGTGTTATTATTGTGTTAGTAACACGGTGTTAGCATAATTTCGGGGGGTGTTAAATATGCAAGAAAACTTTATCAAAGCATTTCGTCAGCGTTTGTTACGTGCAGGGTTTACTGACGTATCGATTTCTGGTTATTGTGGTTTGTATTATGTTTATTGTGTATCGCCCTCCGGTGAAAAAATATGTCGTGTTATGGATAAAGAGGAAATAGTAAATACGCCTAAAACGGTTTGGTTTGATTAAGTGACCGACGTCGGTCACAATATGTGTACTCCTGCAGGAGTACACAACAAGTGTACTTTTTTCGGGGGTGTTTATATGTTAGGTTGTTTTGTAGATTTTTGTCGTATGTTAAATGACAACATGTCTTTGTTTTTTTCCGATGTTTTTTCTTTATTCCCATTGCTTATTTACTCTGCGTGTCTTATTACATTTTTTATATGTTTGATTAGGTATATACGTAACTCCGGTGGAGAACGTTCTAAAGAAAAAAGTGATAAATCTTGTGATGATTGATTTTTTCTAATCGGGGGTGTTAAATATGTCATTGTGGTTATCGTTGGCAATGTTCGTTGTGGGTTTGGTGTTGTCCGTCCTTTGTTTCATCTATACTCGTATACGGTATAAAGTTCTTTCGCACGTATTAGGGTTTGATGATGATGGACAATGATGTAGCAAGTCGCTCCTGGTTTTGTGTATTCAATAATCCTGCGGAACACGGCTATGAGGGTACGCCTGAAGAGGTGTGCAATCGTCTGCGCGATGAATGGTGTACCGAAGATACACCAATGCGCACGGGTGCTTGGCTGTACTGTGTGTCCGAAAAAGGTCTGCATCATATTCATATGGTGTTGGAAGATACGAAAGTCATGCGGTTTTCTAAAATCAAAAAATCGTATGCCATCGGTATGCACTTCGAGCCTACACGTGGCAACAAGTCACAAGTAGAGGATTATATCAATAAAGTCGGCAAGTTCGAGGAAAAAGGCGAAGAAGTCCTTTTCAAGTGTACCATTGGTGATCTTGTCGGTCATCGCGGTAAACGTACCGATTTGGATAGTATCAGCGACTTTATCTATGAGGGATTTACTCCCGCTGACGTGCTTTCTAAAAATCCTAATTACTACCGTTATGAGACGATCATACGTAAGATGTACTTTGATAAACGGTCGCAAGATACGCCATTAGTGCGTGACGTCAAGGTAATTTGGCATACGGGTGCATCCGGTAGTGGTAAATCCTACAGCCGTGTACGGCTTGCCGAAGAGATTGGCGAGGAGAATATTTACTATGTGACGGAGTTCTCCAACAGTTCCTTTGACGGGTATTGTGGTCAATCGGTATTGTGGCTCGAAGATTATCGTGGTGAGTTCCGCTATGGTGATATACTTCGGTTACTGGATGTTTACAAGGCTGACGTACACTGCCGATACACCAACGCAAAAGCGCTTTGGAATGAGGTACATATTACATCGATATATCATCCTAAAGGGTGCTATTATAAGCAATTAGAAGGTACATTAGATACGATTGATCAGTTACTTCGCCGTATATCGTGTATTCGGTATCATTGGGTCACAAATGGCGAATATAAAGAGTTGGATTTTTCGGTGGATACCGATTTAGAAAGTATGCGTTTGTTTGTACAAAAATTGAGGAGTGTGGAATATGAGGCTGTCGATTTATGAGTAAAGTGATTCGTGTACCGTATACGCTGTTGTTGGATTTCGTCCAGTCTTGCGAAGATACGTTCGATTTTCGTGTGGTTGATACGGACGATTGTCAAGTAACGATTGCACAGCGTGACGATGGTGTGACTGTATTTGATTTTACGGTGGTGCATAGACGTGACGCAAAATTCGTTGACGGTGTTGTATGAGTATTTGCAGGCTGAAAGTCAACGTAATGAAAATGCGCTGACGGTCGCTGTAAATAACTTTATGATGTGCCGTAAGTTTGATAAAGAAAAAGCCAACGAACTAATGTCGTTGGTTGATCGTAAAGAGTATTTTGATAAAGTTCGTCAAGATATACTAACTTGTATAGAAATCATGCAATCTCGCTTGTGAGTTCTCCCCTCAACTATACAAAATATTCATTTTGTATAGTTGACACAAGTGAAGTATAACATACAATATATGGCTTGTCAAGGTCTTCCCTTCAGGGATTTTCAAAAAAACGAATATCTTTCGGTCTTTTGCAAATACTGTTACCGTCCCTGCAAAATAATAATCTTCGTGAGGTGTTTTGGAATATGACCAAACTGCAATGTGACGCGATCCACTGCATCAGCAACCGTGACGGCTGTTGCTGCCGTCCGAACATTCAGGTGGGCGGAAGTCAGGCTACCGAGTATCAGCAGACCTGCTGCGAGTCGTTTCGTCCGATTGAAGGTAACGCGACGAACGCAATGGATTTCAGCCATGTGAACAAGCAGATGCCGATTCGTTGCGAAGCAACCAAATGTGTGTACAACAAGGAATGTCAATGTGTTGCGGACGCGGTGCGCGTAGCGGGCTCGTCGGCGCACAAAGCCGACCAAACGGCGTGCGAAACGTTCGAGTGCAACGGCGGTTGCTGCGGCAAGTAACAAAAAGCAAAAAAAGAGGGTGCCGCTGGCACCCTCTTCCCTATTCTGTTTTAACAGCAACCGCATTCGCCCGACTCCGCTTTCGGCGGAAAGAATTCATCCACGGGAAAGGACATCTTGCGGAACAGTTCGCACGGATTCTCACTGCTCGGTGCGCATTCTTTAGACGGCATACAGAAATCGTACACCGGCATCAGCATTTGTACGTTACGGATCAACTGCACGATGGTAAACACGCCGAGCGTGACCAACACCGTCTTGCCTTCGCGACAATCCACAAAACAGCCACCGAAGCGATGCTGGATACTCTCGGGGATGGCACAGCAGCCGCAACCGCAAGAGCAACGTTTATCGCACGCTTCCACCAGTTGTGCGCCCAAGATCACGGGCTCCGCGACCTGCACGGTGCAACGCGGCATATTGCGCGTGGGCATTTCCTGACGGTCGTGTGCTTCCGGGCAGAATTCACTGCGGAACACCTTGACGCCGCCTTCGCCGCCGTACAAAATCACCTTTTTACTGAAGGTGGCAATTCCGCACACGGTGTTGGTCGGCACACCGTGGCCCGAGTACACTTCCAGCGTGATCTCGAAATAGAAGGTCAGATCACACGAATAGTACCCACGGTTAAACGGCAGGGCTTCCACGTCAATGCAGGTGGTAAGTACCTCCGCGCCTTTGGTGCGAATACCGGTTGCATGGTCGATCAACATACGGTCACGGTCGGTAAAATAGACCTGCATATCCTCGGCACAGTCTTTGTCGGCGCAGGAATCGTAGACACGCCCCGCGTCCACGCAAACCGCCTCTTTGCAGTTCATCGTGCCGTCGCGATGGTAACCTCTTTCGGGCATAATAAAATCCCCCTGTAATTATGGATTAAAGCGGCTGTACGCTCATATTGCGCCGCGCTTCACTCCATCCTATGCAAGGGGATTTCGTTCGGTTACGGTTTATATACGTTCCAATTTCGCAAAATTTGCCATAATCTTCTTTACGCCGACCTTTTCAAAACGAACGGTCAGCAAGGTGTCGTTACCCATCGGCGAAGAAACTTCGATCACGCCTTTGCCAAACACTTTATGTTGCACTGTATCCCCCACCTGCCAGTTTTCCTTCGAACCGCTGTTCGCCGTCGGTTTCTTCGGTGCGTAACTGCCGTATGACGACGAATACGAATATCCGCTGCTTTTGGGAGTGCCAAACGAAGACGATTCCGTTACACTCGTACGGGTGACGGTGGGAGTCCCCCAAGTTCTGCCGCTTTGCGGACGAGAATAGGTGCTCGTTGCCTCGTGTTCCTCGACCAAATGTCCGGGAATCGCCATAATAAAGCGCGATTCGCGGTTGTGGTTGGTGGAGCCGTACAGCATACGGCTGCGCGCACGGGTCAAATACAGTTTTTTCTCGGCACGCGTGATGGCAACGTAGCATAGACGGCGTTCTTCTTCCATCTCTTCCTCGTTAAAAATGGAAGCATTTCCCGGGAAAACACCGTCTTCCATGCCGGGCAGGAATACCACAGGAAATTCCAAACCTTTTGCCGCGTGCATCGTCATCATCACGACGGTGTCGGCGTTGGCGTCGTAGTTATCCACATCGGTCATTAACGCCGCTTCTTCCAAAAACCCCGAAAGCGAGGCGTTCTCCTCGTTGGTCTTCTCGTACTCCAAGATGGAGGATTCCAATTCTTTCAGATTCTCCACGCGTCCGACTTCTGCTTCGCCTGCCAACTCCCACATGGCACGGTATCCCGTTTTTTGCAGCATTTCCTGGTACAAAAGATGCAGGGCAATATCCCCCTCTTCCGTACGGTCGCGCAACGACTCCATCATGCTGATAAACTCGCGAATACGCGAAGCGGCACGGCTGAGTGCTGCGTAATTCTCCACCTCTTCCAACACACGGTAGAGACTGATCCCCTGCGCTTCGGCAAGGGCGGCGGCGGTATCCATCGTGGTGTCCCCGATGCCGCGTTTCGGCTCATTGATGATGCGCCGCAAACTCACGCTGTCGTCGGGATTGTTGATAACGCGCAGATACGCCACCGCATCCCGCACTTCTTTGGTATCAAAGAAACGGTGACCGCCGAAGATGCGGTACGGCACGCCGCTTTTGACCATCGCACGTTCAATGGCGTTGGATTGTGCATTGGCACGGTACAATACGGCAAAATCGCTGTATTTTCGCCCTTTTGCCACACCGCTCAAAACGGTATCTGCCACGAAACGCGCTTCCTCGTCTTCGTTATCCAACACTTCCAGGTTGATCTTCTCCCCTTGCGGGTTTTCGGTCCACAAAGTTTTTCCCTTACGTCCGCGGTTCAGCGAAATGACCGCGTTGGCGGCGTCCAGCACCGTGCCCGTGGAGCGGTAATTCTGCTCCAACCGAATGGTGGTACACCCTTTGAAGTGTTCTTCAAAATTTAAGATGTTTTCAATGGTCGCGCCGCGGAATTTATAGATACTCTGGTCATCGTCGCCCACGACGCAGAGGTTGCGGTTTTTCTCTGCCAGAAGGCTCACAAGACAATATTGCGCGTAGCTGGTGTCCTGATACTCGTCCACCATTATGTAGCGAAATCGCTGTTGCCAGCGCTCGCATACCGCCGCATTCGTCTGTAACAGTTCCACCGTTTTAAACAGCAGATCGTCAAAATCCATCGCATCCGCTTCGAGAAGACGGCGTTGATACATCGTATAGCAACGGGCGACCGTTTTTAAACGAAAATCCGCCCCTGCTTCGGCTTCATATTGCGCAGGCCCGCGCAAACTGTCCTTGGCACGGCTGATCTCATTTAATATCGCCTTATGACCCAGTGTTTTCTCGTCGATATTCAGCGACTTCATACACTCTTTCATCAAGCGACGGCTATCGTCGGTATCATAGATGGTAAAGTGCGAAGAATAGCCGAGCGATTCACCATCCTGCCGCAACACACGCGCACAGAACGAATGGAAGGTGCTGGCCCACACGTCGGCGCCCACACCGCCGAGCATACGGGACAAACGCTCCTTCAGCTCACCGGCGGCTTTGTTGGTGAAGGTAATGGCGAGAATCTTCCACGCAGGACACGGATCCACCGCACACAGACGATATATACGCTCGTCCGCTTCGGCGGTACCGTCTGCCGCTGCACGCAACGCCGCCATCTCCTCCGCCGTTACGTTGGCAGGTACCGTTTCGGAAGCATAGGCGTTACCGAAGCGGATCAAATTCGCAACGCGGTTGACCAATACTGTCGTTTTTCCGCTTCCTGCGCCCGCCAGTATCAGTAACGGTCCGTTTACATGGAAGACCGCCCGTCGCTGTTCGCTGTTCATACGGGCAAAGGTGCGCTCCATCAACCGACGGCGCAGAGTAATAAATTCGTTCATACTGTATCCTTTCATAAAAAAGCAGAGCAGTTTCCCGCTCTGCTTTTCATACACATATTAGCCGAACAACGACAAGAGAACGCCGGCAGCCACCGCCGAGCCGATAACACCCGCCACGTTCGGACCCATGGCGTGCATCAGCAGGAAGTTGTCGGGATTCTCCTGCTGACCGACCTTTTGCGACACACGCGCCGCCATCGGAACGGCGGAAACACCCGCAGAGCCGATCAGCGGATTGATCTTCTTCTTGCTGAACACGTTCATCAATTTTGCAAACAACACGCCGCCTGCCGTACCGAAGCTGAACGCGATCAGACCGAGGCAGATGATAAGCAACGTCTTCGGTTGCAGGAAGGTGTCCGCATTCGCGGTCGCACCGACCGTCACACCGAGGAAGATGGTGATGATGTTCATCAGATCGTTCTGTGCCGTCTTGGACAAACGCTCAACCACGCCGGATTCTTTAAACAGATTACCGAGCATCAGCATACCGATCAGCGGAGCCGCCGAAGGCAGGAGCAGCACGCACAGTAAGGTAACAACGATCGGGAACAAGATCTTCTGATTCTTGGTAACCGGCTTCAACTGATCCATTTTGATCGCACGCTCGTTTTTCGTGGTGAGCAGTTTCATAATGGGAGGCTGAATGATCGGCACCAACGCCATATACGAGTATGCCGCCACTGCGATGGCACCAAGCAGATGCGGTGCCAACTGCGAAGTTAAGAAGATGGCGGTCGGGCCGTCCGCACCGCCGATGATGGCGATGGAAGCGGCTTCCTGCTCATTGAATGCCAACGCAGGAATGCCCAGCGTATCGAGCGCACGCGCACCGACAAAGGTCATCGCAATGCCAAACTGTGCCGCCGCACCGAGAAGCAAACTTTTGGGATTGGAGATCAGCGGACCGAAGTCGGTCATACAACCGATACCGAGGAAGATCAGCGGCGGATAAATACCGAATTTCACGCCTTGGTATAAGTACCACATCAGACCGCCCTGTTCAAAATGCTGCCAATACAGCGTACCGTCTGCCGCTTCAAAGACGGGGTAACTTTGCGCCATAATGCCTTCGCCGTAGAGTTTGACCTCTTCCGCCGTCATAGCCACCAAGGAGTTCTGTTGCGGATCCATAATACCGCCCAGCGGCAAGTTACACAGTAACATACCGAAGGCGATCGGAAGCAGCAGCATCGGCTCAAACTCTTTTTTGATCGCCAAGTAAATAAGTACAAACGACACCAGAATCATAATGAGATTCTTCCAGCCGCCACCCTCAAAATTCATCAATTGTGCAAAGCCGGATTCATTCCACAATTGCACGATTGCTTGTCCTAATGCACCCATTCGATCTCGCCCCTCTCTTTAAAACGGCATCGTATTCTGACGAACAGCCGCCGCCGCCCATTCCGAACGGCTGCGCCCGCCTGCCGGTGTGATACGCCGCACACGGTAGGTCACACCGGCAGGTGCCATCATTGCCACCGCCGCCGCGATCACCGCTGCGATCTCATCGTCATCCTCACCTGTGAACACGGAAGAAACCGTCCTCGGCGCTACAGCGGGTTTTGTCGGAACGGGAACGGGGCGCGCTGCGGCAGGTGCTTTTTCCCGCGTGCCAAACTTGCCGAATAAACCGATCACCAATGACAGCAACAGCAATGCAGAAAAAACGACCACTATCAGGATCGCGGCGGTCATTAACGAATTCATAATACGGTTCCTCACTTTCGTAAAAGGCGCCTTGATGATCTCATGACCACCAAAATACCCCATTATTATCATTATGAAGACAGTATACCGCATTTCAAAGGAAAAATCAACTGCATTTCAAAAAAATCTCAGAAACCTCTTCCCTTTTTTTATTTCTTGAGTATAATGGAATCAGTTGAAAGGAAGGCGAACTTTTATGAAGTACGTTATTTTGTTATGCGACGGTATGGCAGACGTGCCGTTTGACGGATTGAACGGTCAAACGCCTGCCGAAGCCGCTTCGAAACCGACTATGGACGCTTTGGCGCAAAAGGCAGAAGTCGGCACTCTGCGCACCGTACCCGAGGGGCTCTCCCCCGGCAGTGATGTGGCCAATCTGGCCGTGTTGGGATACGATACGAAAGAATGCTACACCGGTCGCTCGCCGCTCGAAGCCGCCAACATCGGTATCGATCTCAAAGACGACGACGTGGCGTTGCGATGCAACTTAGTCACTCTGTCGGACGACGACGTATATGCCGAAAAAACGATTCTGGATTATTGCGCGGGTGATATTGCGACCGACGAAGCAGACACCATTATCCGCACCTTGCAAGAAGCGCTCGGCGGCGGCGAATTTGATTTTTACACCGGTACGGCGTACCGTCACTGTCTCGTATGGCACGGCGGTAAGACCGCACTCGGCAAGATCACCCCGCCGCACGACATTACCGGCCGTGTGATCGGCGACTATATCCCCTCTCACCCCGACGCCGCCCCTCTGCTCCGACTGATGGAACGCAGTGTGGAGATCTTGAAGGATCATCCCACGAACGCCGCACGCGTGGCAAAAGGGGAAAACCCCGCCAACGCCATTTGGCTGTGGGGTCAGGGACATCGCCCCAGTTTGCAGAACTTCACCGCCCGTTTCGGCGTGAAAGGTTCGATGATCTCGGCGGTCGATCTGCTGAAAGGTATCGCCCGTATTGCCGAGATGCGCGTGTGTGATGTGGAAGGTGCCACGGGATATATCGACACCAATTACGAAGGAAAACTTGCCGCCGCCGTAAACGAATTGAAGAGCGGCCAAGACCTCGTATACATCCACTTGGAAGGACCCGACGAGTGCGGTCACCGCGGCGAGGCGCAAAACAAAGTGAAAGCGATCGAAGATATCGACCGCCGTGTGTTGGCACCGTTGCTTGAAGCGTTGAAAGACATGGGCGATCATACCGTACTGATCCTTCCCGACCACCCCACGCCGCTCACCATTCGTACCCACACCGCCGATCCCGTGCCGTACTTGCTGTATCGCAGTAACGCCGAGAAGGCAAGCGGTGTCACCCGCTTTACCGAAGCCGAGGCACGCAGCACCGGTATCCACGAAGAAGTAGGATATCGCTTGATGTCCCGCATGTTGAATACCTAAAGCCAAAAGGAAGCCTTCCCCCGAGGGGAAGGCTTCCTTTTTAATCGGCAGAATACAGTTTATAAAGTTCGCTGTACAGACCGCCCTTTTCGAGCAATTCGCGGTGCGTTCCCGATTCCTCGATACCGTTTTCAGTCAGCACCAGAATACGGTCGGCATTGCGGATGGTGGTCAAGCGGTGGGCAATGGTAAAGGTGGTACGCCCTTTCGCCAGACGTTCAAGCGACTGTTGTACCAGTCGCTCGCTTTCGTTATCCAACGCACTGGTTGCTTCGTCGAGGATCAGCACGGGCGGATTCTTCAAAAATACACGCGCAATGGAAATGCGTTGTTTCTGACCGCCCGACAGTTTCACACCGCGCTCACCCACGTAGGTATCGTACCCATCGGGCAACTGCTCAATAAACTCGTGGGCGCCTGCCAGTTTTGCGGCTTCGACGATTTCTTCGTCGGTCGCATCGTTTTTACCGTAGGCGATATTCTCTCGCACACTGCCCGAAAAGAGATAGACGTCCTGCGCCACCGTACCGATATTTTCACGCAGTGAACGAGTGGTCACACGGGTGATGTCCTGCCCGTCCAGCAAGATCTTACCGCCACTGACGTCGTAAAATCGCGGTATTAATGAGCAAAGGGTGGTTTTACCGCCGCCCGACGGGCCGACGAGCGCCACGCTCTCCCCTGCTTTGACTTGCAAGTTCAGCCCTTCAATGACGTTCGGCGTATCCTCCGTATAGTGGAACGACACGGAAGAGAAGGTGATATCTCCCTTCACGTCGGTCAGCGTTATTGCGTCGGGAGCGTCCTGAATTTCGGGTTCAATATCCAAGATCTCGCCGAAGCGTTCGATGCCCGTCATACCGCGTTGGAACTGTTCGGTAAACTCCACGATACGGCGCACCGACGTGATGAGCGTGGTCACGAACATCAAATACGCCACGTAATCTGCCGCCGTGATCGCACGGTTCATCAAAAACACCGCGCCTGCCGCCACGACCAGTATGTACATCACGCCGTCAAACAAACGGGTGCAAGACTGAAAGGCGCCCATCGTATGATACATACGGGATTTCACACGCAAAAAGCGATGATTGCCGTTGTCGAATTTTTGCTGTTCACAATCTTCCTGTGCAAAGGATTTGACCACCCGTACGCCAAGCAGACTGTCCTCAACCTGCGAGTTCAGTTCACCGATCTCTTTGCGGGATTCGCGGAACTGATGTTTCATCCGTTTGCTGAAGAAGGACAGCACGAAGATCATCACGGGAATGACCGAAAATACGATCAAGGTCAGCGGAATGCTCATGGTACACAGAATGGTAAACGAGCAGATGATCTTAATTCCCGCAATAAAGAACTCTTCGGGACAGTGATGAGCAAACTCGGTCACGTCAAACAGATCGTTGGTGATACGCGACATTAAGGTGCCGACCTTCGCGTTGTCGTAGTAAGAAAAAGACAGTTTCTGCAGATGGGCAAAGAAATCGTGACGCATATCCGTTTCGATCTTCGTACCCATAATGTGACCGACGGTCGCCATATAATAGTTCGCCGCGGTATCCATGATACGCAACACCACGTACAGCACCGTACACCGCACGATCAGCGACACGGTAAGTCCCGCTAAATTGTCGGTTGCCAAACCTGTGATCTGCCGCACGATCAGCGGCAGAACGATCTCGCACACGGTGGTGAGTGCCGCACACAAGAGGTCCAGCAACAGCACCCAGCGATATTTTTTATAATATGGTAAAAAGCGCTTTAACAGCCCCTTTTTTCTGCGTTGTTTCTCCATAGTATCACTCCAATAATGCGTTTACGATCTCACTGCCGTCTTGAAGCACAAGATCGGGTTTGTCTGCGGATGCCTCTAAGATCTCCTCGGTCGTCTCACCGCTCATAACTAAAATGCTGACCGTGCCCGCGTTGATACCGCTTTTAATATCAGTGTAAATGCGGTCACCCACCACGGCGGTGCGCTCTTTGGGAACGCCCAGCCGTTCCATCGCAAGTTCCGGCATCAGCGCTTCGGGCTTGCCGATGAAGATCGGACGTTTTCCCGTCGCGCGGTACAGCATTTCGCAAAAACTGCCGCAATCGGGGACGCTACCATACTCCGTAGGACACACCCAATCGGGGTTGGTGGCAATGTACGGCATCTCACGCGTACACAGCATGCGCGAGATATCGTCGAGTTTTTTGAAGGTCAATTCGGTGTCGTTACCGATCACGATGCAGGTCGCGGCTTCGGTATCGTCCGTGACGGCAAAACCGGCACCCCGCAGTTCGGCTTTGAGCGATTCCGTGCCGCAAACGTACAAAACAGCCTTCGCGTGATGCCGCTGCAAATACCATATCGTCGCCTGAGACGAGGTGATAAAATCGTCGGGCGTGGCGGCGATACCGAGCCGCTCCAGTTTCGCCACATAATCCACCACACTGCGGGCGGAGTTGTTGGTCATAAACAAATACCGTTTACCTTTTTCGCGAATGGTCCGAAGCAACACTTTTGTGAACGAAAACAGCTGATTGCCGAGATACAGCGTGCCATCCATATCAAACAAAAACAACTCTATATCTTTTATATCTGTTTGCATACCGCGATCTCCTTCGTTATTTATGTAACGAATTATAGCACGAATGCATTTTTCGGTCAAGATTTATGCAAAAAACTCTTTACTTTCATGACGATTCTTGTTAAAGTTAGTAGTAGGAGATGATGACTATGAAAACGGTAAAAGATTACGTAATAACGATCCCCGATTTCCCCGAAGAAGGCATCATGTTTCGGGATATCACCTCGGTACTTCAAGATGCCGACGGGTTTCATCTGGCGATCGAAGAGATGCAAAAACGTTTGGACGGTGTGGAATTCGACGTGATCGCGGGTGCGGAATCCCGCGGATTTATTTTCGGCGCACCGCTTGCGTACAATCTCGGCAAACCGTTCGTGCCGATCCGCAAAAAAGGCAAACTCCCGCGTGAGACCGTGTCTAAGGAATATGCACTCGAGTACGGCACCGCAACGATCGAGATGCACAAAGATGCCATTAAACCCGGACAGCGGGTGGTGTTGATCGACGATCTGATCGCAACGGGCGGTACGGTAAAAGCGTGTGCCGAGTTGATTGAAGAACTCGGCGGCGAAGTGGTCAAGATCCTGTTCTTGATGGAACTTGCAGGCTTGAACGGTCGCGATACGCTGAAGGGGTACGACGTCGATGCGGTCGTAACGTATGAAGGAAAATGATAAAAGACAAATTTAATCTTGACTTTTAACATTTACTTCCATTCTTTTACGATGCTATACTGTAGCAAAGTCACAGCGAAAGGATGAATTACAATGCAGAACATTCCGAATCCCGTGTGGAAAGCCATCGCACCGTGTGATCCGCGCTTTCAGCGTGCGGAACACTTGTTTGCGGGGTATACGTTGACCGATTTCGTATCGACGGACACAACGGACTGCTCCCCTATTATCCAGGCGTTGCTGAATAAACTGGGCGAGATCGGCGGCGGTGCGCTGTATATCCCCGCCGGTGAATACGCGTGCTATTCGCCCATCGAGTTGCCCATCGGCACGACGATCCTCGGCGACTGGCAGATCCCCGACGGTAAATCGCCCGTGGAAGGAACGATCCTCGCCTATTACGGTGAGGCTCTGTCGGAGGAATTCAACACACCGTTTATCGTGTTGAATCAAAGCACCGAAGTGCGCGGCATTGCCGTGTGGTATCCCAATCAGTCGGTCAGCGATCCCATCCCCTACCCTCCCGCACTGCGCCCGTCGTGGTGGTCGATCGTAAAAGAGATCACCCTCATCAATCCGTGGATCGGCGTGGCACCGCGGGATTGCGATTCCCCGAACATCCACAACGTGTACGGCACGCCGCTTTCTATCGGTATCCGCGTACCGATGGTTACCGATATCATGCGTATTGAGGAGACCTACTTTGCCCCCGATTACTGGGTGAATTCGGGCAAATTCAACGGTGACGAAGCGGCACTGCGTACGTATCTTTATGAAAACGCGACGGGCATTTATTTGTATCGCACCGACTGGTCGTATTGCACCGACACCTGCATCGACGGCTATCACAACGGTTTCGTAATGGATGCGGGCGGTTGTTACGGACAAAATTACAACATCACGATCAAGAACTGCTATCACGCGATCTATGCACCCTTCACCCACGGCAACGGGCAGGAGATCACCTTCTCCCGCATCGAAAATTGCGAGTACGGTCTGTACATTCCCGAAGGCGGCACCTATACCGCCGTCACTTTCCAGGACGTGGAGATCGACGCTAAGACCGAAGCCATTTCGGTGCATAATGCCTCAAAACTGACGTTGGTGGATTCTACCGTCAAGGGCGGACGTATCTACAGCAACGTCGGCATGATGATCGTGATGAACAGCCGTTTTGAAAACGCGGAGGATATCAAGATCGTACTGGAAGGCAAAGCCGCCGCGAATTTGGCAGGCAACGTCGGATTGTCCGAAAACAACATTATCGCAAGCGGTGAAGAGGTCGTTTACCAACTCACTGCCGACACGGTGCCAAACGTGGTGTCCTATCGCTTGAACGAAAAGCAGACGGCACAGGCGAAGATGCTGACCAAAGCGCCCACCTGCCGCAATGCCTTTGCCGCCGATACGCTGGCGGCCGAACTGGGCGTTACGCTCGATATGACGGGTAAGACCGATGCGTCCGCCGCTTTGAACGCGTGTCTTGAAAAAGTCGGTGAAACGGGTGGCACCCTCTTCCTGCCGACGGGTCACTATCTGCTTCAGAACACGGTGTACGTTCCCGCCGACACCGAAGTGTGCGGCGCGGCAAACTTCGCGCAGTTGCCGTACAACATCGGCAGCGTCATCGACGTAGTGTTCTACGGTCACGCTTTTGAGTTGTCCGCCCGTGCGGGTATTCGCGCCGTTACCTTCTGTAACCCCACCCAGACCGCCAAAAACGCGGACGAAACGGGCAAACTGATTCCCTTCGACTACAACATTTACGCGAAGGATGCCCCCGACGTATACGCCATCAACGTGTCGTCGTTTAACACCTATAACGGTGTGCTGTTCGACGGTTGCGACCGCCACTACATCGACGGTCTGTCGGGTCTGTATATGAACCGCGGTGCGGTGGTAATGAACAGCCGTGACGGCATCATTCGCGACGCTCAGTTCAACCTGCAACCGCTGATGCGCGGTTACGGCTGGCCGCAGGATCTGAATTTCCGCGGCATGGTCGCGATGCACTTCTTCGAGCATTTGCAGCACGAGTGCTACACCTTCGTGTTGGATAACGTGCAAGACGAAATGGTATTCGGTTGCTTCACCTACGGCAGTGCCAAAGCACTGAAGATTGCGGGTGACGACACCACCGCCGTCACCATCGGCTTTGCGGCAGACTACGTCACCCAACCCGTGGACGTGCACGGCGGCAAGTATATTGTGATGCTGAACACGCAGATGACGCCGTTTGCGTACAAAAATTACACCTTCACCCCTGTGACCGAGATTGCCGCTATTCGCACCCGCGACACCTTTAAGGGCGTGCTGGACGTGGCGAATATCGAGCCTTGGACGCAACCGCACGTGATCTTCTGGGTGGATGGCGGCACCATGAACGTGACCAACATCAACTCGGGTTGCGGCGTGACGATGGGCAACACGTATGTGGATGAAGTGCAACTTTCCCGTTTGGGCGAGAATGCCAAACTGAATCTCACCGGTTTCCTGCAGTACAGCCCCACCGTTCAAGTGGAAGATGCCTCAGTGGCAAATTGCGGTTTCTGCGGTGCGGCAGGACTTATCACTGCTCCCAATATGATGAAATCCCCCGAACGCTTCGGCGAATAAGCGACAAAAAGCAGCAAGCATTTTGCTTGCTGCTTTTTTAATTTAAACTTTCTAAAAAAGAAAGATCAAAAACGCTGTTTTCAAAACCGTCGTATATTGAGAAATTCTCATCAAGGAAGGTCATCTGTGACGGAGTAACGCAATAATCGGAATGGGATTCAATGTACCCAAGTTCGCGCATTGTATACACGAATACAGCAGTATGATTATTTTCATCCAGCATAATGTATTCCAACACTTCCCACTTTTCGCCAACCTCACTCCACTGCAAAATATAGGTCGGCAATGCAAAGTGTGTATCGTCATACAATAACGCCGTTGTCGTGTTGCCGTTTTGAATCGTAAATTCTTGTATCCCTTGCGAAAAGTCGGCGTATTTCTCCTCGCTTAAACTGCATGTAAAATATATGGCATAGCCATCCACGTCGATACCGGGAGTCCAATGAAAATAAAATTCTTTAAGAGTAGAGGGTGTTTCGCGTGGAAAAAGTATCAATTCGGAGTTATACCTATACTCACCGAACCCCAACAAAGAAGTCTCCTTCATATCGGCGGTAGTCAACTTGTTCCAATCCTCTACAATACCGTCATACATATACTGATAATCTGCAATATCCGTACGTTCTTTGCAAGAACTGAACAGCAAAGTCGTACATACCATAAGTATTGCAAGTAAGCAATACCGTTTTGCTCGCATAACATCACCACCTTGTGTACAGTATATCACATTAACACGGAATAAGCAACATAAATACATCCGCCTCTCACAGCCGCGAAAGACGGATGTATTTATCTACTCAACCGGTACTTTATCATTTACTGCGGCGACCGACTTCGCGCAGGATCTCCACTGCCTTTGCAGGAAAACGGCCGAGCGCATCGGGACCGACGTTCAACAGATAGTTGATACCGCGGCTGTTCAAATGATCCTTCAAACGAAGCACTTCATCCGCCGATTTCCAGTTCTGGTCGGCGGGCTTGAAACCCCATGTATCGTTCAGCGTGGCGGGGGTTTCAAACAGCATGCTACCCTTGTCGTCCTCGGGAATCTCGTTATCCCCTGCCGAACCGTAATCGCACTTACCAACACCGATACGCGAGTTGATAAGACAGTTCGGCTGGTACTCCTTCACCATATCGTAGAGCTCGCGACTATATTCTTCAGGAAGGCCCGCCGGACAATCGAACCAGATCAGGCACAGATCGCCGTAATTTGTGAGGATTTCTTTCACCTGCGGGCGAATCTTTTCTTCAAAGCAACGGCGATAATCCTTTGCCGACGCATCGGGGAAATCCCAGTCGTTACCCCACGACATAATGTCGAGGTTTTTGTTACCGTCGTAGCAAATAGCATCGGGATGCGCCCAGTCGATCGCCTGCGAATAGTACAGACCGAACTTCATATCGTGTTTATGACACGCTTCTGCCAATTCCGCAATGATATCCCGCCCGAACGGCGTGGCATCCACCACGTTAAAGGGATCGGCTTGCGACTTAAACAGTGCAAAGCCTTCGTGATGCTTCGAAGTCATAACGAAGTATTTCATCCCTGCTTCTTTTGCGATCTTCACCCATTCTTCCGCATTGAAGTAGATGGGATTAAACGCTCTTGCCAATTCGTGATATTCTTTATTGGGAATGCGGAAATACGACTGTGCCCATTCGGCGATCGGCTCCATACATTCGCCCTTCCATTCGCCGCCAAGCAACGAATACAGACCGAAATGGATCATCATACCGAATCCCGCTTCTTTAAACCACTGTTTGTTATCCATAGTTTACTGCCTCCTTTGCTGATCGCACCTTCATAGTATCGTATTCTTTATAAATACACAATGCTAAAACTCATCCGTTTATTGTTTAAAATCGACCTTATCCTATTTCTTTTGTTGACTTATTGCGGTGTTTTTGGTATACTCGTTGTCAGAAATATTGCTTTGGAGGAGAGTATGCGACAGATATCGTTTTTGACCTACGGCAGACAGACCATGGGGCGCGACTGGTACATTGCCCCGCGCGGCGGTGTGTGCCGTTTGTACTATCTTCACAGCGGTACGGTTTTGTATCACGTAAACGGGCGAAAGTTGACGTTGCGGCCGCATATTCTGTACGTATTCCCGCAAAATTTGGAGTTTCGTCTGCACACCGATGAATCCACCCGCGTCGATCACACCTATTTTGATTTTATCGTATCCCCTGCCGTGTATCACAACGAGGTGTTGGCGATTTCACTTGAAGAACATCCGTTGCTGTCCGCCGCGTTTTCTGTGCCGAAGTTGCTTGCAGAACAACATCCGTTTTTTCAAAGTGACGATCATCACCGCACACTGACCGCCCACTATTTGGAGGGGTTGTTAACCCTTGCGCAGGACGAATTCGGGCTTTCCGCCATCACCGACCGCGACGTTGAAGACGCCGTGGAATATATCCACAAGCACTATGCGGAGAAGATCACCGTTAAAGATCTGGCAGCGCGATATCATCTGGAGACTAACGTCTTCATCCGCAAATTTAAACGATACACCAATGCTACACCGTATCAATACATCAAAAGCCATCGGGTAAACATTGCACTCTCACTGTTACGAAGCGGCACGCATACCCAAATGCAAGCCGCTGAGTTGTGCGGGTATGCCGACGCCTCGGCTCTCGCCCATGCGATACGATCGGTCGTTAAATAAGCAAAAAAAGACACGGTTTCCACCGTGTCTTTTTTTCATATCACAACCAATCAAGCCAACCAAGCCAGCGAATCAGGTTCTCTGCCCACGGGCGCACGTACGGCTCGTCCGCACCGAGACCTAATCCGTGGCGACCGTGTGGGTAGATATGCATTTCGAGCGGCACGTTGTGGCGGCGCAGTGCCGTAGCGTAGGTGTAGCTGTTAATGACGTTCACCACGTCGTCATCCGCCGTGTGCCAAATAAAGGCGGGCGGGGTGTTCGCGGTCACGTTTTTCGCGGGATCGACCGATTCTGCCGAAACGCACGGCGGCTCTCCCAACAGGTTGCGGTAACTGCCTTCGTGGGCAATACCGTCACCCGCGGGCGCACAAATTACGGGATAACAGAGAATTTGCGCGTTGGGTACACCGTCTTCGCGGTCGATCGCATCGAGCACCTCGCGCGGCTCGTTCCCCGGATAGGTCGCTACCGTCGCCGCCAAGTGCCCGCCTGCAGACGAGCCCATCACAGCAATTTTATCGGTTGCAATACCGTATTCCGCCGCATGCGCACGCACGAAACGCACCGCACGGCGTCCGTCTAACATCGGCGACGGAAAACGGTGCGGAGACACGCGGTATTCCACCACGAACGCCGTAACACCTGCCGCGTTAAACAACCGTGCATACTGATCGCCTTCGTGATCGGCGGCACGGCCGCTGTAACCGCCGCCGGGAAAGATCACCACGGCGGCATCGCTCGTCTTTTCCGCGGGAACGTACGGAAGGATGGCGGGTGTTTCTTCACAAAATCCCGGAACGGTCTCCCACAAAGGCAATTTGCTCATAACACAACACCTCTTAATGGATCTTCAGTTTGATCCACAATTCGTTCATCAACTTGTTCGTTTTATCGGGCAAGGTCAGAAACACTTCCGTCGTCTTCAAAAAATCCGCGTCGGGATAATACATCGGATCGCTCGCCCATTCGGGGTCCAACTTCTTATGCGCTTCGGTGTGCGGCGTGGAGTAACCGATGTATTCCGTATTCGCCAACGCCGCATCGGTACTGCAAAGGAAGTTGATGTACGCTTCCGCCTCGGCCTTCATATCCGATGATTTCAGCACACACATCGCATCCACAAACATATTCGTGCCGGGCGGTGCGTAAAACGCAATGTCGGTGTTCCCTTCTTCGGGATCCATCATCACACTGCCGTCACCCGCGTAATACGGGGCGATCCAGCCTTCCTCGTTGATCATCTTCTGGAAGATCTGATCCATATAGTATCCTTGCAACAGGTCCTTTTGCTCGATCAACTTATCGTACGCCGCGCGGATCTCCCCTTCGTTTGTGGTGTTCAGCGAATAACCGAGATACGCTTCCGCCACCGCAAAGGCATCGCGCGGGTTGTCGAACATATAGATCTTATCCTTGTATTTCTTATTCCAAAGGATCCCCCAACCCTGCGATTCCACCTCTTCGCGCGACACGTATTTCGTGTTGTAGAAAATGCCGACCGTCCCCCACATATACGGCACGGAATAGCGATTTTCGGGATCGTACAACATATTGCGGTACTTCTCGTCGATATACTGATAGTTCGGGATGTTGTCGAAATTCAATTCGGCAAGCAAGCCCTCGTCGATCATTTTGCCGACCATATAGTCCGACGGAAAGATCACATCGTAATCCGCCGCGCCCGTGCTGATGAGGGTATACATCGACTCATTGGAATCAAACGTCTTGTAATTCACCTTAATACCCGTCGCTTCCTCAAAAGCGCGATTGACGTCCAGTATCTCGTCGTCAATGTATTCGCCCCAGTTGAAGACGTTCAAGGTGTTTTCTGCTTTATTGGCGCACCCGCACAGGGCAAACGGCAACAACAGTGCCGCAACGAGAAAAATTGCCAGTTTCTTCAATGGCGTAGCCGTCCTTTCTTATCGACGCGCGCTTTTGGCTTTTTGCGCACCGTCGCGAATCTGTCCGAGATTTACAAGCAAAAGCAGAAGTAACACCGCTCCGAACATCAAGGTAGAAAGCGCGTTGATTTCGGGTGTGATGGGTTTTTTGGTCATCGAATAGATGGTGACCGACAAGGTCTGTGCCGTGGAACCCGAGTTAAAATAACTGATAACGAAATCGTCCAGTGAAATGGTGAACGCCATCAAAGCACCCGTCACGACGCCGGGCATGATCTCAGGCATCACCACGCGCACGAACGCACTCACGGGTGAACAGCCGAGATCCAGCGCCGCCTCATACATATGGCGGTTCATCTGCCGCAATTTCGGCATTACCTGCAACACCACGTACGGTATACAAAACGTGATATGTGCAATCAGCAGAGTGGCAAAACCGGGACGTAAGAGACCCGTTGCCCGATAGATAAACACAAACATAAGCATCAACGCCACACCGCTGACGATCTCGGGGCTGACCATCGGAATATTGTTCACAAACAAAAAGGTGCGCTTTAACCGCTGATTCATACCGTGAATGCCGACTGCCGCCGCCGTACCGATGACGGTGGCGACCAACGCCGCGAGTACCGCCACCGTCAAGGTGACTTTGAGCGATTCCAGGATCAACTCGTTTTGGAAAAGATCCTTGTACCAATCCAACGTAAACCCGTCCCAACGGGCGCGGTTTTTGGAGTCGTTAAACGAGAAGATGACCAACACCACGATGGGCAGGTACAAAAACAGAAAGATGATGCCGTTATACACGCGAGAGAGCCATTTCATACCATGAGTCCCTCCATTTCATCCTCCTGATTGTCCACGAAGCGCATCGCCGTCATACATACGACCATCAGCACCATCAATAACAGAGAGAGCATGGCACCGACGTTGTAGTTCTTACTGCTGCCCATAAATAAGAGTTCGATCACGTCGCCGATGAGCATATCTTTCCCGCCACCGAGCAACTTGGTGATAACGAAGGTACTCACTGCGGGCACGAAGGTCATCGTGATACCCGAAACGATACCGGGTTTCGACAACGGCAACACGACGCGGCGGAAAATGTGTGCGCCGCTGCAACCGAGGTCTTGCGCCGCTTCGATCAGGCGGTTGTCGATCTTGATCATCACCGAATACAGCGGAATGACCATGTACGGCAGGAAATTATACACCATACCGAGGATGACCGCACCGTCGGTATTGATCATATGCACAGGTTGAAGTCCGATAGCAGTCAACAACTGATTGATAAGACCTTTATCCTCGAGCAATGACATCCACGCATAGGTGCGCAACAGAAAATTCATCCACATCGGCAGCATTACCAGCATCACCATTACCGTTTGGGCACGGGCGGAGGTACGGGAAATGCTGTACGCCAGCGGATATGCCAAGACAAGGCAAAGGAAGGTGGATACTGCTCCCATCCAGATAGATTTCCAGAAGGTGGGAATAAAATCCTTCACAGCGAACAGATTGGCCAAGGTAAAAGCGCCGTTTTCATCGGTAAACGCAAACCACAGTACCATGGCCAACGGCACGACGGTGAACAACAGCATCCACAGCCCGAAGGGAGCGGCAGTGCTTTTGCTTTTCATCGGTCGTCCTCCTCTGCCGTCTCTTCCGAAAGACCGGCATTCGGGTCGGCCAATTCTTCAAACTCCTCGGAATACGAGCTGTAATCACCGAACATACCCGAATACTCGGATTTCTTCATAATGTGAATGTCCTCAGGATTGAGCACGATGCCGATCACGCTGTCGGGCGCGTAGTAATCGGTCGTTTGTATAAGCCATTTAAAGCCTTTGAAATCGACGATGGTCTCGAAATGCACGCCTTTAAAGGTCACTTCGGTCACCGTACCGACCAAATTGCCCTTTTCGGGTGCCACAATGTCAATATCCTCAGGACGAATCACCACGTCCACAGGCTCCATCGGTGCAAAACCGCTGTCCAAACACTTGAACTTACGGCCGAAGAATTCCACCAGATAATCCTCGTGCATCACGCCGTCGAGAATGTTACTTTCACCGATAAAGTCCGCGACAAACGCATTCTGCGGCTCGTTATAGATATCCTGCGGCGAGCCGATCTGCTGAATACGTCCGCCGTCCATCACGACCACCGTGTCGGACATCGAGAGGGCTTCCTCCTGATCGTGGGTCACGTACACGAAGGTGATACCGAGGCTCTTTTGAATATTCTTCAGTTCCACCTGCATATCCTTGCGCAGTTTTAAGTCGAGTGCGGAAAGCGGCTCGTCCAGCAACAGCACACCGGGGTTGTTCGCGAGTGCGCGGGCGATCGCCACACGTTGTTGCTGACCGCCCGACAAGGTGGACACGGCACGCTTTTCAAACCCTTTCAGGTTGACCAGAGAAAGCATACGATGCACCGTTTCATCGATCTCCGCCTTCTTCTTCTTTTGCACGCGCATGCCGAACGCCACGTTCTCGTACACGTTCAAATGCGGGAACAACGCATAGCGCTGAAACACCGTGTTGAGTGCGCGCTTGTGCGGCGGAATGTCGTTGATACGACGGCCGTGAAAAAAGACATCACCGCGGTCCGGCGTAACAAACCCGCCGATGATACGCAACGTGGTGGTCTTTCCGCAGCCGGAAGGACCGAGCAACGTCACGAATTCACCGTCTTTGATGTTGAGGTTCAAGCCCTCAAGCACGGGTTCGCCGTCGAACGATACGGCAATGTCTTGCAGTTTGATAATGTCTTCCATGAGAAGCATCCCCCTTTGCGGTTTTGATCCTCCGATTTTCACGGAGAACGTGATACTTTGAACAACGCCCTCCGCAAAGGGTTTTTCACAGTCGTCTGCAAAGGCTTACCTTCGGCGACTGCGGCGCTGCCGGATATCACTGATGTATTTGCTTAGATGCTGTTAGCACTTATACTATCCTACTATAATAGAAACCGCGAAAAATGTCAATACCTTTACGCAAAACAATCCCGCAGACGGTACGTCTGCGGGATACTTTTCATTCATTTTCGAAGTGCGTTATTACGGTGCAGTATGCGGCGCACCAATAAGCGGCGAAGCGCCACCTTATCGAACGGTACGACAGGATACAAATACCCCGTTCCGAGTGCCGTTTGTGTGGTCGCCAATACGAGCAATACGAGCAGTATTCCACCGATAAATCCCCACACGCCGAACAATGCGGTCAGCACCAAAAACAACATACGAGACAACTTAAAGGCGTACCCCAACTCAAAACTCGGCTGTGTGAAGGTCGCCACCGCCACCGCCGCCATATACAAAAGCACCTCCGCTACGAACAGACCTGCCGTCACGGCAAATTCGCCGAGGATCAGCGCCCCCACCACACCGAACGCATTGTTCAGTGCGCTCGGCGTATTTAGTGACGCCAAGCGAATGGCATCGATAATTACCTCGACCATCAGCAACTGTATAATAACGGGGACGGTGTTCGGTTCTTTGATGCGAATGAATTCGAGCCACGACGGTATCCAATCGGGATTGGTAATGAGCAAAAACCAAACGGGGGTGACGAAGATGGTGAAACCGAACACCAAAATGCGCACCAGTCGAAGGTACGACCCCACGAGCGGCGGGAAATAGTAATCGTTGGTATCCTGCACGAAGTCGAAGATACCCGAAGGCAGTATCATCACCACGGGCGTACCGTCAACAATTATCAGAATACGCCCCTCCGACACCGCCGCCGCGGCGGCGTCGGGACGCTCGGTATACCGCACTTTCGGGAACGGATTGTACCACTGCTGTTTTCGGAACAGACATTCCACCAGACTCTCCTGCCCCATCGTGAGGCTCGGAATGGTGATCTTCTCCAATTTATCACGCAGGGTCTTCACGTGCTTCGACGGTGCCACACCGTCCAGATAACACATCACCACGTCGGTTTTGGAGACACTGCCGATCTGACGATACTCCATCGTCAGCCGCGCATCACGCAAATGGCGGCGTATCAAAGCGGTGTTGAACACCAAGGTCTCCACGAAGCCGTCGTGTGAGCCGCGCAACACGCGGTCGGATTCGGGCTCGGATACCCCGCGCACGGGATAGGTACGCAGGTCGACCAGTATTACCTTGTCGTAGCCGTCCACCAGCAGTGCCAACTGACCCGACAGTACCGCCGTTACCGCCTCATCGGGCTGGTCGGATACCGCCACCTCCGTGTACGGCACAAAATGAGAAGCAAAATCCTCAGGAGTCTTCAGTTTTTTTACCTTTTCGGGTTGCAGATTTACAAAAAACTGCAACATTTTGGACATGGTCTCATCCTTCACGAACCCGTCCACGAACACGATTGCCGCCGCAAGATCCGCTACCGCTACGTCACGCAACACAATGTCAAAACTTGCCGAAACACGAAGCAATTGCCGCAACAACGCCGTGTTTTCTTTCACGTCTTTCGAAAAAAAGAGGGACATACCGTTACCGCCCTTTCATAGAGTCGGTAACAGTATGTCCGAAAACTTGCAAATTATCAAAAGAACGTAGCCACCTGCTGTTCGGGTGCTTCGGCGCGTTCCACCTTGATTGCCTTCAAAACAGGTCCTTTCTTGCGATACGCCTTGTGGTATTCCACCGTGAGCCGTGCGGTAAGCATGACCCAGTCCCGTTGTTTCAGCGTTTTGGCACCCTTCCAATCACAGATCAGACCGCCGTACGCAATATCGTCCTGGCAGCAGGTCATGATGTGACGGCCGATCACGAAACTGTCGGGCGGCATCTTCCCTTCTACCGCCACAAGACCTTTGAACTTCACCGTCTTCCCCGCGTACGTGTCCATATTTTCATTTAAATCACGGTACCACAGCGCATAATCGTTGTCGGCGATCTCAATGACCGGCGCATTCACGTCAAACGGCAAGGGGTCTTCAATATCGTCGTATTCCACGTCGCCGTTTTCGTACTCGTACGCAATATCCGCACGGCGTGAGGTCGCACGCACGATCTTATGAAACGCCATTTTATCCATATCGGCGCGATAACGGTTAAACGCGATCAATTCGCAACTGTTCAGTTTATCCACCACCAAACTGCGCATATTGGCGTTATATGTCAAAAAGGTGGTCGCGTCGGCAAAACAGAGTTCTTGGTAGATCACCCACCCCTGCGGCATGGCGTTATACAACCGATCCAGCATCCACATGCCGTTGTATTCCACCATAACGCGCTTCGCGTTACATGCTTTTTGCCAACCCGCAAGCGCCTCTGCCGTGAGGTCTTCCTCCTCATCCACCACTTGCACCGTGATGTTTTTTCCGCCGTTCGGCATACGGGAGAGGTCGTATTCCTCCACCCCTTCTTCACACAACAACAGCAGCGTGGACTCTCCGCCGTTAAACCGTTTATCCTCAAGCGTGCCTTGGATAAATCGTGTTTTTCCCGACTCCAAAAAGCCCGTAAACAGATATACGGGTGTTTCCATCTTACTCACCTTCTTACAATCCAAACAACGTTTCGAGTGCCGCTTCGTTCAGTTCGGCACCGATCACGCACAAGCGACCGATAACCCCTGCCGCGCCCTCACGTACGTCTGCCTCACCGGGGACGTAGTCGAAATGCAACCAACCGTTTTCCCCGCCGACGATACCCTTCGCACGCAAAACGTGACCGTAGGTGTGTTCGTCTTCCAACGATTTCAGCATAGCATCCAATTCTTCGGCGGTGTAGCGGCGTGCCGTTTCGCGCCCAAAACTTTGGAACACCTCGTCCGCATGATGATGGTGATGATGCCCGTGGCACTCGCACTCGTGGTCGTGGTCGTGGTGGTGATGTTCGTGGCACTCACATTCGTGATCGTGGTCATGGTGGTGATGCTCATGGTCATGATGGTGATGCTCATGGTCATGATGGTGATGCTCGTGGCACTCGCACTCGTGATCGTGGTCGTGGTGGTGATGTTCGTGGCACTCACATTCGTGATCGTGGTCGTGGTGGTGGTGATGCCCGCAAGTCGGACAAACATCGGCATCCTCTGCTAAGCGGTGCAATTCCGCTTCCAACGTGTGGGTGCGCTCGGTCGCTTCGAGTATCTGTTTACCGTCGAGTTCGTTCCACGGCGTGGTCACGATCACCGCCGTGGGATTATGTTCACGCAGCAGCGCAATGACCGCTTCGAGCTTGTCTTCGCTCAATTTTTCAGTATGGCTCAACACGATCGCACCGGCATTGGCAACCTGATCGTTGAAGAACTCGCCGAAATTCTTCATATACATCTTAGCTTTTCCTGCATCTACAACGGTCGTGAAGGCATTCAGCACCATATCCGCCGAATGGACATCTTGCACCGCACGGATGACGTCGCTGAGTTTGCCGACACCCGAAGGCTCGATCAACACACGGTCGGGCGCAAACTCGGTGAGTACTTTTTTCAGCGCTTCAGAAAAGTCTCCCACCAAACTGCAACAAATGCATCCCGAATTCATTTCGGTGATCTCTACGCCTGCATCCTGCAGAAAACCGCCGTCAATACCGATCTCGCCGAATTCATTCTCAATCAGCACCAGTTTTTCACCGGCGTACGCTTCTTTGATCAGTTTTTTGATCAGTGTGGTCTTACCTGCACCCAAAAAGCCTGAAAATATATCAATCTTGGTCATTTTACAATACTTCCTTTCCAATAACCTCACGAATAATCATAACACAAACCTCGTGTAGTTTCAACCGAAAATAGGAAAAAACTTATTTTCCGTCCGACAACGTATACAATCCGTCGCACAATCGGTTGAATACCGTCGCGGCAGAGGCTTTGGTGTTGTTGCAGTCCTCCGCCAGCACGGTTATCAGATAGCGCGGTGCCTCGGCAGGATAATATCCGACAAACCAATTTTGCACCGTTTCGCCGTTTTCGGTGATCCATCCGCTCTCCGCTGTGCCCGTTTTGCCGCCTGCCCCGCCGTTTGCCGGCGCTGCACTTTCCCCTGTTGCCCCTTCTGCCACAGCGGCCACCATCAACTGTCGTAATATTGCCGCCGTCAAAGGCGAAAACGCCGTTTGTGCAGGCGTAATGTCATTCTCCTTTACATCGCCGTTTACCTCCATCCTACCGCGAACGACCGTCGGGCGCATCATTTCGCCGTCGTTTACCACCGCTGAAAGCATTTGTATCATATGATACGGCGTTGCCAATAACTCCCCCTGTCCGAAAGAAAGGTTTGCCAGCGTGGCGGCACTGCTTTGCAACGCCGCTAAAGACGGCAAAACGGCGCGGGCAGTCTTGTAATTTTCGGCAGGTATTACCGCACGGTCAAAGCCGAGATCCACTGCCGTTTGATATAACCGTTCAGCGCCGATGTCCTCTATCAGTTGTATGAAGTAGCAGTTGCAGGAAAGTGCAAACGCCTCTGTCATAGTCAATACACCGTGCCCTAACCGATTGTGACAGTGAAAGGTGACACCGCTTACCTCACACGCGCCGTGGCAGGTATACTGCCGCGAAACAGAGACACCGCTTTCCAGTGCCGCGGCGGCAGACACGATCTTAAACACCGACCCGCAGTTATAGTTACAAAGGGTGCGATCCAAAAGCGGAGAGTCCTCCGCCTCCAACAGCGACCCTACCGTATCGGGTTGAAATGAAGGCGCACTGACCGCCGCTAAGATCTCTGCCGTCGCGGCGTCCGCGATCAACACCGCCCCTTTCGGAAGCATATCTTCCGCTACCCGTTCGGCGTATTGCTGGATATCCCGATCCAACGTCAGCACCAATCCCGCATACGCGTTTGCCATCGTGTCGTTTACCGCAGGCGCTTTATCGCTCAGCAGATGTCCTGCCGCGTTGATCTCGTAGGTGACGGTCAGCCGTCCTTCACACGCCTTCAAAAATCCGTCATACGCCAATTCCAAGCCGACCGCACCGCTTTCGTCCCCGTTCAAATACCCAAGCAGATGCGGAGCATATACCCGCTCGCCGTGGCGCACAGGGGTGTGAAAGCGCAATACCCCGCGTACGTCGGGAAACGCGTCGTCTGCTATCGTTACGATAGGACGACCGCTTTTTAGCCGTTCGGACAGGGGTGAGAACATATCGTCCGACAGTGTTTCCGACAACGCACGTACGGTGCGGGGATACGGCGCAATACACAAACGCAATTCGCGAGAACGATTGACCAGGGGCTCGCCGTTTCGGTCGTAGATCGTCCCGCGTGCCGTTGCTACCGTCAGCGTAGCCGTCGATTGCTCGGCTACTGCTTCGGCAACCGTGTTTTCCGAGAGAGACATATACCGCACCGTCACCCCGCAAAACAAACAGAAAAAGAGAAAGAACACGCAAACCGCCCGTTTTATCATCCGCACACACTCCTTCACCGTTCAGTGTGTACAAACATGCGCTCACCTATACAAAAAGCGTCCGCCAACGGCGAACGCTTTAAAAATTATAACGCTCTGCGAAGCAAACTTCCTGCCGAAACGGGTCGTTCACACGGAATACGGCACAGCATCGTCGGGTGCGGTGCCGCCTCGATGGCTTCTCCTTCTCCGTCAAACAAGTCATCAACGGCAATAGAAAAGGGTGCTTTACCCGCCTCTAACACTTCAAGCGTATCCCCTTTAACGAAGCGATTACGCTGACTGACGGTAAGAACGCCGTTTGCCCATTCCACCGCGACCGCCGCCACCTGATATTCCCGCACGTATCCGCCGTAGGCGAGATTCTGATTCGGCATACCAAAATAAAATCCCGTCGTGTACGGACGGTGGCTGACCTTTTGCAATTCCTCGATCACCCACTCTTCGGGACGGTAATTCACATCGTATCCCGAAGCGATGAATCCGTCGGTCGCCACACGGTACGCGTTGGTGGTCACCGCGGCGTAATACGCCGCCTTCGCACGTCCTTCGATCTTAAAAGACGATACGCCCGCGTGATATAACGCAGGGATATGTTCGATCATATTCAGGTCGTTCGCATTGAAGATGAACGAACCGTTTTTCGTCTCTTCCACCGTATACCGTGCCTCGGGTGCGGAGGGCTCGATCACCTCATACCGCCAACGGCACGGCTGTGCACAATCACCGTGATTGGCGTCCCGCCCTGCAAGGTAGTTAGAGATCAGGCACCGTCCCGAATAGGACATACACATAGCCCCGTGTACGAAACATTCCAGTTCCAATTCCGCAGGCGTTTTGGCACGTACCTCGGCGATCTCCTCCATCGAAAGTTCACGGGCCAGCACCACACGAGCGGCTCCCATATCGTGCAATTCGCGGGCGGTTTGGTAATTCACCACGCCGAACTGGGTCGAGATATGCAACGGCATATAAGGTGCGTAACGTTTTGCCATACCGATCACACCGAGGTCCGCCACGATCAGCGCATCCACCCCCGCCGCCGTTGCCGCTTCAAAATAACGAGGCAACTGTGCGATCTCATCGTTGCGCGGCAGGATGTTGCAAGTAAGATACACAGATACACCCCTACCGTGTGCCTTTTGAACCGCCGCAGCAAGGGCGGTCTCGTCAAAATTCTGCGGGGCGGTACGCATACCGAACTGCGTCATCGAAAGGTACACCGCATCCGCGCCGTATTGCAACGCGGCCTCCAGCCGCTCCGCATCTCCCGCAGGCGCTAAAACTTCGGGCCTTTTCGGCATTCGTCACTCCCCCGTTCGTTCTTGAATCTCTGCCCACACCGCCAAATGTTCGGCGTAGGTCTTGGAATAATACACGGTTCCGTCCGCCTCGTCGATGACGAAGAAATAACATCCCGCACAAATATCCTCCTCGGACGGTGCGACCGCCGCCGCCAGTGCCGCGGCACCGGGATTGGCAATCGCCCCCACGGGCAATCCCTTGCGGACATATGTATCGTATGCCGCCTTGTCGGGCGTTTCACCAGCCGCTTCCAACTCGCGCAGATATGCTGTGGATACGTCGCACTGCAAACGCGGATAGTCGGGACTTTCGAGACGGTTGTGTAACACACGCGACACGCGGTACATATCGGCGGCGGTTTTGGCTTCACGCTGAATAACGGACGCCAAGGTGACCGCCTCGTCGAGCGTCAGCCCGCTCGCATCCAACGCCGCTTGCCACGCCGCCAGTTTGCGTTCAAAATTATCTAAGAAACGGCGTACCGCCGCCTCCCCGCTGCTGTTGCGGTAAAACTCATAAGTATCGGGGAACAAATACCCTTCCAGACGGAAACAGCGACCGTTCGGTGTTCCGTCTTCGCCCATGACCGACACATTTTCCAAGAAAGCGTAATCTGCGTAATCCCCTTCGCGTACCGCCTTCAAAAACGCGGCGGCGTCACATACGTCTGCCGTTTCAAGTGCGGCGGCGATCTTCAAAACGGTATACCCCTCGGGGATCGTCACCGTCACCGTACGCGAAAGGGTGGTTTCGGCGGTTTCCGCCGTGGGCGATGTCGGCTTGTCCGTCGAGGACGGATTCACACGGCTAAACCAAGCACTAAGCAGTGACACGACACCCCACACGGCGAGAGAAAGCAAAAGCAGAGCGGCAACACAAATAGAAACAATCATCAAAACAAGCCGTTTTCGGCTGTAACCGCAAACGGGACACGCGCCGCGACGCGTCTCCCGTTCACAGTTGCATTTCGGACAATGCATTATCGTTTCTCCCCTAAATTCCATACTGGGCACAGATCGCCTGATGCTCTGCATAGGTGCGCGAATAATACGTGATACCGGTTTCTAAATCGGTCGCAAAATAGTAGCAATCCTTGACATCATCGGCTTCGGACGGCGACAGCACCGCGTTGATGGCTTTCATGCCGGGGTTGGAAATAGCGCCCGGAGTCAACCCTTTACGCACGTGGGTATCGTATGCGTTTTGGTCGATCGTAAGCCCGCTCACCGAACGATCCAGTTTCTTAAAATAGTTGATGGTGGCATCGCACTGCAAATGGGGGAATTCCGCCGTGTTGTTCAAACGGTTTATGAGTACGCGTGCTACACGCGACCATTCATCGCTACCTGCTTCAGCCTGTACGATAGAAGCCAGTGTCACCACTTCGTTGACCGTCATCCCCATCGCGGCGATGGTGGTCTTGTACGTGGTGTCCACGCGGTTATCGAAGTTGTTCAGCAGTTTGCGCACCACCGTCTCCCCCGTACTGCCCGTGTAAAACTCGTAGGTATCGGGGAACATATAGCCTTCCAGTGCATAGCCGCGTCCTGCGTACTCGCCCTCTTCCTTCGGCAGTGAAGCGATAAAGGAATAATCGGAATAGTCACCTTCAAGCACAGCGTCGTAAAACGCGCCTTTGGTACATACCGCCTTTTCTTCCATCAGCAGGGCAATATCGTCCATAGTAAAGCCTTCGGGAATGGTGACCGACACCACCGTGCGGGGTACGCCCGCACGCAGACGATCCACGATGTTACCATAACCCATATTGGCGGACAAGGTGTACACACCCGACTTGTACTCGCTGTCATCCCCCGTCAGTTTGGAATACAACTTGAAGAAAAACGGATGATCGATCAGTTTATGCTCTTTTAACGTCGCGGCAATCGTTTCCGTGGTCGCCCCTTCATCCAACGTCACACGCACGTCAATGCCCGATTTGTTAAGTCCCGTCAGATCCAGCGCCGCCATAATAACGAAGCACGCCAACACCAACGACACGCCGAGAATGGCCAGCACGTAGAAAATACTGCCCGCACACCCCCACATTTCACGCTCTTTCGCATCCATATGTGCGCGTTTCCTGCGGGACTTTTCCGGCTTTTTCGGGGATTCTTCTTCGTCCTTTACAGGTTCCTTCGACTCCTCTGCCACAAGTGAAACGGGCTCCACGGTGCTTTCTTCGGCACTGTGTTCCGTTTCCTTCTCTACCCGCGGCGGCTCCGTATACTCTCCGAATTCGTCATCAAGATCCATATTCAACTGAAAGGAAGCCACTTTTTCACGGCGTTCCTCTTCACGTTTGGCGGTATCGTCCGCTTGTTTGTTCATCTCCATCTCGTCCAAGATATCATCCCAATTGTCCGACATAAGAGCACCTCCTGACGTTTGCGGTCATCGCGGCCTGTAATTTTCGCTCCGATTTGAGTGAGCGGTACGGCGCAGATACCGTTCGGTAACCAATAACTCCACCGGTCGGTCAAAGCGGCCGTGCGGCAGTTTGCGCTGCACACAATCGCTGTAACAAATACCGATCATCACGCCGTTATATTTCGACAAAAAGCGGTCGTAATACCCTTTTCCGTATCCCAGCCGGTACCCGTGCCAATCGTAACTGAGTGCCGGCACGATACACAAGCTGTCGGGAAATTCCGTAAGCATCTCGTGTACGCCGGGAACGGGTTCCAACACGCCGAAAGTACCGGGTGCCAGATCCTCCGTGCTGTGGATACGGTAAAACTCCATCTGCCGTGTGCCCGGCACACAGCGCGGGACCGCCACGGCTTTTCCGTCCGCCAGCGCACGTTCGATGATACGGAAGGTATCCACTTCGATCTTTGTAGATACGTACACAAGCAGTAAACGACAGCGTTGATATTGCCAAAGAGAAGCCACACGATCGGCAATAATGCCGTCTACCCGTGCTTTTTCTTCGGGGGACATGGCGGCACGCTGTTGCTTATACTTTTGTCGTAAACCCTCTTTTATGGGGCGAATATCGGCTACGGGCATCTCATCGCCTCCCTCAGCGAATCGGCTTTTTCTTCGGAACACAAGGCACTTACCAGTTGAAACCCGAATTCGAGTGCCACGCCTGCACCGCAAGCAGTAAGCACGTTGCCGTCGCGCACCACGCCGCCGTCGGTCAGAACAGCACCTTCCAACGCGGATTCAAACCCGGGATAGCAGGTAGCGCGTTTACCGCGAAGGATACCTCTGTGTCCCAAAACGGAGGGGGCCGCGCAGATCGCCGCGATCAGCACGCCTTCCTGCACCGCCTTTTCCAGTACCGTTGCCACTGTCCCACTGGCTTCTAAGTTTTTGGTGCCGGGCATACCGCCGGGCAGAACTACGGCTTCGATATCGTCCGGCGTCAGCGTCTCTTCGGTGACGTCCGCCGTGACCGTGATACCGTGTGCCCCCGTCACCGTACGGCCGCCAATGCCCACCGTCTGTACCGACAGACCCGCACGGCGCATAATATCCACGGGAGCCAACGCCTCGACCTCTTCAAAGCCGTCTGCTAAAAAGACGTATATCATAGTGTATGCACCTTCTTTTATTCCAATGAAAATCCCATATACCACGTACCATGCGGGACCTCAGTCGCCCCCGTTGCACGAAACATACCATACGTTTTCGCGTTGTCTGTCGTCACAGGCGGCAGACAAACGCATTTTATCCGACAAGCGAAATACCTTGACAGCGAAGACAGTACGTCATCAGCATCCTTTGTTGCACATAAAAGTTCGGTAATTTCAATACCGTCGCCGTCACGCCGATACATAACCAATCCCTTATCGGAGACCAACACGCCGCCGTCTTCAAGCAAACTTTGGGCGTACGCCGTCACCGCTTCGGACCACGTGACCGACGGGATACCGAGCATCGCAAGCCAACGGTTGCGCTGCTCGGCAACGTCGTCCGTTACCGATTCCCATTTCAACTCATAACCGCAAGTGTAAAGTTCATCCGCTTCACACTTAACCTCTTCACGGTAGAACAGCGGGACGAAACCCAAACGGGCGTAATAGGTAAACAAGGACGGTGCGGCGGGCCGTAAAAACAGTCCGCTCACATTTTCCGCTTCGGCGCGGCGGGCTATCTCTTCGAGCAAGGCGGCGAAATACCCCCGCCCGCGATACGCACGCGCCGTAACGGCGGCGTATACGTACCAAACGACAGCACCGTTCATTTTTGCGGGAATCACAAACGCCATCGAGCAGGCCTCGTTATCCACCGACAACATAAGACAGCGCGCCTCTGCTTTCAGCGTATACCAAAATTCCCGTATATCCTCCTCGCTGTCATCGGGAAACCCTTGTCGCCACAACGAAAGGACATCCGAAAGGCGGTCTTCTCCCGCCCAAATGAACTCCGTCACGGTATACACCCCCTAACGGATGGTACACATAATCTTTTTCACAAGCGCCGCAGGATAGTACGACAGTTTTGCACGCCGTAACCCTTCCACACCCACGTCGTTTTCACGGTTAACGTAGGTGTACCCCCGCAAGGTGTTGCGGGCAAACTCCCGATTGATCACGGCGTAGGCTTTGTCATAGGGCGACAGCGCCTTTTCCACCAACGTATCAAAAGTATCGTCGGTCAGCGGTGCCCCGAACGTAAACGCCACGGCGCGTCCGTCTGCGCGGATCAAGCCGCCCGCAAGTTCGATCTCACGGCGATGGGAGAGCAATTCATGTATTGCCGTATTCTCCGCTTCTAATGCACCGTCGGGATCACCGTATGCTGTAACACGCTGTTCGTACCACATATCCGCCGCCGAAAGCACGTCCGCAACGTTGTGATCGCTCAACTCTTCATACTGCCACGCATATTCTTTGGAAAACGCGGCAATATGATTGCGTTTGGCGTGATACTTACGTCCGGAGAGGTTTGCCAGATCTTCAACAAGATACAGATAATCGAACTCGTCGCGGTGTTCCGTGCAGGATTCTACCGTATATTCGTCCCACAAGCGACCGATACCGTCTTCGTCATATCCGAAGACGTATAACGGCTCACCGCGTGAAAGCGCGTCATCGTATAACGCACGCAACGTTTGTTCCGCCGCACTGCCTGCCGGTGCCAAATAGTGCGGCACTTCGCCGCCGAAACGCACGACCACCGCGTCGTCGTTATAGGCTATTTGCGTGTCGAAATACTCCCGCCACATCATCATATTGGCAAACGAATATTCACAGCAACGGGACGGCGCCTGCTTTAAGAGCGGAATACACCGTGCGGCGTCCGCAAAGGTCGGCGTATGAAACGGCGTTTGAAACATCAAAATGCAATATCCCCTTTAACCGCACGGATAATATCTTCAGTAATGGCTTCGATCGCACGCGGTGCATCTCCTTCGGCACAGGAGATCACGTGCCAGCCCCATTTTTCCGCCGCATACAACGCCGCGGGACGGCAAGCGGCAAGATAGGAGGTGTCTTTTTCGTGAATATCCTTTTTGGCGGCATCCCCCGCATAGCGGGACATCACGAGCTTATCTGCAACGGCAGGCGGCATATCCAGGAATACCACGCTGTTCGGGCGCGGAAGACCTAAACGGTCATACTCATATTCTGCGAGCCAATTGAGATAGGCGTCCCATTCCTCCCGCGGCAACTTGGACATCTGGTGGATCGCATTGGAGGTCACGTACCGTGCCGCCACGATCAGATCGCCACGTTCGTAATCCGCTTGCCAAAACTGCTTAAAACTCGCATAACGATCCACTGCGTAAAACGAAGAGGATGCATACGCGTTTACGTCGGCAGGCGTTTTACCGAGACTGCCGTCCAAATACAGCTTTACCAATGCGGATGACGGGTTTTGATAATCCGGAAACGAAATTTGTTTGTAGGGTATCCCGCTTGTTCCGAAATACTCGTTTAAGCGGTCGAGCTGGGTGCTTTTTCCGCACCCGTCCAAGCCGTCAACCACGATCAAACGTCCCATTACCGACTCATCCTTTCAATGCGGCAAATTTCGCACGCACTTCTGCCGTTTTTCCGCAACACATCTTTCCTTCGGGGCACGGACCGCTCACGCAGGACGGACCCGATTTTTGGAACAGATGCGGTGCCACGCCGTAGCACAAGCGCAACATTTCGGTCGCAAGAGCGCGGATCTCCCACTGGGCGCGGTTACAGCAGCGTAGATGGAAAAAATTGCGCAAACTGCGCACGTTCATCGTCATAATGATCTTGGTGGTACACGCGTTCGGCAACACGAAACGCGCATCTTCGATCGCACGCTTTTCCGCCGCCTTTGCCGCGGCTTCGGGAGTCATACCCTCGGCTTCAAACGCGGCACGGTGTTTTGCACGCAACATATCCGCCAAACGCTCGTAGTGCGCTTGATCCTCCGCCATCGCCAGTTGAAACTCCTTTGCCGCTTCGGGAATATCGGCAATCGCGGGCGGCACGACGTAGGAGAAATTGTTTTCCGCCACATAGCGCTGGCTTTGCACGCTGAACGAAGCGATACGGTGACGGGTGATCTCCGCAAGCAGCGAGCGGGACACGTCCTCGATGCCAAAGGTAAAGGTCACGTGTTCCACGGGACTGTCGTGACCGAGATCTCCCAGCATTTCCACAAATTTTGCCGCTTTTTCGGGAGTCAGCATCTCGCTCACTTCGTCAATGGTCGCGGGAGAATAGCAAAGACGCGCGGCAACCGCGATCGTCTGTTCCGGATTCGGGGTATGCGTGATCAGTTTCACCTTCACGGGGACCACTCCTTCTTTCAAATAACTATACATAAATTTATTATAACAGATACCGTCTCGTATCGCAACCGAAAAAACGGAAATTTTATATAAAAACAGAGAAAATCCACCGATTTTCTCTGTTTTTTCAATTATGCCGCCGGGAATTTGTTGATCTTCTTCACCGCGTATTGCAGGATCAGACGGGCATCGGTGGAATCCACCTTGCCGTTTCCGTCCACGTCAGCCGCGCCTTCGCTCGGCAGTGCCGCGATCTTCTTCACTGCGTACTGCAACACCAAACGGGCATCGGTCGAGTCAATCTTGCCGTTGCCGTCCACGTCACCGCGCAAGGTCACTGCCAGCGTGGATTCTTCACTTTGAATTACGAAGAAATAATCTACCGTCACGTCGGTCTTGGTGCCTACAGCCTCATAGGGCGTTGCTATGGCACCGAAGCGAAAACCGCACACCGTGTTTTCGCCCTGGAAGACGTCATTCATCGGTATCGCCGCACTTGCGGCAATCACCTGCGCCGTATCGTCCAACAGAAATGCTCTCACAGTTTTATTGTCCGTGCGACGGGCATCTATCTCGATTGCAAGACGATAATCCACGTTGTATTCCGCCCGTCCAAATGTCTGCCCCATACAACGCAAACAGCCATCCTTATCCATTGACAGTATCACGGCGTTTTTGCCGTTGGTGTTATGGAACTGCAAGTATATTTCACTATCCTCAGTTCCGCGCATTTCAGCGACGTTCAATCGCCATTCCAAGCGGTAGATATCGTCCGCGTTTCCGTATCCCAGACGGAATGGATATGCCCCCTTCTCATCCGCTACGCTGCATAAGCTTGCCGCAAACTGTTTGTCATCCAGCACAATCCGAATTTTGCCACGGCTTGCCGACACACAGGCGGCATTATCGCCTTGATACGACACCGTATCGTCCAATGAATAATCGTCAAATGACTCCACTGCAACCATGGTGGCATTTTCGGGGAAAATGGCATTTTTCGGCACAGCATACCGCAGTGTATACGGATACACATACCGATACGTACCGACTTCATCGACCTCCCTTTGGCGGTTTCGATAAAAGCCGCCTGTCACGTGAAGGTTTTTCGCCGTACCGTTTACCAGCGGCGGATTTTCCACCGTAATATAGTGCAATCCCGACGTGGTAACAAAGCTTACACCGTATGCGTATATCACGCCGTCGTTGTTCAGTTCAAACGTGGGGACACCGTTGTTGTTAAACTGTGAATTGTACAAACGCAACTCGCCGCTGTCCACGCGGACACCTGCATTGGGAGCCGCTCCCCATTCGGAGAAGTTATAGACATTCACCCGACCCTCAAAGGAGTCCGTCAACCACAGCGTGTATAACGGCGTTATGGATTGGTCTACCGCCCAACGCTCGGTATTGCCGTCCGCCCCGCACTGATTAAACGAGGTTACCTGCAGATTGGCAAAAGCAACGTGTTCCGCTGCTTCGATTTTGACAGCCTGTGTACCGTAATCTACGCCGTGACCGATGATACGGGCATCCGCCGCACGTCCGCCCTCTTCAATCAGATGAACGCCGATAAACGAAGAATAGTTGAAGCAATTGTAGATCAACTGATTTTCGACGTAACCGAGCTGCAACGAAACGGAGTGATTGTTAAACTGCGCTTGCATCGGTTGGTGAAAGGCGTTTTGCAAATGCAGGCTCGGCACACCGCCGAAGCCAAACCACGTCACGACGTACGGAGCAAGAATGGAATTATAGTTGAACTGGAAATTACGAACGTACCCGTCTTTTGACCCATTACCGATCGTAATGCCGCGATGGAAAAAATGCCCCGCAAGGTAATCGACATAGTGATCGTCACAACGGAAGGTAGCGAAATCCACCCCGTTCCAACCGTTACGTACCGTTACGTTGACAAGGTACACGCCTGCCCCCGTGCCGCGTACGGTATAGGGATACGGCGTAAAATCGAATCGATAGTAATCCACGTTCGTATTCGCAACGGGATCGTATACCGTTTCGATCACGCGATAAGTAGAATTCTGTTCGGGATAATTGAAAATAATACCGCGGATGCCGCTTGCTTCTTCCAGGGTTACCGTCGCCGTGGCGTTTTCTGCGGTCTTTCCATCCTCTACCTTCGTATATACCTGTAAAATGGTATTCGCCGCCATCGGAATGGTGGCAAAATCGCCCGAACCACGCAGCTCCACACCACGCGGGATCGTAAACGCACCGTCTATTCGGTATTTTCCGGGCACGAGGAACAGGGTGCCGCCCTCACCTCGACCGAGTGCGGTCAAATACGCCTGCAACGCTTCGGTCACATCGGTCTCACCTGTATTATCCAGATCGTTCGGTATGATGTGTGCCGCCGAAGCGGGCGCTTTCACCTCCCCCATTGCTTCTTCGCGCGTCATTGGAACATAGGAATCGATATCTGCCTTGGTTTCGTCGTAGCCCAACGTACATAAACCGGCATTTACGTACGAAATGGGATTGTTGTAGTAATCGGTATTGCCGATCAACACAGCGGACACCGTACCGTAATCCAACAAAATCTGAGGTCCTGCTGTATACATTTGGTTATTGATGAAGGTATTATTGCCGTTCGCAGTGACGACCGCACCTCTGCGAATAGTGGAGTTCATCACGTTGAGCTGCACCATACCGCCTTGATAGATGGCCTGCTTGGTCGCCTCAATCGAAGCGGCGTAGATATTCAATGTGCCTTCTGCCGCGCCATCGTCACGTTCGGTAAGATAGATGCCGTATTCGCAGTCCTTGACGACGAATTCGCTGAACGCTTCGGTGCAATAATTTACGCCATATACGAAGACACCATACTTGCAACCCGTGAAATTCAATCCCACACATTGTCCGTTGGGATAATGCACACCGTCGGAGGAAGCAGCAAGCAAAAGTCCGATATTGTATCCACTGAAATCGGAATGGTTTGCGTAGGACCAGTCAATGCGCCGCAGGGTGAGACCGATACCGTAGTCGTATAAATATTCCTCCAACAAATCCCGCTCTGTGCCGCTTGCAGGAGCACCGCTGAGTTGCGACTCTTCCCAATATTTTGCTGCAAAATGCAATTCTTCAATACGTGCGATATCGACGACCTGATCGAAATCTACACCGACACACAACGGCGTACCGTAAATGTTCCACGCATTGGGGCAGCACGCCGTATCCACGTTGGCGATACCGATATAGGAGTTGACCAACGTGACATTTTGTACGAACGTATAGTTATCTGTCTGGATAGAAGCGGGATATTCTACGATTTTTTGCACCGACTGTTCGGGATACCAAATACTGATATTTTGCACCTTTGTGTGGTGTTCCATATCGATAAACGGTGTGCCGGTTGACGAACCGCCTCCGCAATACACCTTCAAAATGGTGCCGCGAATCTCGGGATTTTTATCGGGATTGTTCCATTCACCGCAAATCGACACACCGGACGGAAGAACGATCTCGCTGCGAAACTCCCATTCGCCTGCAGGAATAAACAAGGTACCGCCACCTGCTTGCTGTAACCCACTAAGCAAGGAATTTACTACGGCACTGTAATCGCGGTTGCCGTCGCGGTCGGTCACCGCGATATCGGTGTGTGTGGCGAGGTATTCTCTCAAATCATACCCCGCAAACACTGAGGTACTGTCGTCGTACCCTTGGGTCACCGTCACCTTGTGAAATACGGGTGCATCCGGTACGAAGGATCCGTCACCGACCTGCGTATCCGGACGCTCCTCCTCAGGTACTGCCGTATCAATCAAGCAAGGATTTATAATCTTCACCATACCGCTTGCACCGGTATATTTCTGCGGGGCATGGTCAGCCAAATAAATACGTAAAAAGTTGAAGTTTTCAGGGCAAAATTCGTCACCGTATTTGGTGGTAAAAATAGACAGCGGCAAAACCACCCGCACCCACTCCCCACTTTTGAAGGTGATTTCGGATGAAGAGCAGCACAATTCTTCCGTATCCCATATGCCGCTGCTGGAAATCTCGACCTGACCGCCACCCAAGCCGCTTTCGGCATACGCAAGAAACGCCTCGTCACCGCTTACGTATGTATCGATCTGCAAGGCGATGCGGGAAGGGTCTTCGGCGTAGTTATACTGCGTTAGATCGATCGCATCAAACGTTACCGATTCCGAAGCATACACCTGCCCGCTGTTATTCAGTGTGACCGAAGTTGCAATGCGGAAATCCAGCGGTAAAATAACATATTCCGATCGTGCCGAAACCGTTTCACCCGTTGAAAAAACAAGGGCAGGAATCAGCAGGCAGAAGCAAAGGAATACGGATAAAAAGCGGCGTTTCATATCATTCTCTCCTCTTTTTCACAAAACATTTTCTTTCTTATATATGATTATTGCATAGCGCTCCCACTTGAAACAATAGAAAAATGATGGTATAATATGGACAAATGTTATATTTGGAGGTGCAGACATGCTTATCTCTTCTCTGTCGAACGAGAAATTACCTCATCTCTATCGCAGCACGTCATTTCGCTTGAGCGACGACCTGCACGTATTGGAAACGGGTCACTTATGCGCCCCGAAAGGATTCCGCCAGGTTATGAAGCGGGATGTGTTTCTTCTGCAATACATTACCCAAGGGTACGGCAAATTTTGCGAAAACGAATTCACGGCGGGTAACGGATATCTCGCCGTCCCGAACGAGTTAGAACACATCGTCGCAGAGGATAGCACCCCGTACGAAGTGTTCTGGATCATGTTCAGCGGAAGTAAAGCACAGGACGCACTTGAGAAATGCGACCTATCTTGTCACAACAGCGTTTTTGCGTTTGAAAACACAAAAGCCTGCGCAGATATTATAAACAGCACTCTTTCGAATTTTCAACCGACGAACGAACGCGAGGAAGCGGCGGTTTTGAACGCCGCACTGTATCGCATCTTAGCATTGCATTTTGCCGAACTGCGATCGGCTATTTCTTCCGATACGATTTCCCAAAAAGTGATGCGGTTTATTCGCGAAAACTACTATGAGAACATTTCCATTCAAACGATTGCGGCGCAATTCAATTACAGCCGCAATTATATTTACGCTCGTTTTAAAGAAGATTACGGACTTTCGCCGCAAGAATTCCTTCTGAATTTGCGTATCGAAAAGGCAAAGCAACTTCTTTTGAAAGAACGTACACTTTCTATAAAAGACGTAGCCCTTTCGGTCGGGTATACGGATTCCTTGTATTTTTCGCGCTTGTTCCACCGTAAAGTGGGAATCTCACCGAAGGATTTTATAAAGACAAATGCGCAATAACACAAGCTCTCCCCTCTTATATCCACGTATTACACAAAGAGGCTGTCGCAAAACGCGACAGCCTCTTTGTTATCGTTATTTTACGCTGCGGGGAACTTGGAAATCTTCTTCACCGCGTATTGCAGGATCAGACGGGCATCGGTCGAGTCGATCTTGCCGTTACCGTCCACGTCCGCAACGTTCGCGTTCGGCAATGCCGCGATCTTCTTCACCGCATACTGTAAGACCAGACGCGCATCGGTGGAATCGATCTTGCCGTTGCCGTCCACGTCACCGACCGCACCCGCCGCAATGGTGCTTTCCGCACTGCGCAGAGCGTAGAAATAGTCGAGCGTGAAGTCCGTCTCGGTATCGGGTGCCGTATCCGTTTCCGCAATCGAGGAGAGCAAGAAACCGGACAGATTATTCTCCCCTTGGAACGCATCGGACATCACGGCAGCAGCGCTCTTGCCGATCACGCCGTTGCTGTCGTTCAGCAAGTAGACTGTCATCGTCTTTTGATTCTTGTTACGTGCATCGTATTCCACCGCAAAACGGTAATACGTACCGAACTCGACGGTCCCCAGTTTCGTGCCATCCTTCAGATAGACCGCACCGTCTTTCGTGATGGTAAATACTTCTTCACTGCATACGTTACGGTCGATCGTCGACACGGACAAGGTGATCTCGCTATCCTCGGTAGCGCGCATCGAATCCACCTTCAGGCGCCACTCGATACGATAGAGATCTTTCGCGTTGCCGCTTGTGAGTTCAAACGCGGGTTTTTCCTTCGCATTCTGACCCGACAGAACACCTTGCATGAACTGCGAATCCTTCATGCGCAACCGTACCTCACCGCGACGCTCAGTCACAGTAGTGGCGTCGTACACGCGGTAATCGGATGTTTTGGTGAACTCATACCCATCAAACGCTTCGGTCGCCATCAATTCCGCACCGTCGGCAAAGGTCACGTTATTCGGCACCGACCAGCGGGTACGGTTGAGATACATCCAATCAAAAGCGCCCATATTCTGCTGCTCGGGCGGAGCGATGGTGTAGCAGCCGCCCTTGATAAACAGCTGATCCTGATTCTCCGTCGCCAATTCGCCCGTCCAGTTACCGCCGAGCTGCAACGCAAACATCGTAAGGATACCGTCGCCGTTCATTTCAAAACGCTTGGTGTTATCGTGCATAATGGTGGCGTTAGTGACG
Organism: Oscillospiraceae bacterium; assembly: GCA_015065885.1. Classification (GTDB taxonomy): domain Bacteria; phylum Bacillota; class Clostridia; order Oscillospirales; family Acutalibacteraceae; genus SIG588. Next base: position 68,047 of record SVPJ01000002.1, on the reverse strand, counting down.
ACCAATTCGCCGTTGTCCACGCGGATCGCCGCGTTCGCCGAGGGACCCCATTCCACCATGTTCACCAGCGAAAGCTTACCTTCAAAACTATCGGTCACCCAAATGTCGTAAATGGGGTTGACCGACTGGTCCACCGCCCAGCGACCGGTGCTGCCGTTCGAGCCCGCCTGGTTGAATGCACACGCCTGATAGCTGAGGAATTCCACGTTTTCCGCCGCTTCTACTTTAGTGCCAACCGTATTATAGTCCACACCACGACCGAAGAGACGCACATTGGCGGCTTCGCCGTTCTCCTCTACCAGATGCGTACCGATGTAACCTGCATAGTTGAAGCAATCGTACACGATCTGGTCGTTTACGTCACCCAATTGGATGACAATGGCGTTGTTGTTGAACTGCGCCTGCATCTGCTGATGGAAGCCGGAGGAAATTTCACCGGTATTTTCAAAGCCGCCAAAGCCGGCCCATTTACCGGGAGCACCGAGGATCGAGTTGTAGTTGAACTGAATGTCGCGGATCACACCGCCGGTGGTGCCGTTACCGACGACCACACCGCGGTTGTAGCAGTGACCCGCCAAATAACTGATGTAGTGATTATCACAACGGTAGGTCTTGAAATCCACACCGTTCCACGCATTGCGGAAGGTGGTGTTGATAAGATAGACGTTTTCGCCCGCACCGCGCACAAGGAACGGATACTGCACGAAGTCGAAATAATACCAATCATCGGTTACCGCCTTATCCCCTTCGCCGACCGTCTCCACTTCTTTGGTGTAGGTCGCGTTCTGTTCGGGATAGTTGAAGATGACGCCGCGGATACCGCTGTTCTTCGCCATGGTGAGCGTTGCGGTGGAGGTGTACTGATCTTTACCCGCTTCAATGGGAGTGTACACCATAAAAATGGTGTTCTTCGCCGTCGGCTGGGCACCCACGTCGAGCGAGCCGCGCAATTCCACCCCTTCGGGAACCGAAAGGGTACCCTCAATACGGTAGATGCCGGGGATAAGATACAGCGTACCGCCGCCCTGATTGCCGAGTTCGGTCAAATAGCCCTGCAATTTTTCGGTCACGTCGGTCATACCCGTCGTGTCGATATCCTGCGGAAGAAGAACGGTATCCCCCTTGGGACCGTAATCCTCATCCTTAAACAGTTCCTCACGCGTGACAGGCGTATAGGTGGCAATATCTGCCTTTTCCGCTGAATAGCTCAAAGCACAGGATGCCTTGTTATCGTATTCGATCTCATCACCGAAGGAATCGGTGTTCCCCACTACAATGGCGGATACCGTACCGCTGTCCATCGTAATGTGCGGTGCCAACGTCAAAAATTCGTTGTTCATAAAGATGTTGTTGCCGCCTTCAAGTACCACTTTACCGCCGCGAATGGTGGAGTTCACGATGCTCATACGCACCTTACCGCCTTGATGAATGGCTTCTTTGGTTGCTGAGATCTCCATATTCACCATTTGCAGAATACCGTCGGCATCCTCGTCGGTATAGATACCGTATTCGCAGTTCTTGATCACAAAATCCGACAGCATTTCCGAGCAACCGCTGATGCCGTAGGCAAACACGGCGTATTTGCAGTCGGTAAAGGTCATCGACATACACTGGCCGTTCGGATAACCGCCGCCCACAGAAAGATCGAAAAACAAACCGATGTTGTAACCCTTAATATCACTGAAACCGACGTACGACCAGTCGATACGGCGTACCGTGATACCGATGGCGTAGTTGTACAGTTGCTCTTCCAACAGTTGCTTCTGTTCCGCGGTAGTAGGTGCATTCGGCAATCCCGAACGCTCCCAATATTTTGCCGCAAAGTGAATGTTCTGAATGCGGTGGATATCAATAACGTTGTCGAAATCGATACCGATGTTGAGCGGGGTGCCATAGACATCCCACGCGTTAGGCGAGTTACAGGTGTTGACGTTCTGAATGCCGAAATAGGAGTTGACCAGCGTCACCTTCTGCACCACGGCGTAGCCGTTCGTGCTGAACGACGGCGGATACTGTGCCACGTTTTCCACCGACTGTTCGGGATACCAAACGCTGAGGTTGCTCACCTTACTGCTGCCACCCATGTTGATGAACGCCGCACCGTCCACACTGCCGCGACCGCCGTATACTTCCAGCACCGTGCCGCGGATCTCGGGGTTTTCATCGGGATTCGACCATTCGCCGACAATGCTGATGCCCGCAGGCACACGAATCTCACCGTAGAACGGATAATGACCCGCAGGAATAAACAGCGTACCGCCACCTGCGACACTCAAGCCTTCCAAAAGCGAGTTGACCACCGCGGTATAGTCGCTGCCGTCGAAGCCTTTTTCGCGCAGTTGCGACTCGTGTTCCGCGACGTACTCCGCAAGGTTGTAGCCCGCGACATATTTCACGCTGTCGTCGTAACCCGCGGTAAACTCCACTTCTTTCCACACGGGCACTTCAGGCTCAAACGTACCGTCACCGAGCGGCATCTCCTCCGTCGTGGGACGTTCCTCTTCGGGAACGCGTAAGTCCACAATACAGAGGTTGGCAATTTTAAACGTACCGGTGGCACCAAAATACTTGGAAGGTGCGTGCGGTTCGGGGCCGTTTAAATACATACGGGTGAAATTGAAATTGTTCGGCTTGAAATCCGTGCCGCTGTACTTTGAGAACGGAATGGTGATGCGTATCCATTCCCCTTCGCCGAAACTCAGGTTGTTCGGCCACGCCATCGCCTCGTTTTTATCCGGCACGCCGCTGGAGGTGATCTCCATCTGACCGCCGAGATAGCCGCTGTTCATATACTCCATAAACAGCGCGTCACCCGTCACGAAGGTGTCCATCTGGAAACCGACGTTGGCGGGATCTTTATCGTAACCGTATTTGGTCAGATCGACCGCATCGAACTTCACGTTCGGCGAAGTCCAAAGGCTGCCGCCCGCCGACAAAGTTGCCGTCACGTTGGCTTGGAACGCCGGAAGTTCTTTGATGATGTAGTCTGCGCTTGTCTCTGCCGATACGGGCTGAATGTCCGCCACTGCCAACAGCGGAAGCAACAGACAGACCGAAAGCAGAACGGAAAGAATACGCTTTTTCATTGTGTTTCTCCTTCTTGTGATGAACTGTGCAGAGCGGCATAGCAAACCGCTCCAAACTTACATACTATATTTATCACAAATTCTCTTTTCTGTCAATGGAATTTATAAAGTTGCATTAGAAAAAAGTTTATATTTTGTTCTAAATTTACAAATGTGATAAATTTCGTTTAACATGTGTTAAACCGGTGCAGGCGCGCCGTTGAACAACAAAAACTCGAGAGACAGACAGCCTAAATAGACTGTCTGTCTCTCGCTGAAATCACAGGTTATACCGCAGGGAATTGCGTGATCTTCCGAACGGCGTACTGGAGTATGAGACGGGCATCGGTGGAATCCACACGGCCGTTACCATCCACGTCCGCCGCATCAAGAGCGTCAAGCGAAGATATCTTCTTCACTGCATATTGCAACACCAAACGGGCATCGGTGGAGTCCACCTTGCCGTTGCCGTTCACGTCACCGATCATCACACTGTCGGGATCGACATTACGCCCGATGGTACTCGCCTCACTGCGAATGATGTAGAAGTAGTCGAGTGACATATCCGTCTCGGTTTCGGGAGCTTCATTCGGCATTGCCATGGCGGCAAACCAGAAGCCCGTCACGGAGTTTTCGCCTTGGAAAACGTCGTCCATCTTCAGGGTGGCACCTTTACCGAGCATACGGCTGTCGTCGTTCAGGAGATACACCGTAGCCGTCTTGTTGTTCTTATTGCGGGCATCCACTTCGATCGCCAAGCGATAGTAGGTGCCAAGTTCAAGCGTACCTACCTTATTCATATCCCGGTCGTAGAGCGTACCGTCACGTTTGATGGTAAAGAAGATATCGTTCTTTGTGTCGGCATTGGACAGATACATATAGATCTCGCTATCCTCGGTATCGCGCATCTCATCAATGATGAAGCGCCACTCCAAACGGTACAGATCGTTCTTCTTGCCGCTCTCAAGCGTGAAGGGCATTGGGGCATACTTGTCTTGCCCCGTCTTGATGCCCAGCATATACTGTTTCGCGGGCAAGCGCGAACGGATGGCACCGCGGCGCATGGAACCGTACCGCGTGTTGTCTACCGTAAAGGTCGAGCTTTCCGTAAGATCATAATCGTCGAAGGACTCAACAAACACGATCTCGGAATCGTCGGTGAAGATCACGTTCTTCGGCACGGAGTAACGGGACACACGCGGATACACGTGATCAAACGCGCCGATGCCTTCCAGATTCTGCAGCTCGCTCTGATAGAAGCCGGCCGTGATATACAGATTTTCCGGATCGTTGTCCACGATCTTCGGATTGTCGCCACGGGTAGAACTGAAGCCGACGATGTTGAGCTCGCCGTCGCCGTTCAACTCGAACAGGTGGCTCACCGTATGGCTGAACTGTGCATTATACATATTCAAGCGACCGCTGTCCACACGCACACCCGACGTGGGCGACGGTGCCCACTCGGTGAAGTTGGTGACGGTGACTTCGCCCTCAAACGTATCGGTCAGCCAAATATCGTACAGCGGCACTTTGCTCTGATCGACCGCGTAACGCTTGGTATTAGCGTCCGAACCACACTGATTGAAAGAGGTCAACTGCAGGTTGGTGAACTCCGCACGTTCCGCCGCTTCGATCTTCAGCGAAACGGTACCGTAGTCCACGCCGTGGCCAAAGATACGCACATCGGGAGCACCCGTGGGCTCTGCGATCAAGTGCGCACCAATGTAGGAGCCATAGTTAAAGCAGTTGTACACCAACTGATTTTCCACATGACCGAGTTGCAGGATGATGGAGTTGTTATTGAACTGCGCCTGCATCGGCTGATGGAAGTATTGAGCAACGCCCGATGCTGCGGGTTCTCCGCCGAAGCCGGCCCAAATATCGGCTGCCGCCTGATAAATGGAGTTGTAGTTGAACTGGAAGTTGCGCACATAGCCGTTTTCCGAGCCGCCGCCGATCACGATACCGCGGTTGAAGAAGTGACCTGCCAGATAGTCGATGTAGTGGTTGTCGCACTTGTAGGTCATAAAGTCCACACCGTTCCAACCGTTACGGATGGATACGTTCACCACATAGATATCCGCACCCGTACCGCGAATGGTGTAGGGATACGGCACGAAGTCAAATTCGTAATAATCCACCATCACCGTTGCTCCGCCGTTCGCCTCAGTAGCAACGGGATCGACCACTGTCGCGATCTTACGGAAATTCTCGTTCTGATGCGGATAGTTCACGATGATACCGCGGATACCGCTGTTTTCTTCCATCGTGATGGTCGCAGTAGAGGTGTATTCGTTCTTACCCTCTTCGATGGGCGTGTTGACGTACAGCATCGTGTTGACCGCTTTCGGCACGGAAGCGTAGTCCGCCGCACCGCGCAACTCCACCCCCGTGGGGATGGTGAAGGTGCCGTCGATGCGATATTTACCGGGTTGCAAAAAGAGGATACCGCCGCCGTTTTCACCGAGTTGGGTCAGATACGCCTGAACCTTCTCGGTCACGTCTTCTTGATTCTTGTTGTCCAGATCGGTGGGAATGATAACCGTGCTGTTGGCGGGAGCCTTGATAAAGCCCTGCGCCTCTTCACGCGTCATCTTAGTATAGGGTTTAAGATCCACCTTCGCCTTATCGTAACTCAAGGTACAACGGCCGGGATTGGTATACTTGATCTCGTCACCGTAGGCATCCACGTTACCGAGAAGGATCGCCGCCACCGTACCGTAGTCCAGTTCGATCTGCGGTGCCGCCGTCTGGATCTTGTTGTTGATAAAGATATTGTTACCGTTCGTAGTATAGATGCGGCCGCCGCGCACAGTGGACGCCATCAGGCTCAACTTCACGCCCGAACTTTCCTGATACACCGCGTATTTGGTTGCCTGAATATTGGCGTTATAGTACTGAATAACACCACTGACTTCACCCGTCGAATAGATACCGTACTCACAGTTCTTCATGGTGATATCAAGAAGCGATTCGCACGAACTCGACGCACCGTAGGAGAAGTGACCGTACTTACAATCGATAAAGTTCAACCCCACGCACTGACCGTTCGGGTAGTTGTTGCCGTTCGTGGAAAGATCAAACAACAAGCCAATGTTGTAGCCGACAATATCCGAATAGGTCACGTACGACCAGTCGATACGGCGCAACGTGATGCCAATGGCATAGTTATACAACTGATCCTCAAGCGCCTGCACGTCGGCAACGGAAGTCGGTGCATTCGGCAGGCCCGAATACATCCAGTATTTCGCACCGAAGTGCAATTCTTCCACACGCGCGATATCGATAACGTGGTCAAAATCCAAACCGATATTGAGCGGTGTGCCGTACACGTTCCACGCGTTCGGGCAGTTGGCGCCCGTTTTGTTTTGAATGCCGAACCAGGAGTTGACCAACGTCACGTTCTGCACGAAGGTGTATTGGTACGTCTCGATGGTGGGCGGATACTGGGTAAAGGTCTCCACCGTCTGTTCGGGATACCAGAACGCCACGTTCTTTACCTGTGTGTGCTGCATCATACGAATGAAGGGCGTGCCGTCCGCCGAGCCCGCACCGGCGTACACTTCCAGCACCGTACCGCGCACCTCGGGGTTTTCATCGGGGTTTGCCCATTCGCCGATAATGGAGGTACCGGCAGGCAACAAAACGTTGCCGCGGAACGGCCAATGACCGGCAGGAATAAACAGCGCACCGCCGCCGCTCGCACCCAACCCCTCCAACAAGGAATTGACCACCGAGGTATAGTCCGGATTTCCGGAATTGTCGGTCACCTTAACATCGGGATGCTCGTTGATGTATTCCTGCAGATTGTACCCTGCAAACATCGCCACACTGTCGTCATAACCCGCCGAGATCTCCACTTTATGGAACACGGGCGGATCCGCCTCGAACGTACCGTCACCGAGCGGGCGGTCTTCCATCGCGGTGGGGTTCTCTGCCAACGGGTGCGTAAGATCGACCAGCGCCCAGTTGATGAGTTTGATCGTACCGCTCTCCCCTGTCAAACCACCGCCCTGGAAATAGACACGGATATAGTTGAACTTCGATTTATCAAATTCATCAGCCGACGAGCCCGAGAACGCCGTCAGCGGAATGATGACGCGGTTCCAACTGTCCGGCACGAATTTGATTGCCGAGCCGGGAGCGGTACGCCATTCCTGCTCATCGCACGTACCGCTGGAGGTGATCTCAAACTGACCGCCGAAACGGCCTTTGGACATATACTCCATAAACTTTTCGGAACCTGCGAGATAAGTATCGATCATAATACCGACCTCTTCAAACGCATAGTCTCCGCTCCCAGACAGATCCATCGCATCGAAAGAGGCAGCCGGAGAGGTGTACAATACGCCGTTCCCCGTCAGATCAATTGTTGTAGACGAATACGGCGAAAGTTCTTTAATAATAAAGTTCTTCTCCTCTTCGTCCGCTGCAAACACATCGCCTGCCGACACCCCCATAAACGGGATCAGCAAACAGACGGAAAGCAGCAATGCCAACAGTCGCTTTTTCATACCGATTGTCCTCACTTTTCATAGGATAAAACAATTATACATTGTATCACCCTCCGCTGTCAACATTTATATGAAAATAAAAGTAATATTTTCTTATTTTTAGCATTTTTTGCATACAGCGATTGAACAAGTAACGAAACCCCGCCCACCGTTGCGGCGGGCGGGGTCAGACTGTCAAAAAAGTCCGGCGTGTGCCGGACTTTTTCTCTGTCTGCCGCCTGCGGGCGGGTTTATCCGCGGGCAAACGCCCGCTCGACGCGCAGGGGAACAGGACATTGCCCGTAGCGTATGCAAGTTTCAAACTGATAAATGCAATGTCCGCGAGAACGGTATAGACCGTTCTCCTAATATTCTTCTGATTACGTCCCGCACACACCCCCTCCCTCCGTTTACCAAACGTGAGAGATGGTTTTTTGACATGCTCACCCCGCCCACCGTTGCGGCGGGCGGGGTTTCGTTACACTAAACACTACACTAAACACTAATTTTTACGCTGCGGGGAATTGCGCGATCTTCCGAACGGCGTATTGAAGTATGAGACGCGCATCGGTGGAATCCACTTTGCCGTTGCCGTTCACGTCTGACGCATCCAACGCCGGAAGCGTCGTAATCTTTTTCACCGAATACTGTAGCACCAGACGTGCATCCGTTGAATCGATCTTACCATCGCCGCTGACGTCGCCGAGCATCACGCTGTTCGGATCGATGTTACGGCCGATGGAACTCTTCTCACTGCGGCATACGTAGAAATAGTCGAGCGACAGATCCGTCACGGTACCTTCCGTCCCTTCATAGGGAGACGCCATCGACGTCAGCTGGAAGCCGGTCACGGTGTTCGTTCCTTGGAAAGCGGCATCCAATTTCGTGGTGGCACCCCTACCCATTACGCGGCTGCCGTCGCTCAGCAGATACACGGTCGCCGTCTTTTCGTTGGCATTACGCGCATCTACCTCGATTGCGAAGCGATAGTACTCACCGAGCTTGATCGTACCGATCTTCTTGTTGGTCTGATCGTACACCGAGCCGTCACGCCTGATGGTGAACAGGATCGACATATTGACGTTGGCATTCGTAAGATACATATAGATCTCACTGTCCTCCGCATCACGCATTTCATCTACGATGATGCGCCATTCCATACGGTACAGATCGTTCTTCTTGCCGCTCTCCAACGCAAACGGCATTTTTTCCGCATACTTGTCGTAACCCAACTTGATGCTCTGCGACAAACCGTTATCCAACAAGCGCGTGCGAATGGCACCGCGACGCATCGTGCCGTACTTCGTGTTGCTTACGGCGAAAGTGGGATCTTCGGTGAGATCGTAGCTGTCAAACGACTGGGCAAACACGATCTCGGAATCGTCCGTAAAGATCACGTTTTTCGGCACGGCATTCTTCTGCTTCCGTGCATACAGATGCATCCCTTCAAAGGTACCGAGCTTATCCGTGTTTTTCATCTCGCTGTAGTAAAAACCGCCGACAATATGCAAATTAGCGAGTTCGCCGATCGCGACGATCGGGTTGTATTTCATCTGGGTAGTCAGAGCAACCACGTTCGCAGAGCCGTCACCGTTCAGTTCAAACAGCGGCATCTCTTCACCGTGATTGATCTGCGTATTATAAATATTGACCGTACCACTGTCCACACGCACGCTTGCAAATGTTTTGTGCCCCCATTCTGCAAAGTTGAAAATGGAAAGTTCACCCTCAAAGGTGTCTTTTACCCAAATGTCATAAAGCGGGATCTTGCTCTCGTCTACCGCCCAACGATCGGTATTGCGGTTATCACCGTACAGGTTAAAGGATGTCAACTGCAGGTTGGTGAACTCGACGTGTTCCGCCGCTTCGATCTGCACCGACACCGTACCGCCGTCCACACCGTGGCCGAAAATGCGCACGTCTGCAGCACCGCTGTCTTCCGCGATCAGGTGTACACCGATGAAACAGCCGTAGTTAAAGCAGTTGTACACCAACTGCTCCTCCACGTGACCGAGCTGCAGGGTGATCGCCTTGTTTTTGAACACCGCCACCATCGGCTGGTGGAAATCCGCCGTGGTGATCTCGGAATTGGGAATACCGCCCCAACCCGACCACGTGCCGGCATTCACCATAATGGAATTGTAGTTGAACTGATAGTTGCGAATGTAACCACCTACGGCACCGTTACCGACCACCATACCGCGATTGTAGAAGTGACCCGCCAGATAATCGATATAGTGATTATCGCAACGGTAGGTCTTAAAGTCCACACCGTTCCAGCCGTTACGTACCGTCACGTTCACAAGGTACACGTCGGCGCCCGTACCGCGCACGGTGTAAGGATACGGATTAAAGTCGAACTCGTAATACTGCACGTAGGTATCTACGCCCGTCTCAGCCGACACGATCGGATCCAACACCTTTTCGCCTTCACGGTAGGTCTGGCTCTGTTCGGGGTAGTTAAAGATCACACCGCGTAAACCGCTGTTTTCCGCCAACGTGACCGTGGCAGCCGAAGTATATTCATCCTTCCCTGCTTCAATGGGCGTGTACACCTGCAGGATAGTGTTGACCGCCTTCGGAATGGAAGCGTAATCTGCCGCACCGCGCAACTCCACGCCCGTCGGCACGGTGAGCGTGCCGTTAATACGGTATTTGCCGGGCTGCAGGAAAAGCGTACCGCCACCGTTTTGACCGAGCTCGGTCAAATAGTTCTGAATCTTTTCGGTCATATCGGTCTTACCGCTCATATCCAGATCGGTCGGAATGCGGTAGTTACTGCTTGCCGGGCCGACCACACGTGCCGCCGCTTCCTCACGGGTCAGCTTATCGTAATCGTCAATGACGATCGGGGTTTCTTTATACGTGTAGGTGCAGCGTCCGTAGTTCTCACACACGATAGGATCGCCGTACACATCAGTATTGCCGATCACGACACCGGCAATCGTACCGTAATCCAGTTCCACGTGAGGTGCTGCATTCTGAAATTCGTTATTAATGAAAACATTGCTGCCGTTCTTGGTGTACACACGCCCGCCGCGAATGGTGGAGGCGAGCATATTGAATTGTTGCATATTACTGTCTTGGTACACCGCATATTGGGTAGCGTCAATATCCACGTCAAAATAGCGGATCGTGCCGTCGTACACCATACCCTCACTTGTGTCCGTGATGTACACGCCGTATTCGCAGTTTTCCATCGTAATATCGAGCAGCGATTCGGTCGTATTGGCAACACCGTACGAAAAATGACCGTATTTACAGTCGGTAAAGGTCAGGCCGACGCACTGACCGTTCGGCCAGTTGCCGTCGACGGACTGTGCAAACATCAGCGCCGTATTGTACCCTTCGATATCGGAATAGGTCACATACGACCAGTCGATACGTCGCAACGTGATCGCGATCGCGTAATTATACAGTTGCTCTTCCAACGCTTGGATGTCGGCAGCACTTGTCGGCGCCCCTGCAAGTTCGGATTCGATCCAGTAGTCGGGCGAGAAATGGATCTCTTCAATACGGGCAATGTCAATGACCATATCAAAATCCAGACCGATGTTCAAAGGCGTGCCGTAAATGTTCCATGCATTCGGACAGTTGGCACTCGTCAGCGAACGAATACCGAAATACGAATTGTACAACGTGATATTCTTCGCAAAGGTATACTGGTTCAGGTCGATGGTGGGCGGATACGCCGCGAACTCCTTCACCGTTTGTTCGGGATACCAGAAGCTCAGATTCTGCACCATCGTGTGAGCACCCATCGAGATAAACGCGCCGTCCACACTGCCTTTGCCGGCATACACCTTGATAATGGTGCCGCGTGCTTCGGGATTTTCGTCGGGACTTACCCATTCACCGATAATGGACGTGCCGTCCGGTACGTAGATATCGCGGCGGAAGGCGTATTCGCCCGACGGAATAAACAAGGCACCGCCGCCGACCGACGCCAGACCGCTGAGCAACGAGTTGACGACCGGACTGTAGTCCTCCTCCCCCTTCGCATTCAAAACGGAAATTTCGGGATGCTCTTCGAGGTATTCGTTCAAGTTATAGCCCGCAAACACCGTTTCCCCTTTGTTGTAGCCGGGTGTAACATCCATCTTTTTGAAAACGGGCGGCGCGGGAACGAACGAGCCGTCACCAATAGGGAAATCCTCCTCCGAAGGAGCTTCAGCCGCCGTATCCACGAGCGTAAAGTTATACAACTTTACGACACCCGTACCGCCGGCAAACGCGGGTGCGCACGAGTCTTCCAAGTATACGCGGAAATAGTTGAATTTCGTCGGATCCAGTTCGCCGTTACCGTTACGGTCAGTAAACAGCGAAAGCGGAATAATGACACGTTTCCACACGCCGCGTTCAAACGCGAACGCTTTACCGGGATTGATTCCGTTCTCATTAATGTCACAACCACCGCTGCTGGTGATCTCCATTTGCCCCTGCAACGCTTTGGCGCTCATAAAACTCCAGAAGAGATCATCACCCTCGGCATACGTATCCACCTGAATCGCCAACCGATTCGGGTCGGTCGTATATCCGTACTTCGTCAGGTCGATAGCCTCAAACGATTCTCCTTTCGTCGCAATCGCGCCGCCGTTAGAACCAAGTACGATATTCTCGGCAAAACGCACACTAAAGGTATGAATAATGTAGGTATCCGCTTCTTCGGCGGCAGTGACAACCACTCCTGCCGACACACCACAGCACGATACCAGCAGGCATACGCACAGCAACCAAGACAGCACTCTCTTTTTCATTCGTTTCTTCTCCTCGTTTCTGTGTTTTAAGACAATGAAATTATACCTTTTTTCTCTTCTCATTGTCAACCTATCGGAACGACATTGGCAACAATTTTCATAACCACAGCAATATTTTACATAAAAGATCCCCGACGACGAGCAAACGCTCATCATCGGGGATCTTTGTATTACGGTTGCTTAAAAGGAGGTGATCTTCTTCACGGAGTACTGCAGGATCAGACGGGCATCGGTGGAATCCGCCTTGCCGTCACCGTTCACGTCCGCAGCATCCAGTGCCGGAAGGCTCGTGATCTTCTTCACGGCGTACTGCAACACCAGACGTGCATCCGTGGAGTCTACCTTGCCGTTGTTGTCCACGTCACCGAGCATCACGCTGTTCGGATCGACGTTGCGGCCGATGGAACTCTTCTCGCTGCGGCATACGTAGAAGTAGTCGAGCGACAGATCCGTTTCGGTGCCTGCCGTGCCTTCATAGGGAGTCGCCATCGACGTCAGCTGGAAGCCGGTCACGGTGTTCGTTCCTTGGAAAGCGGCATCCAATTTCGTGGTGGCACCCTTACCCATTACGCGGCTGCTGTCGCTCAGCAGATACACGGTCGCCGTCTTTTCGTTGGCATTACGCGCATCCACTTCGATTGCAAATCGATAGTATTCGCCGAACTTGATCGTACCGATCTTCTTGTTGGTCTGATCGTACACCGAACCGTCACGCTTGATGGTGAACAGGATCGACATATTGACGTTGGCATTCGTAAGATACATATAGATCTCACTGTCCTCGGCGTCACGCATTTCATCCACGATGATGCGCCATTCCATACGGTACAGATCGTTCTTCTTACCGCTCTCCAACGCAAACGGCATTTCTTCCGCATACTTGTCGTAACCCAACTTGATGCTCTGCGACAAACCCTTATCCAACAAGCGCGTGCGAATGGCACCGCGACGCATCGTGCCGTACTTCGTGTCGCTCACCGCGAAGGTGGGATCTTCGGTAAGATCGTAGCTGTCAAGAGATTCCACGAACATGATCTCGGAATCCTCGGTGAAGATCACGTTCCTCGGAACCGAGTAGCTCCACTCCACCTGGTAAACGTGTTCAAACTTACCGACGTTCGCCGTCGCCGTGGGCTCGCTGTAGTAGAAACCGGCGGTGACAGTCAAGTTCTTTCCGTCGTTGTCGACCAGCGCCGGGTTATCTTCACGGTCGCAGCAGAAGCCGATGATGTTGAGTTTACCGTCGCCGTTCAGTTCAAACAGGTGAGACTTGGTGTGGCTGAACTGTGCGTTGTACATATTCAGCGTACCGCTGTCCACACGGACACCTGCCGTCGGGGTGGGCGCCCATTCCACGAAGTTGGTGATGGTGATCTCGCCCTCAAAGGTATCCTTCAGCCAGATGTCATAGATCGGATTCTTGCTCTGATCCACCGCCCAGCGGCCGGTGTTGCCGTTGTCACCGCACTGGTTGAACGCCGTCAACTGCATATTGGTGAATTCTACCTTTTCCGCCGCTTCGATCTGCAGGGACACGTTACCGTAGTCCACGCCGTGACCGAAGATACGCGCATTCGCCGCACGGTCGCCTTCCGCAATCAGGTTCACACCGATCATAGAAGAATAGTTGAAGCAGTTGTACACCAACTGATCTTCCACGTAGCCGAGCTGCAGAATAATGGAGTTGTTCTGGAACTGTGCCTGCATCGGCTGATGGAACCACGAAGTAACCTGCACACTGGAGGGCTCGCCGCCGAATCCGTTCCAAACTTCCGAATGCGCCTGGCAGATGGAGTTGTAGTTGAACTGGTAGTTACGGATGTAACCGCCCGTCGAGCCGTTGCCGACCACGAGACCGCGGTTGAAGAAGTGACCCGCCAGATAATCCACGTAGTGGTTGTCGCAACGATAGGTCTTAAAGTCGATGCCGTTCCAACCGTTACGCACCGAGACATTTACGACATACACGTCGGCGCCCGTACCGCGGATGGCGTAAGGATACGGAATAAAATCAAACTCGTAGTAATCGACCTTCACCGCTACTCCGCCGTTTGCCTCAGTGGCAACGGGATCGATCACGGATTCGGTAACACGGTAGGTCTGGTGCTGTTCGGGATAGTTGAAGATGATACCGCGAATACCGCTCTTTTCCGCCAGCGTGACGGTAGCCGTCGAGGTATACTCATTCTTACCCGCTTCCACGGGCGTGCACACGTAGAACATCGTGTTAACGGCTTTCGGAATGGATGCGAAATCCGCCGAGCCGCGCAATTCCACGCCGGTCGGCACCGAAAGGGTACCTTCAATGCGATATTTGCCCGACACCAAGAACAGCGTACCGCCGCCGAGGTTGCCGAGTTCGGTCAGATACTGCTGGATCTTTTCGGTCGCATCCGTCTCGCCCGTCACGTCAATGTCAGTGGGAATACGATGATTCTCGCTTGCGGGAGCGGGAACTTTACCGTACGCCTCTTCGCGCGTCATTTCGGTATAGGGTTCCAACTTCACCGGCTCTTTCACGTAACTATACGTGCAGCCGCCGGGGTTATCGCAAACGATCGCATCGCCCCACACATCGGTATTGCCGATCACGATGCCGGCGATGGTACCGTAATCCAGTTCAATATGCGGCTTTGCCGTATGGAATTTGTTGTTGATAAAGGTGTTGTTACCGTTCTTGGTATACACGCGGCCGCCACGAATGGTAGAAGCCATCAAGGTCAACTTGGTGTATGCCGATTCCTGGAACACCGCGTACTTAGTCGCCTGAATATCCGCGTTATAGTAACGCAGGGCACCGTCGTGCTCGCCGGTTATATATACACCGTACTCACAGTTCTTCATGGTGATGTCCAGCATCGACTCGGTCGAGCCGGCCGTACCGTAGGAGAAATGACCGTATTTACAATTCACAAAGTTCAACCCGACGCACTGACCGTTGGGCAGGTTACCCTCGATGGATTCGGCAAACATCAAGCCGACGTTGTACCCGACAATATCGGAATACGTCACGTACGACCAGTCGATACGGCGCAGGGTGATACCGATACCGTACTCGTACAACTGGGTCTCGAGCGCTTCGATCTCCTCGTCCGTCGAGGGAGCACCCGGCAGACCGGAGTTGATCCAGTAATCCGCCGAAAAATGGATCTCCTGAATACGGGCGATATCCACGACCATATCAAAGTCCACACCGATGTTCAAAGGAGTACCATAGATATTCCACGCGTTCGGGCAGTTGGCACCGCGCTGCTGCTGGATCGCAAAGAACGAGTTGACGAAGGTCACGTTCTCCACGAAGGTGTACTGGTACATATCGATCGTGGGCGGATACTGAATTTTCGCATCCGCCGTCTGTTCGGGATACCAGAACGCGATGTTGTTGATCTTCGAGTGGTGATCCATGCTGATAAACGGCGCACCGTTCGTTGCATTGGCACCGCAATAGACCGACAGAATCGTGCCGCGAATATCGGGGTTTTCGTCGGGATTTGCCCATTCACCACGATGGTGGTGCCGACAGGCAGATTGATCTCCGTGCGGCAAGGATAGATGCCCGCAGGGATAAACAACGCACCGCCGCCGCTCGAGCCGAGACCTTCGAGCAACGAGTTGATCACCGGCGAATAGTCTTTCCCGTCAGGGGTGTTGACATCGATCTCGGGGTGAGTATCCAAATACTCTTTCAAGTTGTAGCCCGCGAAAACATCCACGCGGTTGTCGTAACCTTCCGCGATCGTCATCTTTTTGAAAACGGGCGCATCGGCGCGGAACGTGCCGTCGCCGAGCGGACGCTCCGCTTCGGTCGGGCGGTCTTCCACAGGCACCGAAAGGTCCACAATGCACCAGTTTGCGATCTTCAGAGTACCGGTAGCTCCGACGAACGCTTCGCCGCCGCCTTCCAAGTACATACGAACAAAGTTAAAGTTTTTCTTGTCAAAGACGCCACCGGACTTGTAGAAGTCAGACAAACGAACCGTCACGCGACGCCACTCACCGGGCGTAAACTTCAACGCCGTGCCGGGCTTTATGCCAAGTTCATCTTCATCGCACATACCGCTGCTCGTCGCTTCGAGCTGACCACCCATTCTTCCGCTCGTCATATAGTCGAAGAACGACGCGGTGCCTTGGATATAGGTGTCGAACTGAATCGCGACGTCGCTGAAATTGGGCGCGCCGTTTTCGCCCGACACATCGAGGGGACCGAAATCAAATTCGGGAGAAGTGTACAGCAAACCGCCGCTACCGCTGACCGAGCCCAAGTCCATAACGACGGACACGCGCCCTTTCAGTTCCGCAAGGATGTACTCTTTCTTCTCCGCTGCTTCTTCGGCAAAGACCTGACCGCCTGCCGTTGCCATAAACGGCACCAACAGACATACGCACAGGAAAATTGCCAAAATGCGTTTTCTCATACTCTACTTCCTTTCTTTTACAGAGTTGATTATATTATATAGCAAACCTCGACGCTCTGTCAACAGAAAAGCTGAAAAATTCTTACATATTCGAAGTGAAAATATACATTTTACTCAAAGTTTATTCAACGCAAAAAAACAGAGCCTGTCCATCGTCGGACAGCCTCTGTTTTAGTTCACCCTTTACATCCGCGAAAAAAGAAATCGGGAATACTCACCGTCATCCCTTCGTCACACGGTGTGAATTCCAAATGACGAAGCAGCGGAAACAGTTCTTCATTGGCACACACAGCATGCTCAATTTCGCGCACACGCCCCGCGTTCAAGACGGCACGCACCATCCCCTCCGCCAACAGCGCGTCGGGCGCTTCGACCGACAAAATATGCACGCGATCGTCAAACCGTGCCAGCGCTTTGCCGCAGGCAACGTCGCCGTCCCACAGCACGTATTCACCGTCCCGTTCAGCGTTTGGTAGAATACGGATCATTCGGCACACTCCCCCGCTTAATATACTCTGCCGCCACCTTTTGCGGTACGCCCGTCGCCTGCACCAGCGCTTTCACCTCTTTGGGTGTCAGATAACGCCATTTACCAACCGGCAACATGCCAAGTTTGACCGTACCGATCGCGGTACGACGCAGACGGATGACCGGCAGTTCCAACGCTTCGCACATACGGCGTATCTGGCGGTTGCGCCCTTCATACAGCACGATCTCCAAAACGGTGCGTTCCGGCTCCTCCGACACCACCGAAATATCGGCAGGCAGAGTACGCCGACCGTCCAGTGCGATACCGTCACGGAAGGCCTGCAACGCCGCATCGTCCGCTTTGCCGCGCACCGTCACGCGGTAGCGCTTGGGTACGTGGGTCGAGGGGTGCATAACGGCGTTGGCAAAATCGCCATCGTTCGTCAGGATCAGCATACCTTCGGAATCGCGATCCAAACGCCCCACAGGGTACACGCGTACCCCCGCATTGGCTACCAATTCCGCCACACATTTACGCCCCAATTCATCGCTCATCGTGGTGACGTATCCGCGCGGCTTGTTCAGCATAATGTAGGTCGCCGTCTCTGCCGCCGCCAATCGCTTGCCGCCGACAAGGATCACGTCCCGTCGCGGATCGGCTTTGTCGCCGAGTGTCGCCACGTGGCCGTTCACCTTCACTTTGCCGCGTGCGATCAGTTCTTCCGCTTTGCGGCGCGATGCCACACCGCGTTCCGCTATGATCTTTTGTAACCGTTCTTCAGCCATAATTACTCCTTAATGTTTAACAAACAAACAACCCGTTCCAAAGTTGTCGTACGTACCGCCAAAAATGCACGCCTTTACTCTTCAAAGGCACTGCGGCGACAGCGTTCACCGTTCGGACACGGCATGTCTGCACGCATTTTCCGTTCAAGCGGTATTCCACCCGTCCTACCACAGCCCCTGCCTCAACAGGTGCGAACACAAACGGCGGCAAATGAACCGTAGCCGTGATCTCCCCTGCATCTTCACGCAAAACCGTCATCGGCAGAGGTGTTTCGTACTGTAAAGTAGTTTCGCTTGTCACCCCGCCAACGATCGGCAACCGCTCTGTCTCTACCGACGGAAAAGACAACGCTCTCCACGTGGAAAACCCGTAATCAAAGAGACGAATATGGTCGTCCCAATCGTCGGGTGCGTTCAACGTCACCGCCACCAACGTAAGCCCGTCACGCGATGCCGCAGACACCAAACAGCGTCCCGCCTTTTTGGTAAATCCCGTTTTCATCCCAATGGCATCGGGGTATAGCGAAAGCAACCGATTATGGTTGGTTACCGTTACTTTTCGCCCACCAATGGATATGGGGGCACTTTTTTGTTTGCATATATTTGCCAGTACGGGATCTTGTAGCACGGCAACACCCAGCGTCGCCATATCTCGCGCCGTGGAAAGGTGCCGTTCCGCGTCCAATCCCGAAGGGGTAACGAAGGTGGTATTCGTCATACCGAGTTGGGCCGCTTTTTCGTTCATCATCGCGGCAAAATCGACAAGCGTAGGCGCCAACGTCAGCGCCACGGCGTTGGCGGCATCGTTCCCTGAACTGAGCAGCATACCGCACACGACGTCCCACAACGTCAGCGTATCTCCCGCACGAAGTCCTAAAGATGAGCCTTCCACCGCCACCATTTCGGCAGTCACATCCACCGTTTCTGACCAATCGCCGTATTCCGCGGCGAGCAACGCGGTCATCAACTTGGTAGTGCTTGCCATCGCACGCGGCGTATCGGCATCTTTGGCAAACAACACCTCTCCCGTTGCGGCATCCATCAACACTGCCGAAGAGGCAGAAACTGTAATGTTATCCGCCTTTACAGAAAAATGTGCAACACCGCACGACAAAATCAGAACGCTTACCGTTGCAAGCAGTCGTTTCATACCCCCACCCCTTCCTCATAACGTATGAGAGAAGGAGAAGATTCATTCCAACCCGCTTTACTTCGATGCTTTTTCTTCGCGACGGCGGGCAATGTCCGTGGAAATGCGGTGATACGCATCCGGCAATTTACTCACCAGCGAATCCACGGCGGTCGGTTGCGTTACCAACGGCAGCACGTTCACGCGGCCGTCTTGTATCGAAATAAATGCGATCGGCGTGACGGTGATACCCGCGCCCGACCCGCCGCCGAACAGTTCCTTACTGCTTTTGGTGGGCAGATCCGATCCGCCGCCCGCAAAGCCGTAGGTCACTTTAGAGACGGGGATCAGCGTGACGCCTTCCACCGTAACGGGGTTGCCGATGACGGTATCCACGTCCACCATTTCTTTCACTTTATCCATGGTTACGCCGAGCAATTCACTGACCTTCTTTTCCATTTTGACCATCCTTACTTTGTGTATTTGTTAGACGTGATAACATTCCCATACCCGACACCAGAGTACACAGTGCCGTCCATAAGAGCCGAAGCGGGCACACACGCACCCGTATATCCGCCGTAACGGTATCTTTTTCCGCCAAAAAATCGGGACGCATACAAAGTTCCAACCGCCGAATCCGCAAAAGCGAGAGCAGTAAACTACGCGCAGAATAGATCGGACCCGAAAGTTTACCGTAACGGACGGCAATATCTGCCGCCTCACTGCCGCCGAGCGAAATACCCACACGGCAGTGCCCGAAATGCAGCGTTCGAAGCAGGCGACGGCTGCTCTTAGCGGCAAACCGAATGCCCTCCTGCAACAGCGAAAGCACGCCCGCGGCACCGCCCTCTTTCAGCTGTGCCGTTACCCGCTTGACCGCACCGCCTTTACTCTCTTTGTTTTTCTTTTTACCGCTTTTTTTCGTGCGTTTTTCCGCCTTCCGTTCGCCGCTTTTATCGTTTGACGTGACGTACACGTAAACGGGTATTCCCGCATAGCGAACGGTAAGCCGTCCGACTCCTTGAAAACGGTACCGCACCGTAAGCGGCAACAGCAAAAGCAGTAATATGCCAAGCAGAATGTACAGCGCGATCACGACAGTGCCTCGTTTTCTTCGTTTTCGCGAATCATATCGTCAAGCGTGGGTTCCTCCACCTCGACCTGTTCCCCACCTTCCTTTTGCGGGAGAGGCGGCAGTTCGTCCAATTTGGAAACACCGAAGCAACGCAGGAAATGCACCGTCGTGCCGTAGAGCAACGGGCGGCCGGGCAATTCCAGACGCCCTTTTTCCTCCACCAATCCTTTTTGTTGCAGACCTTGCAACACCGCACTGCAATCCACACCGCGCACCTGCTCGATCACGGCTTTGGTCACCGGTTGGTTATACGCCACGATGGCCAAAACTTCCATAGCCGCCTGCGAAAGCGGGGTGTTGCGGCGAATCTCCATCGCGCGGCGGATATACGGTGCAAAGTCCCGTTTGGTACACATCTGGTAACAATCGTCCAACCGCACGATCATAAGACCGCCTGCACGGGTGCGATACTCCTGCGCCAGATCTTCTGCCAAGCGTTCCGCGTCTTCCACATCCACTTCCAATGCCGCCGCCAGGCGTTCGAGCGCCACCGGCTCACCGCTCGCAAACAGCACCGCTTCCAGTGCCGCTTGATACTGTTTTATCTCCATTATCTTATCCCTCGGTTATCATAGTTTCTTCGCCCGTCACCGTCAGCGGGATATCCTCCCCTTCGGTTACCGTGCCGACCCGCACCGTTTGCTCATCCCCTTCGCCGTCCACACGGATGCGGTTGGCTTTGATCAACTCCAGCACCGCCAAAAAAGTAGCAACGAGATCCGAACGGCTTTTCGCACCGTCGTACAGCGAACGGTAGGATACCGTCGCCCGCTCGCGCAAGCGGCGTAAAACGAACACGATCTTGGACGAGACCGACACGATCTTGCGGGAGATCACCCCGCTGAACGCCTGCACGGGAGGCGGTTGACGCCGTTTCCCGCGACCTGCCGCCGCGTAATACGCCTCGCGTATCTCATCGGGCAGGTGCGTGCGACGGTAGATCGGGTCGGGTTCGGGCTCGTCGGGTTCACGCACGAACAAGTCGCCGCCGACCGCCTGCATCGCAAGACGGCGTGCCGCTTCTTGGCACAACTGATATTCGATCAACTCGCCTGTGAGTTCCGCGCGTAAGTGTTCCCCTTCTTCCTCGTGTTTGGGCAACAGCATATACGACTTCATCTGCACCAAACGCGCCGCCATTTCCAAAAACTCGGAAGCAACTTCCATATCCGCTTCCTGCATCTCGCGGATGGCGTCCATATACTGATCGAGTACCTGTGCGATCGGAATATCGTAGATATTCAGTTTGTTCTTTTGTAACAGGTGCAACAGCAGATCGAGCGGTCCTTCAAAATCGCCGATCTTATAGGATATATCCATCGGTGGTACTCCTTAAAACAAATTCGGCAAGCGGAACAGCATACACACCGCATTACCAATCACACGGGTCAAAAAATACAACGGCCAATCCAGCACGTCCGTAACGATCAACAGCAACAGCGCTATGCGTACATACTGGTGGTATTGATCCATCCAGTATGTCCATTTCTCGGGCAGCAATGCACCAAAGATGCGCGAGCCGTCAAGCGGCGGTATCGGCAACAAATTGAATACGGCGAGCGAAAGGTTTACCGATGCAAACACGTTGATCAGCAAAATATACGCATACCCGACGATAACCCCGTTTGCGAAAATCGACACGATGCGAAACAGTGCGATACTGAGAGTTGCCATCGCAATATTCGACAGCGGACCTGCCAGTGCGGTAAGCGCCATGTCCCGCCGACGGTTACGAAAATTGTACGGATTCACCGGTACGGGTTTCGCGTAGCCGATACCAAAAAGCAAAATCATAAGTGATCCGATCGGATCGAAATGCGCAAGCGGATTGAGCGTCAGACGACCGTGCCACTTCGGCGTGGCATCTCCAAGCTTGACCGCCGCCCATGCGTGCGCCGCTTCGTGCAGCGGGATCATCACACCGAGCAATATGATATAACCGAACAGCAAAAACAGCAATTCACCGAACGAGCCGATTCCGCCGCCTAAGACCGACCATAGCATGACCGTCTCTCCTTTTCTCCATATTCTTATACAGTATAAAGGATTTTGCCGCAAATTACAAGATTCAAACCGTAATATTTGCATGGAATTTGCACTTTTTTTACAACTTTCTAAAAAAGATGAAAAAAAGATGAAAAAAGGCTTGCAATTCTGCGCGAAATCTGTTATCATATTTCCTGTTGTAAACTACCTGCTGATTCAGAAGGAGGTGCAGAAGTAATGGCTAAGTGTGATTTCTGCGGAAAAGCGATCGTGTTCGGTAACAACGTCTCTCACTCGCACAGACGTTCCAACCGCACCTGGAAACCCAACGTGAAGCGTGTTAAGGCTATCGTTGCCGGCTCCCCGAAGCGTGTGAATGCGTGCACGCGTTGCTTGCGGTCCGGTAAGGTTACCCGCGCGGTGTAATCGGGTCTCCCGCATACAAAGTGTAAGCCGTCCTCTTCGGGGACGGCTTTTGTATATCATCGAAAGGAGTGGTCGCGTTGGCACAGACCACCACCCGCATGACCGAAGGTTCGATTGCCAAAACCGTAATCCGTTTTGCGATCCCCTTGTTTTTCGGCAGTTTATTCCAACAACTGTATAACACTGTCGACGCGTTGATCGTGGGCAACCTGCTCGGCGATACCGCCCTGGCGGCGGTCAGTTCCACCGGCATTTTAATCTTTCTGTTGGTCGGCGTTTTTCACGGCATCTCTATGGGTGCCGGTATAGTCATCTCCCGTTATTTCGGCGCAAAGGACAACGAACGGCTGCACAAAGCCATCCACACCAACATGGCGTTCAGCCTGGTGATCGGCGTTCTGCTGACCGTCATCGGCATCACCTTGACGCCGTGGCTGTTGCGGATCACCAAAACGCCCGCCGAAGTGATGCCGCAGGCCATTGCATACCTGCGCACCTATTTCTTCGGCAGCTTGGCAATGGTGATGTACAACGCCTGCACGGGCACCATGCAGGCACTCGGCGACAGCCGTCACCCGCTTTACTATCTCATCGTCTCCTCCGTTACCAACGTGGTGCTGGACATTGTATTCATTGCCGCATTTAAAATGGATGTGGAGGGTGCGGCACTGGCCACCGTCATTTCCCAGTTCGTCAGCGTGACCCTTTGCGCCGTCCGCCTGTTACGCACCGACGAAGCGTATCGCGTGACCCCGCGTGACGTTCGCTTTGATCGTGCACTTTTGGGCGAGATCGTGCGGTTCGGTCTGCCGTCGGGTCTGCAAAACTCCGCCAACGCCCTCGCCAACGTGTGCGTACAGTTTCACATCAACACCTTCGGTGCCATGGCAATGTCGGGGTGCGGTGCCTATTCCAAGATCGAAGGATTCGCCTTCCTCCCCATCACCTGCTTCACCGCCGCCATCACCACCTTCGTCGGACAAAACCTCGGTGCGGGCGAATACGAACGCACCAAAAAAGGAGCGCGGTTTGGTATTCTCTGCTCGTTGGCACTGTCGGAGATCATCGGCATACTCATCTTCCTTGCGGCGCCGTTGTTGGTCGGTGCCTTTACCGACACCCCCGAAGCGTTGCAGTACGGCGTGGATAAAGCACGGATATGTGCATTGTTCTTCTGCTTGCTTGCCGCTTCCCACAGCCTTTCGGCCGTGCTCCGCGGCGCGGGGCTTTCCTCCGTACCGATGGCAACCATCCTCGCCTTTTGGTGCGTGGTACGCGTGCTGTTCCTTACGATCACGGCACAGTTCACCGATTCCATTCTGCCGGTCAACTGGGTCTTCCCGCTTACGTGGGCACTCAGCACGATAGCGCTTGCCATCTACTTTTTCAAAGCGGACTGGTTACACCGTCACGCCATTCAACGACCATAACACACAGCAAAAAAGCGGTGCAGCCTTTCGACTGCACCGCTTTTTTCGTATGGATTATTCAGCGAAGCCCGATTCCACCAGGGCCACCAACGCGTTGACCGCGTTCTGTTCATCGGCACCGTCCGCAATAATGCGGATGGGGGTACCGCCGATAATGCCGAGCGACAAAACGCCCAACAAGCTCTTAGCGTTCACACGACGCTCTTCCTTTTCCACCCAGATGGACGACTTGAACTCGTTCGCTTTCTGGATAAAGAAAGTTGCCGGACGCGCGTGAAGACCGACCTGATTTTGGACCACAACATCTTTCACAAACATGAAAAAAGTCTCCTCCCGATTCAAGACGGGCTTCCCCGCCTATGAGCATAGTTTCAAAGTGTGTATGTTCTTGTTACATTATATCACAAATAACCGCTTCGTCAATCGCGTTTGTGGATTTTGGTCGCGAAAAACCACATTTTTGGTTTTTTGCCCTATTATAACCAAAAAGTTCGTGGTCGGTTTGTTGATAATGACGAGCCGCATTTCATCAAATCGTGTCGTTTTCAGACGGCTCCTGACGCCACGTTTCCACCATTGCGCGTTCCTTTTCGCTCAGTTGGGCGCTTTCCAACATATCGGGGCGGTGCAAAAAGGTGCGCCGTATCGCTTGTTCACGCCGCCATTTGCGAATGTTTTCGTGGTGGCCGCTGAGCAATATCTCAGGAACAGCACGTCCCTCCCATTCGGCAGGGCGGGTGTATTGCGGGTATTCCAGCAAGCCCGCATAATGGCTTTCGTCCGTAAAACACTCCTCGTCCGACAGTACGCCGGGTGTCAGCCGTGCCACGCAGTCTGCCAGTACCAAACCCGGCAGTTCGCCGCCCGTCAGCACGTAGTCGCCGATGGAGATCTGCTCATCCACCAGGGCGTCCAGCACACGTTCGTCCACCCCTTCGTAATGCCCGCACAGAATGCACAGATTCGGCAACTGCGCCAGTTCCTTGGCACGCTGTTGCGTCAGCACTGCCCCTTGCGGAGACATATACACGAGGTGCGGACGGGTGCCTGCCTGTTCACATACCGCACGGAAGCAATCGGCGATCGGCTGCGGAAACAGCACCATCCCCATACCGCCGCCGTACGGATAATCGTCCACCTGCTTTTGCTTATTGAGCGTGTAATCGCGGATCTGATGACAGTGTACTTCCAGCGCCCCTTTGGCGCGCGCACGACCGATGATGCTTTCGCTCATCACCGCTTCACACATCTCGGGAAACAGCGTTAAAAAATCGATTCTCATAGATCAAACAGCCCTTCCAACGGATGAATCTTTACAACGCCGCCGTCTACGTCCACCGTATCGATCACGGGCGGGATCACCGGAATCAGCACTTCACGGCCTTGGTAGTCCATATGGTATACGTCGTTGGCGCCCGTAGCACTCACGTCGGTCAGCATGCCGTATTCTTCACCCGTAGCAGCGTTTATTACCCGCAGACCGATAAGATCACAGATAAAATACTGACCCTCTGCCAGTTTTATGTCGCGACGGTCGAGATACAGCACATGACCGCGCCGTGCGGCGGCGTCCTGCACCGTATCAATACCGTCTGCCTTCATCAACACCAGCGTCTTATGCGGGCGCGATTTCACCCGCACAGGCTGACGCCCCTCGGCATCCCAATATAACGTGCGCAGTTTTGCCAGCATTTCGGGACTGTCACACCACGGCTGCACACGCATTTCCCCGCGTACACCGTGGGTACTTACCACTTCGCCTGCTTCCAAATACCGTTTTCTCACCGCAGACACTCATCCTTTCGTAAAAAAAGCGGGCGTACAGCCCGCTTTTTTGCGTCTTAGTCGATTTCCACCGAAACCTTGACATCTTGACGGGTAGCGGCGGCACGCATCACGGTGCGCATCGCTTTCGCAATGCGGCCCTGCTTGCCGATCACGCGGCCCATATCGTCTTCCGCAACGTGCAGATGCAAAACGATGGCACCGTCTTCCGCAACCTCTTCCTGTTCCACCGTCACGGCGCTCGGGTCTTCCACCAAGCCCTTGGCGATCGTCAACAACAAGTCTTTCATATGTGAGACCGTCCTTTTCGATTATCGGGGAATCAGATGCCCGCCTGCTTCAGCAGATCACGGACGGTATCGGTCGGCTGAGCGCCGTTCGCGATCCACTTCTGAGCCTTCTCAACGTCCACCTTGACAACCTTCGGCTCTTCCATCGGGTTGTAATAGCCGATCTCTTCGATGAAACGGCCATCGCGGGGATAACGGGAATCCGCCACCACGATACGATAGAACGGAGCCTTCTTCGCGCCCATGCGGCGCAGTCTGATTTTCACTGCCATGTTAGGGTACCTCCAAAAAATAAATTAAAAAATAGTATTTATTCCCATCCGCTTTTGCGGAAATGAATACGTTTTACATGCCGAGGAAGTTCGGCATACCGCGCATACCGCGTTTGCCCTTCCCCATCTTCTTCATTTGCTTCATCATCTGACGCATCTGGTCGTACTGCTTGATGAGACGGTTCACGTCTTCCACCTTCATACCGCAACCCGCCGCAATACGCCGACGGCGCGAAGCGTTCAGAATTTCGGGTTTTGCACGTTCTGCCGGTGTCATCGAGAGAATGATGGCTTCCACACGGTCGAACTGCCGCTCGTCGATCTCCACGTCGCGCAACTGTTTGCCCGCACCGGGAATCATGCCGAGAAGCCCCTTGATATCGCCCATCTTTTTGATCTGGCGAAACTGGTCGAGCATATCGTTCAGATCAAAACGGTCTTGCTCAAGCTTGCGTGCCAGTTCTTCCGCTTGCTTTTCATCGATCTGCTGTTCCGCCTTTTCAATCAGCGAGAGCACGTCGCCCATTCCCAAGATACGGGATGCCATACGGGCGGGATGAAACACCTCAAGGTTATCGAGTTTTTCGCCGACACCCGCAAATTTCACCGGCTGACCCGTTACGGCACGCACCGACAGCGCGGCACCGCCGCGGGTATCGCCGTCCAGTTTGGTAAGAATAACGCCCGTGATACCGAGTGCATCGTTAAACGCGGCAGCGGCATTGACCGCATCCTGACCGGTCATGGCGTCCACCACCAGCAGGATCTCCTGCGGCGCGACGGTTGCTTTGATATTCTTCAACTCGTCCATCAACTGTTCGTCGATGTGCAAGCGACCCGCCGTATCCAGCAACACGTAATCGTTGCCGTGATCTTTGGCGTGGACGATCGCCTTCTGCGCGATCTTCACGGGATCTTCCGTTCCCATCGTAAACACGGGGACGCCCGCTTGCTCACCCACCACCTGCAACTGTTGAATAGCCGCCGGACGGTAGATATCGCACGCCACAAGCAACGGACGGTGTCCGCGCCCTTTAAGCATTTTGGCAAGTTTCGCCGAATGGGTGGTCTTACCGGCGCCCTGCAGACCGCACATCATCACGATACACGGCGGACGGCTGCCCGGGGATGCGAGATAGGTCGCGTCCCCGCCCATAAGCGCAGTCAACTCCTCGTTGACGATCTTTACCACCATTTGTGCCGGTGTCAGACTTTCCATCACCTGCGCACCGATGGCACGCTCCGCCACTTTGGCGGTAAAGTCTTTGGCAACTTTATAGTTAACGTCTGCTTCAAGCAACGCAAGGCGCACTTCGCGCATGGCTTCTTTTACGTCGGCCTCGCTCAATTTTCCTTTTGAGCGCAACCGTTTAAAAGCGGCAGAGAGTTTATCGGACAATCCTTCAAACGCCACGGAACTGTCCTCCTTATTTCGTCAACTGTTGTGCCAATTCACGGATACGACGGGCGCGGTCGTTGATCTCCCGCGAATAGCCGAACCGCTCGTTGATCGCAAAAATGTCGTCGGCCGCATTTTGGATCGCCGCCACACCTTCCTGCATCTCGCGGAACCGCTTAGCCAACCCAAGACGTTCCTCCATATCCAACAACTGCGTTTCCGCACGCTTAATGGAATCCCGCACACCTTGACGTGTGATGCCTTCGTTTTCGGCAATTTCCGACAGCGACAGATCGTCTTCATAATACAGTTCAATGACATCCCGTTGCTTTTCCGTCAGCATTTCGCCGTAGAAATCAAACAACAACGCGATCTCCATATTCTTGGCCATCGACGGTCCCCTCCTTCTCACAAAGTAAAACAAGTTGTAAAGTCGAAAAACTTTACAACTCATTATACACGAAATTCCGTATTTTGTCAAGAGGTTTTATCGAAAAATATTGTAATTGTTTTCACCTTTACACTGCCCGTTTACGGCTCACGCGCTGTGAGGTATTCCACCGCCCGTTCGATAGAATCCTTGGCGTTGCCCCAATCCGCTTCGGCACCGTTGTTGCGGTAGTCGAACATCTCGGTAAAGTGGTGTACGTCAGCCTTTAATTCCTGTAAATAGTTGCGGGAAAGCGCGGACGCCGCCTTCAAAAATTCCTGTTGCCATCGCTTGTCCATGCCGCCCGCGGGAATCGCCAGCCGTGAAAAGTGCGGCAAACACAAATACTCCTGTTCCGCAAACAACTTGCGGAAATCCCGCTCGTTCTCGTACAAACGGCAAACGGTCGCCAGCATACGCTCCATCGCCCAATCCACTTGATTGCACACAAAACAACTGTCCGCCGCCTTTTCTGCCGCACGCACCTGCTTGGTGGTGCGCTTGCCGACGAGCGGCAATCCGGCAAACACCTTCTTTTCGGTCTCAGCCAAGTGGCTTTCCAGCATCAACGCCACGCTCAAGCGATTGCGGCGTTTGAGCATTTGGCGGTAGTGGGTGATACAAAACCCCTGCTTGTTGGTATCCTCCCGCACGTCAGGTTCCATCATGGCGGCCCCCGTAATATATTCCACCACTCGTTCCTCTAAGCGATCACGCATACGGCAAATGGGACAGCCGTCCCGCGGTTCAAACACCTCGCTTACAGGAATGCTGGTAATGCTGTCACGCATAGTGTTTCACTCCTCTCGACGGGTATTGTACCACATCACAAGCGAAATGTAAACACCTTTTCATACGAACAAGAGGGTGCCGAAGCACCCTCTTGCGCTATCACTGCGGCAGTGTGAACACGGCACACGCAAGTTCCTTTGCTGCCGTATCCTTTGGCACGATCGCACCGTCGGCGTTCAAGGTGAACGGGCTTTGCTCGTCGTTGACGAACACCGCCATCGTATCACTCTGTGCTACCCCCAGATACATCGGCACCCCCGCAAACTCGCTCAGCTTATCGGTTTCCAACAAAAGATAAAGCACGTTTTCGATGACCCCCTTGACGGCACGACTCTCCAACGTAAACAGATTCACCTCGCTCGGCCTCTTCCCGTGGACGTACGGCGACACCGTAAAGCGACCGATCGGATCGTTCTCCAGCGTGTCCCCTGCCGCGATCGATCGTCCGTCGGTATAGCGTACCGAAAGAACGACGTAACTCGAACTCGTATTTTCCACGTATTCCGCAATATCCTTACCGTGCACGACGCCGTTGAGCGCGACGGTGTATTCGCCGGTCACGACTTCTTCGTTCATGACCACGGCCCCCTCGCTTTCAAACGCCGCCGCCAGTGCAGTATTTCCGAAGTGGCTCGCAACCTCCTTCGGGGTGAGTATGCGAACGGCCGCAAACGCTACGGTCGTCAACGTTACCATCAGCAGGCACGCCACCAGCGCGACGCGCCCGTAGCCCCACATCGGTTTGGACGCTTTTCCATCGTGCGACATCGTATCGGCATACGCGTTCAGCATACGCTTCGTTTTTTCATTGAAGTCGGTTGCAAACGGCAGAGTTGTCATAGCTTCTTTGTACTTGTTCATAAAAAATCTCCTTCCATTTGTTGTTTCAAGCGCTGTCGTCCGCGGGCAAGACAGGTCGCCACCGTCCCGACGGGTTTGCGAAGGATCGTTGCGATCTCCCGCACGGTATACCCCTCGTAATAGTGCAAATGGATGACCGTGCGATACTTTTCCGGAAGAGACATCACCTCCGCCAAGAGCGCGGCATTCTCTCCTCCATCCTCCACCGTCAGCGCCTCCTCAATAGGGACATTTTGACGGTCGGCGCGCCGCAAGCGATCCTTGCATAGATTGATCGTCACGCGGATCAGCCAGGCCTTTTCATGTTCACGATCCTGAAACCGCGGAGCATGCACCAGCAATTTGATAAATACTTCTTGCACGACGTCCTGTGTATCCGCTACGGAATGCAGATACGTAAACGCCAACTTTTGCAGGGTGTCGGTGTAGGTATTGACGACCCTTTCGATGTAATTTTCCGTATCGATACGATGCATTGCGTATGCCTCCTTTCACCTACAACACGATCCTCGTGCGCCTTTGTATTCACAAAAGGAAAAAATTCGTAAAAAAGGACTGTCGCGTTAAGGTACGATTCTAACGCGACAGCCCCATCATTGTTTTATTTCGTTTCTTTATATCTTCGCGTAGGATATCCGCCTACCGGAAGGCGCACCCGAAACACGTGTCCTGCCAACGGTTGTTCGCCAACATCCTGCCCCTGTGCCGCGGTGGTGATCACAAGGTCGCGCAGGTCGTCCCCTGCGAACGCACACGAGGTGACCTGCTTTACCGGAAGGTCGATCCGCTGCACGATGCGGCGCGCATCGGGGTCGATGCACACGACGCCCCATCCGCCCCACAAAGCGAGCCACAAGTTGTCGTTTTGATCGATGGTCATACCATCGGGCAGACCGTCTTCGTGCGGGATATCCAGCACGGTAGAACGCCGCCGCAAGGTATTCCCCTTTACATCAAAGCGCTCTACTTTGTGTTCCATAGAATCGCAATAGTACATCACGTTGCCGTCCGCCGTCCAATCCAGCCCGTTCGAGCAGGTGCAACCGTCAAACATCGGCGTGAGCGTTTCCTCTGCCAGCCGATAGAATGCACCTTCCCCCGCGCCGCCTGCCGTACCCGCGTAAAACGCGCCGTCGGGCCCGACTTTACCGTCGTTAAACCGCGCACCGTGTAACGTGCGGGGGGTGTGCGCCAAACGCACGGTGCCGTCCGTGCCGCGGCGGTAGACACCGTCTTCCGTCGCAAGCAGCAGATCGCCGTTTTCGCACAGCGCAAGGCAACCGAGCATCTTGGAAACGGTCGTTTTTTGGATATCCCCGCTCGCGTAATCCATCGTGTAATATGCTCCGTCGGGTATATCCACGAAATACAGTTGTCCCGACCGCTCATCCCACGTGGGGCACTCCCCCACCGTGAGGCGGCAAGCCGCAAGCAACTCCACCTTGTCGTACATCGTTATTCGACCGTCAGATCCACGATAGCGTTACCGCCCGTAACCTGCGGGAGTTTGCCGTCCCATTTTTGAATCTTGTTGTATTCAATAAGTTCAGGGGTCAGCGATTCGGTCAGCGCCTTATTCGCGGCTGCTTCCGCTTCCGCTTTGATACGGGTCGCTTCCGCTTCGGCTTCGGCGTTGGTGATGGCGGTCTGCTTTTCGGTCTCTGCCTTCAACAGTTGCTGTTGCGCCACCTGCTTTTCTTCGATCGCGGTAATGTATGCTTCCGAGAAATCGAAGTTGATGATGTTCACGTCGGTAACGTACAGACCGATCTCATTGAGTTTTTCGTTCAACGCGGTAACCAGACCTTCGGAAATGAGCGAGCGGTTGGTCACGCTTTCTTCCGCCGTGTACTTCGCCGTGATGGCCTTAAGAACTTCGTTCACCGCAGGAGTGACCAACACGGTCTCGTAATCCTTACCGATGTTCTTATAAATGCTGTAGGATTTCGCGGTATCCACGCGGTAGTTGATCGCGAGGGTCGTCTCCACCGTCTGCAAGTCTTTGGAAAACGCCTCGGTTTCCACTTCCAGTTTGGAAATACGGTTGTCGATCATCACTACTGCCTGCACGAACGGCGCCTTGAAATGCAGTCCTTCCTGCAACACGTTGCTGTTCACCTTGCCCAGCGTGACCACCACGCCCGTATGACCGGGCTTCACGACGGTAACGCAATTGGCGGCAATCACGATCAACGCGACGACCGCGACGATCGCAACGATCCATTTGGCACTGATTTTAAAAGCTTTCATTTTCTTCTGTCCTTTCCTGTCCTTTTAACAACTTTCGCTTTTGACGGTACGCCACCGTTAACGCCACACAACGCTTGGCAATATGGAAAAAGGCGAACGCACCGCCGAACAGCCACAGCCACAACCACACCGAAAGCGGCAGTATCACGGTACTCATCAAACGGGCAGACACTTCCGACACCGTGATAAACACAAATAAGAATACCACAGCGAATAACGTCCACACAAGCGACCGAGAACAGTACGTCAACCGCTTAAAGATGTACATCCCCGCCGCGACGGGAAGTACCGCCGCGAGATACTTACACAAGAATGACAACGGCACATAGTACAACCCGTCCGCGATATCTCCGCTCATCCACGGGAATACGCATTCAAGCAAAAACATCACGGGCAAAATACAGCCGATCCACGCCGTCATCCACCGCAGTGCCGCGAGCGCACGTTCGGTGCGGGTCTCCCGCGGGCAACTTGCGACAAGTTCTTGACAAAATACCGCTTCGTCCATACCCATCGCTTCGGAAAACGGCTGACCGCGTTGCTGGCACTCGAGTGCCATACCCGTAAGATCCGTCACTATCTCTTCCTGCGTCACTTCATTTAAGGAGTAGGAATCCAAAAACCGCTCAATACGACGCAGTACACGACGGTTATCCGCCGACAGCCCCGCACGTACGGTGCGCTGTTCTCTCCGCTTCATTGCGCATCCTCCTCTCCAACCTGCATAGCGCGTCCGACCGCGTGTGTCAGTTGTGCCCAGCATTCTTCAAACGCCCTAAGATACCGTTCACCCGACGGGGTAATAGTGTAGTATTTGCGGCGCGGACCGAGCGGTGATGGACGCAACTCAGCCTGAATGCTCCCCTGTTTTTCCAGGCGGAGCAACAACGGGTAGATAGTCCCTTCCGAGATGTCGGAAAATCCGCATTCACGAAGCAATACCAAGATCTCGTATCCGTACGTTTCCCGCATACGGATGATCTTTAAAATGCATCCCTCAAGCGTGCCGCGCATCATTTGTGACTTGTCGTATATCATCCGTCAGCATCCTTCAACTATAATAACGCATTCAGTGTACCTTTTTTCGCAAAATTTGTCAATCTTTTTAAAGATATCGATTGCCAAAATCATAAATTAGTAGTATAATCAGTATATCTGTAAGATGATTGAGGGATAACGATATGAGTAAAACGCAAACGTTTCGTCATTCGCGCCGCCGACGTGCCTTGCGCCGTCTGCTGCCCGTGTTCATCATTGCCGTGCTGTTATTGGCACTGGCGGTAGGTATCGCTTTGTATTTCAGCGGACGCGACACGAGCCATAGCGGCGGCACATCGCAAGGGCAAAACGGCACGACCACCGTCCCCACCACCACGACCACGACGCTGCCTTCCTTTACCGACCAAACGGTCTCGCAACTGTCGGGTGCGATGAGTGCCAAAAACGCCTTGTTATACGACGTCACCCACGAGCGGGTGCTGTTTGACACCAACGCCGACGTGGTATGCTCCCCTGCGAGTTTGACCAAGATCATGACCGCCGCCGTTGCCGCCAAATATGCAACCGAGGAAAATTTCGTCGTCGGACGGGAAGTGTATCTCACCGACCCGCAAGCCAGCAGTGCGTATTTGAAACTGGGAATGGAACTTACACTCCCCCAGATGTTGCAGGCGTTGTTGCTCCCGTCGGGCGGCGATGCGGCGTACTGTTTGGCGGTACACACGGCACAGCGGCTGTATCCCGAAGAGGAATTGAGCAACTTTGAAGCCGCCACCCGTTTTTGCGATCTTATGAACGAAGAACTGGAAGCGATCGGTGCGAAGGATTCGCATTTCGTCAATCCCGACGGTATGTATCACACCTTCCACGTCACTACCGCGAACGATATGCTGAAAATCCTGCGGTTTGCGTGGGAGTTCGATGCCGTACGGGAAGCACTCTGTACCCAGCGCACCTCCTTTACTACTCCGAGCGGTCACGAGCTCAGCTACACCAATACCAACCGTTTGCTGAACACCTATTTCCCTGCCACCTACTACGCACACGCCATCGGCGGCAAAACGGGCTTTACCGACGAAGCCGGCTATTGTCTAGCCTCGGTCGCCGAAAAAGACGGTGTGCAGCTGATTGCCATCGTACTCGGCTGTGCAGATGAAAATATGCGTTTCACCGAATCCACCCTTCTGTACGAAGCGGGCTTTGCGCTGAAATGATAAAAAAGCAAAAAACGCATCTCAACGTATGCGTTTTTTGCTTTTTGACGGCAATACTAACAACACTTTGTACAAGGAATGGTCATTTATGAAAAAAACGTTTACGCGCGGTGCGGGCGTACTAATGCCCATAAGCGCACTGCCCTCCCCCTACGGCATCGGCACGCTGGGAAATGCGGCTTATGCTTTCGCAGATTTTCTGGTTGCCGCCGGTCAGCGGTATTGGCAGGTGCTTCCCGTCGGCCCCACGGGATACGGCGACAGCCCGTATCAATCCTTTTCCGCCTTTGCGGGCAACCCTTATTTTATCGACCCCGACCGTTTGGTGCAGGACGGTCTGCTCACCACAGAGGAGGCAAACGCCGCCCGCGAAACGGTGGGTGACGTCGACTACGACCGCCTTTTCCGCACGCGGTTTGATCTACTGCGCACGGCGTACCGCCGTTTCATGCCGACAGACGAATATCACGCTTTTTGCCGTGACGAAGCCCACTGGCTGACGGATTACGCGTTGTATACGGCGGTGAAGGAACATTTCGGCTATCGCGATTGGAGTGAGTGGGACGAGGATATTCGTCTGCGCGAGCCCTCTGCCGTCGCACGGCATACCGCCGATCTTTCGGACGACATTGGTTTCACCTGCTTTTGCCAGTATCTGTTCCGTTGCCAGTGGAACGCGCTGAAAGCGTACGTCAACGAACGCGGTATTTCGCTGATCGGCGACATTCCGCTGTACGTTTCCGCCGACAGTGCCGACGTATGGGCGAACCGTCATTTGTTCCAATTGGATACTAACGGGTATCCCACCGCCGTGGCGGGTGTGCCGCCCGATATGTTTTCCGCAACGGGTCAGCGCTGGGGCAACCCGCTGTACGACTGGGACCGTATGACGGAGGACGGTTTCGACTGGTGGCGCAAACGCGTGGCCGCCTGCCGCGCGCTATATGACGCACTGCGTATCGACCATTTCATCGGTATGGCGCGGTATTACGCGATTCCTGCATCGTCCGAAACGGCGATCGGCGGCGAGTGGCGGCAAGGGCCCGCGCGGCTGTTGACCGATGCGATCGACGAGGCGGCGGGTGATATGCGTATTCTGGCAGAAGACCTCGGGGTGTTACACCCGAAGGTGCGCACCCTTTTGCGGCAGACGGGATATCCCGGTATGAGCGTGTTGCTGTTTGGGTTTGACGGCAATCCCGAAAACCCGCATCTGCCTCACAATTTCCCAAAAAATCGCGCGGTATACGGCGGAACACACGACAACGACACCATCGTCGGCTACTGTACCCGTGCGGGGCGGCGGGAGATCACGTATATGATGCGGTATCTCGGCGTGAAACGGCGCGCCGCCATTCCCGTGGGGATGCTTCGTGCCGCGTATCAAAGCGTGGCGGACCTTGCCATCTTCCAAATGCAGGATCTGTTAGCGCTCGACAGCCGCGCCCGCATGAACACCCCCTCGACCGTGGGTGAAAACTGGAAATGGCGGATGGCACCCGATGCCCTCACCGACGAACTCGCGGTACGTCTGAAAGAGTTCGTAACGCTGTACAATCGATAAAGGAGTATATATATGAGTTTGGAAAAAGATATCCGCACACTTTTACGGATCGATGCAGGAAAACGGGTAGACAACGCCACCCCCACCGAATTGTATCATGCCGTGTCCAAAGCGGCACTGGCGGCGGTGGATGACCGTTGGTCACGCCCCAAGAAAGGTAAACGCGTGGCGTATCTCTCGGCGGAATTCCTCATCGGTCGCATGATCTATCAAAATCTTTACAATATGCAGGCGACCGACACGGTGGCGGCACTGTTATCCCGCCACAAGGTGGATATGCGGGTGTTTGAGGAGATCGAAGACGCCGCACTCGGCAACGGCGGTCTCGGCCGTTTGGCGGCGTGCTTTTTGGAGTCGGCCGCCACACGGGACATTCCGTTGGACGGCTACGGTATCCGCTACCGTTACGGTCTGTTCAAGCAATCCTTCGAAGACGGTTTTCAGCACGAAGAAGCGGACAACTGGCTGCGTTTCGGTGACCCGTGGTCCCGCCGCCGCGAGGACGAACGCGTGTGTGTCCGTTTCGGTGAAAACGAAGCGGTGTGGGCGGTACCGTACGATATGCCGGTCATCGGCTACGGCGTGCGCACCGTCAACACCCTGCGTTTATGGCAGGCGGAGGCACTCACACCGTTTGATTTTGCTGCCTTTAACGCCCAGCGTTACGAAGACGCCGTGCGGGACACAATGCAAGCCGAACGCATCTCTGCCGTGCTGTATCCCAACGACGATACCGACGAAGGCAAAGCGCTCCGCTTGAAACAGCAGTATTTCTTCGCGAGCGCGTCCATTCAGGATATGCTCCGCCGTTATCGCAAAAAGCACGGCACGCGGTACGACCGTTTTGCGGACTGTTACGCCGTGCAGTTGAACGACACCCACCCCGTGGTGGCGATTCCCGAGTTCATTCGTCTGCTGTGCGAAGACGGCGTTTCCTTCACCAAAGCGCTCAATCTCGCCCGCCGCGTGTTTGCTTACACCAACCACACGGTGTTGCCCGAAGCGCTGGAAAAATGGGGCTTGGATCTGTTCTCGCGTGTACTCCCCCATCTGATGCCGTACGTGAAACAACTGCACCACGCCTTACAGCGCGAGTTGCGCCGCCACCGCATCGTGGGTGACGATGCCGCAAAATACTGGATCATTGAAGGAAATACATTGCACATGGCACGCATGGCGGTATTTGCTTCGCATTCGGTCAACGGTGTGGCCGAACTGCACACCGAACTCTTGAAAACGCAGGTACTCCCCCACTGGTACGCACTGTATCCCGAACGATTCAATAACAAGACCAACGGCATCACCCAACGGCGTTGGCTGGGTCTTGCCAACCCCGAACTGTCCGCGCTCATCACCTCCCGCATCGGTGCGGGATGGATCTGCGACCTTACGCAGTTGCGCCAACTCGAAAGTTTGCAAAACGACAGCCGCTTTCTCGCGGATTTCGCCGCTGTTAAAGCGGAAAAGAAACGCCAGCTTGCCGCCTTTTTGGAAGCACGTTGCGGTGTGAAGGTAGATCCGTCGTGGATATTCGACATTCAGGCGAAACGCCTGCACGAGTACAAGCGGCAACTGTTGAACGCCTTTTCGATCGCGGACACGTATTTCGGCTTGAAAGACGGGCGCATTCACGACTTCGCCCCCACGGTGTATATCTTTGCCGCCAAAGCCGCGCCCGGGTATTTCCGTGCAAAAGCGATCATCAAATATATCAACGAGTGGGCACGCATTATTGCCGCCGACCCCGACGTGAACGATAAAATGCAGGTGGTGTTCCTGCCCGACTACAACGTCTCCGCCGCCGAATTTATCATGCCTGCCGCCGACGTATCCGAGCAGATCTCCACTGCGGGTACCGAGGCTTCGGGCACGGGCAACATGAAATTCATGTTGAACGGCGCGGTGACACTGGGCACCTACGACGGGGCAAACATCGAGATCGTGGAGCAGGCGGGTCGCGAAAACAACTATATCTTCGGCCTCACCGCCGACGAGGTCGCCACCTTGAAACCGCAGTACGACCCGAACGCCACGGCAGATGCCGAACCCCGTTTGCGTCGCGTGCTTCAAACGCTGGTGGACGGCACGGTGGATGACGGCGGCACGGGTATGTTCCGCGAGCTGTACGATGCGATTACTGTCGGTGCTTCGTGGCATCAACCCGACCACTATCTCCTGATGGCGGATATGCTGTCCTATTGTGACGCCAAGATGCGCACCAACCGTGACTGGTGCGACCGCGAAGCGTTTACCAAAAAATGCTTGCTCAACACCGCACGTGCGGGCAAATTCTCCAGCGACCGTTCGGTGGAGGAATACGCCGCCGACATTTGGGGCGTGTAACGGTTATAAAACGATAACAAGAGAACATAGCGTAACCGCTGTGTTCTCTCGTTTTTTACACAAGTTTTTGTTTTTGCAGCTTATAAAGTTCTTCGGTCGCCAGCCGCGCCTTCGCCACCACGTCGCCCCCGCCCTGCGGGAAGCAATAGTATAACGTGCCGTTGTCTCCGATGCAGATAACGTCACCGATCTCATACCAGAAATAGTCCGCATACAAGCTGTAGGACGCCACGGGCGACTGACGGTAATCCAGTGCCCCGTCGCACCCCGTAAGATGAAAACCATCCGTCGTGTGGAGAAGCCGACCGCTTCCCACGCGGTACAGCCGTTCGGTACCGCGCAAGATGCAGATATCCACCGCAAGGTCCAGACGGTACTCGCCCCGTTCGAGCTGTGCCCGCACCGTTTCGCGCTGCCAGCGGTACCAATCGGGTACGTGGGTAAACTTCGCTTCGGCGTTTTGCGCCTCCAACCGTCCCTCCTCGGTCAAGCGGTAGGACACACCGCAGTGTTTACACTCTATCGTTTCGCCGCGGCTGTGCATCTGCCCTTCCGTCCCGCAGTGCGGGCAGGAAAACAACACGCGGTTTAACCCTTCTGCACGGAACGGCTCGGTGATCTTCACCCCGTTTTGCTGTTGCCAACGAAAGTTATCGAAGGAAAAGCGCTCGTTCACCCGCCCTTGTATCTCCTCGGCAGAAAGCGTCGCCGTCTCTTCGGCAGACAACAGATATTCCACGTCAGCCGACACCTTTACCTTGCGGCGACGCAACCCGTTATACAGCGGGTCGTGCTGAAACGCGCCGTAGGTGCGGATCATTACGACGGAAACCCCCAGCTTTTTAATGCATTTGCCGATGCTGTCGGGGAGCGGGGTCGCGGTACCGTCAAAGCTGTAACTGGCTTCGGGATACATCAGCACCGAACAACGGCGCTTTTTCACGGCAGTGATCAATTCCCGCACCAGACGCAGGTCGGTCACAAACTTTTGTGTGGGAATGCACCCGAGTTGATACATCAGCCAATTTTTCCCCACGAATCCGTCGGATGTACACACGATGTTATAGCGGCGCGGATACAAAATTGCCGAAGCAATTTTCAGATCAATAAACGCGGAATGATTCATCAAGATCAAACACGGTTCGTTCTTTCTAAGGCGTTCCATACCGATCCTACGGCAGGAAAACCGCGTTGCCCACAGCGCGGGCAACGACGCAAGGCGCACCACCGTAGTCAGCAAAATATTGGGATTTTTGATCTTGCGCGTTTTCGCCGGCGGCATGGCACACACCGCGGCGTAAGACGCGTTTTTTATTTTTATCTTCATACTTTCCCTCCAAACGTCCCTTCCAGTATACCGAATTCGTCGATTTTTGTCAACGGAAAGGAGAAACAACACCGCACACGACTGGTATAACCCGTCAAAGACCGCACAAACTAAAGCAAAGAAACGTAAAGGAGAGAAAATGATGAAAAAAATCACGCGTTTGGCGGCGTTACTCGCCGCGCTCGCACTGTTGATACCCACCGGCTGTCGGCGTAAGAGTGACGACGGTACCGTCACTCTTAAGGTATGGGGGTCCGGTGAAGACCAGGCGATGCTGGGCGAGATGATCGAAGAATTCAAAAAAGCCAACGCCGAAGAAGGCAAAACGTACAACATCACGCTCGGTGTGGTGGGCGAAGACGAGGCGAAGACCCGCGTACTCGAAGATCCCGCCGCCGCAGGTGACCTGTTCGCCTTTTCGGACGATCAAATGATGGATCTGTACAACGCAGGTGCGCTGTATGAGATCACCCGTAACAAAGATACCATTATGATCGAAAACAACGAAGGCTCGGTCAAAGCGGCATCGGTAGGTGACGCGCTGTACGCTTACCCCATCACGGCGGACAACGGGTATTTTCTCTATTACGACAGCCGTGTGTTGAGTGCCGAAGACGTGCAAACGCTGGACGGTCTGCTCGCTGCCGCCAACCGTGCAGGCAAGCGGGTGTATATGGACGTATCCAACGGGTGGTATAACTCCGCCTTCTTTTTGGGTGCGGGATGCAAATTGGGTCTGACCGATAAAGGAAAACAGACTTGCGACTTCAACAATCAAAACGGTGTTAATGCCGGCAAGGCAATCAAGGCGTTTTGCGCCGACCCCGCCTTCGTCACCGGCAACGACGCGGTGCTGACGGGCGGTATCGGTACCACCATCTGTGCGGGCGTTTCGGGCACGTGGAACGCCGAAGCCATCAAAGAAAAGCTGGGAAGCGGTTATGCAGCTGTGAAGTTACCAACCTTTACGTGTGGCGGCGTGCAAATGCAGATGGCGAGCTTTGCGGGATACAAGCTGATGGGGGTCAATTCCGCTACCAAGCATCCCGTAGAAGCAATGAAACTGGCAGAATTCCTTACCAATGAGGAAAACCAGATCAAACGGTTTGAAACGCGTGCCATCGGCCCGTCCAATCTGAAAGCTGCCGCCAGTGAGGCAGTAAAATCCAACGTGGCGCTCGCGGCGCTGGCACAACAAAACGCGTACGGCGTTACCCAGCGCGAGGTACTCAGCAGCACGTGGGACCCGCTGGAGGCATTCGGCACGGCAATGGAAGCCAAAAGTTACTCCCGCACGGTGGAAGAACTCTTAAACACCATGGTGCAACAAATCACGGCATAGGAGTGAGTGCATGACGCTCGTAAAACAGCGGCACAGCAGGCAAAAGGGCGGTCTGTTGCGTACCATGTTGACAGCCCTCAGAGAAGGCGACCTTGCCACCCGTCTGTCGTTTTTGCTGATGGGGTGCGGCTGTTTGTTTCACGGACAGATCGGGCGCGGCGTACTGTATTTGGCGGCACAGATACTGTTCCTTCTGTATCTCATCTTTTTCGGTGCCCCGCACCTTATGAAATTCACCACGCTCGGCACCGAAACGCAACACCGCGTATTTGACGAAGAGGAAGGCATTTACCTCATCACCGCGGGTGACAACTCCATGGAGATCTTGCTTTTCAGCGTTGTCACGTTGGTACTCATCGTCGTGTTTTTGCGGTTATACGCTTCCAATATTCGCGCGGCATGGGAGGCACAGAGCGCACGGTGTAAAGGGAATCCGCTTCCCACCTTTCGCGACGATCTTATCTCCCTCACCGATCGCCGCTACCACGCGTTACTGCTCACGCCGCCCGTGATATTGGTGTTTATCTTCACCGTGTTGCCGCTCGTATTCATGGTGTTGATCGCTTTCACCAATTTCGACAAAGCACATCAACCGCCGGGCAATCTGTTCACATGGGTCGGCCTCGAAAATTTCCGCAATCTGTTTTCGGGAAGCGGGCAGACCTCCACCACCTTTTTCCGTCTGTTCGGATGGACGGTCGTCTGGGCGATATTCGCCACCTTTTTAAATTATCTTCTGGGTATGGCAGTCGCGTTAATGATCAATAAGCGCGGCATCCGCGCTAAGGGTCTGTGGCGCACGCTGTTCGTCATCCCCATTGCCGTTCCGCAATTCGTCACTTTGCTTTTAATGTCGCAACTGCTCTCTTCCGAAGGCACGGGCGGTGCGTTCAACGTGCTGTTGCAACAGTTGGGACTTATCCAAAGCCCCATACCGTTTTTGAGCGACGGTACCCTCGCAAAGATCACCGTCATCGTGGTGAATATCTGGATCGGCATTCCTTATACCATTCTTATCACGAGCGGCATTTTGATGAACATTCCCGAAGACATGTACGAAAGCGCACGCATTGACGGTGCAGGCCCCTTTCGCACCTTTTTCAGCATTACGCTTCCGTATATGCTGTTCGTAACCACGCCGTATCTCATCACGCAATTCGTGGGGAACTTCAACAATTTCAACGTGATCTACCTCTTGACGGGTGGCGGCCCGCTTTCGCTGGACTATTTCCAGGCGGGCAAGACCGACCTGCTCGTCACATGGCTGTATAAGCAAACGGTAGACCAGCAAAACTACAATCTCGCATCCACTATCGGTATCATCGTCTTTTTGGTATCGGCGGGGTTATCTTTGCTCGTATACAACTCGTCTGCTTCGGCGCGAAAGGAGGAGCAATTCCAATGACGGTCGGCTACCGCGCACGGCGGCGCACCGCCAACGCGACCATATACTTCTTACTGGCGGTACTCGGTATTCTGTGGGTGCTTCCCATCGTCTATCTCGTGATCCTCTCGCTCCGTGGCGAAAGCGGGGCGTATCTCCCCTATCTCCTGCCTAAAAACTGGTCGCTCGACAACTATCGCCGCCTGTTCACCGACACCACGCTGTTCAATTATCCGCGATGGTATATGAACACGCTGATCGTATCGGTGTGCACCTGCCTGCTCAGCACCTTGCTCGTACTGTCGGTGAGTTACACCTTCAGCCGTTTGCGGTTTTCTTCCCGCCGCAAGTTTATGAACACGGGGCTGATCCTCGGCATGTTCCCCGGCTTTATGACCATGATCGCGGTGTATCATCTTTTAAAAGTATTGGGGCTTGCACAGTCATTGGTTGCACTGATACTGGTGTATTCCGCAGGATCGTGTATGGGGTATTTTATTGCAAAGGGGTATTTCGACACCATTCCCCGCTCACTGGATGAGGCGGCAACACTGGACGGTGCGACCCGCCATCAGATATTTTTCCGCATCACGCTTCCGATGTCCACCCCCATTTTGGCGTACACCGCCCTCACCGCGTTTATGGTCCCGTGGACGGATTTTATCTTCGTCAGCGTCATTATGAAGGACAATTATCAAAACTATACGCTGGCACTGGGACTGTACCAGATGGTGACGAAAGAGAACATCTACCGCTATTTCACCGCCTTCTGTGCGGGCTCTGTGTTGGTGGCGATCCCCGTCACCCTCTTATTCCTGCGATTGCAGAAATATTACGTGGAAGGTGTCACAGGCGGCGCGGTGAAAGGATAAAGAAAAAGGGTTGTCCGACGACAACCCTTTTTCCTATTATTTTTCGAGCGTTAACACGCCGTCGCGCATACGCAATATCTCGTCCGCTTCGGCGGCAATGTCCATATCGTGGGTCACCACGATCACGCAGTAGCCGTCGCGATGCGCCAGATCCGCAAGCAGGCGAATCACGCGCATACTGTTTTCCACGTCCAAATTGCCCGTCGGCTCGTCTGCCAATATCAAACGGGCATCACCGCCGATGGCGCGGGCAATGGCAACGCGTTGCTGTTCACCACCCGACAGCATGGTGGGAAAACGGTCCAGCACGCTCGGCGGCAGATCCACCTTTTCGATCAACCGTGCCGCCCGTTCCCGCGTCTCTTTCGGCTTCCTACCGCGCAGTTCCATCGGGTACGCCACGTTTTCCGCCACCGTCAACAGCGGGAACAAGCGGAAGGATTGGTAGATCACCGCCGTATCTTCGCGGCGGTAGCGGTTGAGATCCATCGCCGCCGTGGAAGTACCGCGAAACAGCACCTCTCCCTCGCTCGGCAACTCCAACCCCGCCATCAACGAAAGCAGGGTGGATTTGCCCGACCCCGATTTGCCGACCAAGGCATAGAGTTTTCCTTCTTCAAACGCATAGGAAACACCTTTCAGCGCTTCCACCGTCTGATACCGCGTGCGATAGGTAAACCGCACGTCACGCACTTCCATAATTGCCATATCACACACCTCTATTCTCTCTCAGACAGTGCGACGAGTGCCCGCGTGCGAAGCAGGCGCCACACCGTCACCGCCGTGCCGAAAAGCCAGCACAGGAAGAACACCGCCGCCATCACGAGACACAGCGGATGCAAAACTCGCTGATAGATATACCACGCACCGATGCCGAGCAAAATACCGCCGAGCGACAGCAGTGCTTGCTCACAGAAGAAGACGCTGAACACACGAACGGGGGATGTACCGAGTCCGCACATAACGGCAACTTCCGCTTTGCGTGCGTTTTGCATCAAGAACGCCGCCGCAAAGGCGATCAGCGCCACCAGTATGTAGAGCAGCGTGTGCAGTGCCGTAACGTACCGCAACTGCCGTTCGAGCGCCCCCGCGGTGGTAACGTAATCTTTGTCGTCCAACACCGCAAACCGTCGCATACCGTCAAACTCGCTGACAGAGGAAAACCCTGCGTTCGCCATCGCTTCACGCAAAGCGTCCAGTCGTGCGGTACTTTCAAGGGTAAACACCGCGCTGTTCAAACCAATGCGGTCGTTCACACCGTCGTAGTTTCCCGCCAACGCATACCGCATAAAGTCGTTCGCGGGCGAACAATAGACGTTTGCCATACCGTCCACCGTACGAGTGAAAATACCGATCACACGGTAATATTCCCCCACGCCGTATTCGTCGCTGAGCGGCAGGAAGATGCCCTTTTCCGTAATCAGCAACTGATCGGGATTGCGATTGAGTAACGTCTTCAACTCCTCGGA
Organism: Oscillospiraceae bacterium; assembly: GCA_015065885.1. Taxonomy (GTDB): domain Bacteria; phylum Bacillota; class Clostridia; order Oscillospirales; family Acutalibacteraceae; genus SIG588. Next base: position 23,364 of record SVPJ01000002.1, on the reverse strand, counting down.
TATCATACAGACGTTTGTATTCGTTTTTGTTATCAAGTCTACCGTGTCGGTATCCTTCAACATTTGCGCGTTTTCGCCGCTCCCCAGCACCACCGTCTTGTAAAACGACAGCACATCTGCATCGTCCGCGATCACCGTCCGCACGGGATGCGACGTCACGCCTTTCGGCGTGTATTCAACGAAGGTCAGCGTTTTCTCAACGGGGATCTCCACCGACGGGAGGGTTACGTCAAACAGCGTCTCCCCTTGCGGGAAGGTGAAGTTCAACGGAGAGTACAGCGTTTCCCGTCCGTTTTGCGGCACGTAGGTGCCTACCACGAAGAGATCCACCGTCTCCAATCCGTAATCCACCCGCACGAAGAACCGCGCCACACTGCCGAGTGCGATGTTTTCGCGTTCGGCAAGCGAGCGGGGCAGCACGCACAGTGCCGCTTCGTCTCCGTGCAGACACCGCTCGTCAAAGCCCTCCAGCCACTCCACGTCCACCTCTGCCGCGTGGTAAAACTCGGTGTTACTGTGAAGCGAGGTGGTAGCGATCCACGGCTCTTCACGGCCCATTTGATCGAGCAGCGTTTCATACGCGAAGGAACTTTGCGGTATGCTCACCGTCGGTACGCTGTGCGCCTTACCCGTTTCGTCCGACGCCACCCCCAAAAAGCGGTAATTGCCGATCTCACGGCTGACGTCCAACGAGCCGAGCAGACCGCTGTCGTACAACTGCTGTACACTGTCGGCATCCACCGTCAATCCATCCATACTCAGTCCGTCCGCATTCGAGCAATAGCCGTGAATAACGGTATTTTCCCGAACGGCGGCAAGTTGCGTACGGTACCCGTGTGAGGTAGCGGCGAGCTGCCCCACAAAGAGGGTCGCCACCACCGCGATCGCCACTGTAGCCGCAGTACGCAAACCACCGCGCGTGACCGACAGCCACGCATATTTCAGCCGACCGCCGCCGTACACACTGCGGGTCGCCCGTTTCGGCAGGTGCGGCGTGCGGCGTTTCTTCGCGGCTTTACGCCGTTTCGTCACAAGCAGGGCAAACCCTGCCGTGACCGGTATGACCGCCGTCAAAAGTCCCACTGCCACCAAAGCGTAGCGCCACCACAGCGACTGCGGTGCAAAATCCAGCGTGCGGGTCTCACCCATAACGGATATGGAAAACCGCAGATCCTGCGTTTGGTATTTCACCGCAAAATCGGCAAGCATACGCATCACCCGTTGTTCGGCAACCGCCGCCGCACTCACGCCGAGAAGAAGTGCGGGCAACAGAATTGCGAGTGCCCCTGCGCCGAAGAAACGGCACAGATGCCCCTTGCCGCCGCCAAGGGCTAACACGATCTCTGCCTCATCCTTGCGTCGCGCCACGAAAAGATAACCGAACAGCACGAGTACCGCCGCCCCTACCAGCAGGCTGACCGTCAAAAACAGTTTCGCCATCGTGAGCAACTCGCGGTACGGTGTCGCAGTGACGGTATACCCCTGATCGTACACCGTCAGGCGAAAACCTTCCGTAAGCAGAGGTTGTGCCGCCTCGTAAAACGTTTCCGCTTTGCGGTTTTCCAAGCGGAATTGCCCCATCGTGTATCCCGTGGGGCACGCCGTCGTCGGCAAATCGTCGTCTGCGGGAATAAACACCAGATCCGTATACCGTTCGGTCTCGCCGTACAAGCCGACTACCGTATACGGGGCGGTGTCGGTAACGGCGAGCGTTTCTCCTGCATATACTCCGCCGTCGGTGAAATGCAGTGCAAGCGGCAGGCTATCCCCCACCGTAACGCCGAACAAACTCGCTATACGATTCGAAAGCACGCACACTTTGTCGCCGTTTTCCGCCGCCGTATCGCTGAACAGTTTGCCTGCCGAAAGTTTCAGTTCCCCGCGCTGAAACGGCAGATACGCCGCAAGATCCCCCGTCATCTGCACCCGCACGCCGTTGTTCATTTTCGCGATCTCGCGGGCGGCGGCGTGCAGGGTGGGGTCTTCGAGGTCGGCGCTGTACGCCTGCGGCTCAAAATGCAGATAGCTGCTGTCCCCTTGCGTATACGTCCCCTGCATCAAATACGGCGTACGCGGTAAAAACACAGCGGGGTCCTCTTCACTCTCGCTCCAATCGCCCGTCAGAAACACCACGCAATCCGATTTGTCCATACGGGAATACACGCATGCCCGTATTTTGCCCATATAGGCGCGCATGTGACTGTCCCACACGATATCGCGGATGACCAGCACCGCGTCGTTCGGCGCGTATACGTCACCGTCGCGCCGAATCTCCCCTTCGATCACGCCGAACACGCTTTGCGACGGCTCAAAGGAGAGGACGCCGTCCAACGCCGTCAGTGCCGCAACGGGGGTGTCACCGCTTTTCACTTTTTCCGCAAGTTCCGTGTCAAACACGCGGTCGTTCGGATACTGTTCCCCCAGATATTCGAGGGTCGCCACCGTCGTGTAATACTCGTCACACGCCGCAAGATAGGAGGATACCGCGCCGTAAATGCACACGCCGAGCGAGAGTACCGCCGCAAGACACGCGAGCAAAACGCAAAGCAGTGCCGAGCGCAGACCGCTGCGTTTCACCGTCCGCAGACCGTATTTTTCTGCTGTCACGGTATCCCTCCTTTCCATTTTGAAAGGGGCTATTGTGTTAAGATGAAATCACGCAAATGAAAACCTCAAAGCCTGCCTCCCCTGTGTAAGGGGAGGTGACGTTTGCCTTCAGCAAACGTCGGAGGGGTTGTAGAACACTAAAATTCTTCCTTCGAATCCCCTCAGTCGGCTTCGCCGACAGCTCCCCTTACATCGTTAAGGGGAGCCTTACGTCCTCTTTATTTGCGCAAAGTACCGTTAACTCAACAGCCCCATTGGCTTGATTATTTGTTCATTTCACGGGTGTAGTCGAGCAGACCGCCCGCAAGGAGCATCGCCACTTGACGCTCGGAGAAATCGGCGTTCAATTCCAGCGTTTCGCCGGTGGAGATGTTTTCGAGTACCACGGGCTCGCCCTTTTGGATACGCTCACGCACGTGCGGCAACACCAGTTTGTCGCCGAGCGAGATGCGGTCGTAATCCGCTTCGTTCTTAAAGGTGAGCGGCAAAATACCCGCGTTGATAAGGTTTGCCACGTGAATACGGGCAAACGACTTCACGATGACCGCCTTGATGCCGAGATACAAGGGCGCCAGTGCCGCGTGTTCACGCGAACTGCCCTGCCCGTAGTTGGCACCGCCCACCACGATGCCGCTGCCCGCCGCCTTGCAACGGCCGGGGAACGCGGGGTCGCACCGCACGAAGCAGTGTTCCGAAATCGCGGGAATGTTGGAACGCAGCGGCAGGATCTTCGCACCTGCGGGCATAATGTGGTCGGTGGTGATGTTGTCTTCCACCTTCAGCATCACGTCCGCTTCAATGGTCTCCTTCAGCGGTGCGGTCGCGGGGAACGGCTTGATGTTCGGGCCGCGCACGATCTCCACCGTATCCATTTCTTCTACAGACACAGGCGGCAGGATCATATTGTCGTTGATAAGGAACTTTTCGGGCATCGCGATAACGGGGGCTTCGCCCATCTTGCGCGGGTCGGTGAATACGCCCGTGATGGCCGACACCGCCGCCGTTTCGGGGCTGACGAGGTACACCTGTCCGTCGGCAGTGCCCGAACGGCCTTCAAAGTTACGGTTAAAGGTACGCAACGAGATGCCGTGCGAGTTCGGGGACTGACCCATACCGATGCACGGACCGCACGCACATTCCAGCACGCGCGCACCCGCGGCAATGATATCGGCAAGCGCACCGCATTCCGCCAGCATATTATACACCTGCTTCGAGCCGGGGGCAATGGACAAACTCACGTCGGGATGCACCGTGCGGCCTTTCAAAATCGCCGCCACCTTCAGCATATCCGCAAGCGAGGAGTTGGTGCAGGAACCGATACAGCACTGATCCACCTTGATCTCGCCGATCTCGGACACCTTCTTCACCGCATCGGGCGAGTGCGGGCACGCCGCAAGCGGCTCGAGCGCCGTAAGATCGATCTCCACGATCTCATCATACACCGCATCCGCATCCGCCGACAGTTCCACCCAATCCGCTTCGCGCCCCTGCGCCTTCATAAACGCACGGGTGATATCGTCCGACGGGAAGACCGACGTGGACGCACCAAGCTCTGCACCCATATTGGTGATGGTGGCACGTTCGGGCACCGTGAGGGTCTTGACACCCTCGCCGCCGTATTCGATGATCTTACCGACACCGCCTTTGACCGACAAACGGCGCAGCACTTCCAGAATAATATCCTTCGCCGCGACCCACGGTTTCAGCGCGCCCGTCAAATTCACGCGTACCATCTTCGGATAGGTGATGTAATACGTGCCGCCGCCCATCGCGACCGCTACGTCCAGACCGCCCGCACCGAATGCCAGCATACCGATGCCGCCGCCCGTGGGAGTATGGCTGTCCGAGCCGATCAGCGTCTTGCCGGGGATGCCAAACCGTTCCAGATGCACCTGATGGCAGATGCCGTTGCCGGGGCGGGAGAAGTACAAGCCGTGCTTTTTGCAGACCGACTGGATATAGCGATGGTCGTCCGCATTTTCAAAACCCGTTTGCAGGGTGTTGTGGTCGATATACGCCACCGAAAGTTCGGTCTTCACGCGCGGCACGCCCATCGCCTCAAACTCCAAATACGCCATGGTACCCGTGGCGTCCTGGGTCAAGGTCTGGTCGATGCGCAAGCCGATCTCGGCGCCCGCTTTCATCTCACCGCTGACAAGGTGAGACGCGATCAATTTTTGTGCAATGGTGTAACCCATACATTTCACTCCCAAAAGACAATATATGTTTATTATAACGAATACTTGTCCGTTTGTAAAGTCCCCAATACCACAAAAAAGCGCACCGTTTTCGGCGCGCTCTTTGTTTTATTTTATACATTCGGCGGGAAGGCAGACGTATATGGCGTTGTCGCCGTTTCGTTCACAGTATTCTGCGGCGATCTGTCCGTTATGGGTGGTAAATCCTGAAAAGCGCAACCCTTCGATCGCCGACCAATCGCTCACGGTATCCCCGTCATACACTGTCGCCTTCGTTTTGTAATCCGCTGTCAACAGCGCGGTATACGGCAATTCTTCTCCCGTCGTGCGATCAAACAGCAACCACTCCTCGCGGTATACGACGTCGTTCGGGAAAAGATATCCACGAAGCACGAACCAACGGTCACCCAGTTCGTAAAACTCCATACCGCCACCCATAAGTGAAACCTTCGTGTCGTGATACTCACGCAGTCCCTCTTCCGACCACGCCGTTTCGCACAATTCACGCACCCGCGCATTGATGGTATCCGCCACCTTGCCGTAGGCGTCTTTCTTCAGCAATTGTACCCCATAGTTCCCGAGTAACGGTTCGGTCTTGGCATCAGCAGGAATCAACGCTATTTGCGTTTCGATCTCCACCTCATCGGTGAACATGCCGTGCATATCGTTGGCAATTCCTAAAACCGAATTACCGTACAACGGTGAAAAATAGGCAAACAACTTTTTGCTGTATCCGCTCGATCTATCCAGATACAGAAAGAAGACCGTAAACGTATGGTATCCTTCTTGTATACCAAAAAATTCAGAAGACACATGCCAACTGAAAGTATCATCCAAAAGCCCTTTTTGTAAGGCCCGATTGACGTCGCCGACAAAGTTTTCTCCGCTGAAGAACAAGTCGGACAGTGCTACACGCTCTCCGGTTTGCATATTCCACGTCGCACAGAGTGTTCTGCCGTTCAGTTCCACCTCCGCCGAAAGATAGCCGTTCAGCGCACTTACCGACACATCGGCCGTTGACCCTTTGTTATATTGCCGTATCGTCTTTTTAGATTCGGATATAAACGTATTGACCTTGTTTTCCAATGTCTTGTCGGTCAACACACGCACACTGTCTCCGGAAAGCGGCAAGCGCCACACGCGATAATGCACAACGGACGGAGCAAAGCCGTCGGGTCTTTCCGGTCCCGTACCCACCAAGCGTGGCGGTTTTTCGTCTTTCATCGGCTCATCTACCGCTTTTACAGGCACATAGCCCGCCGCCTGCACCGCCGCTTGACCCTCGTCGGTCAGCAACCACTCTGCCAACCGATAGGTCGATGAGTGCGTCGCCTTCGATTGGCGGTAGACAGCGTAATTGTAGCTAAGCAAGGGATACGTACCGTTTGCCATCGTTTCTTTGGTCGGCTCCACCCCATCCACGTGGATGAATTTGATCTCATCGCCGTTGCCGTACATATCCGCCGCATAGGCGTATACCGAATAGCCGATGGCATTCTCTGCATTGTCGTAATACGCCACCGCATCCATCAAATGCCCCATCGTGGAGGGCACGAAATCGGTGACGGGTTTCATCAGTGGGGTATCCCCCATGAAAATCTTGATGTAGTTCTGGCTGCCCGACGTCTCGTTGCGTTGATACGCCACGATGGGGGCATCGTTGCCGCCGACTTGCTTCCAGTTGGTGATCTTGCCGGAGTAGATATCCCGCAACTGCTGTTGCGTGAGCGAATCTACGGGATTGTTCGCATTCACCACGAACACGAAGCCTTCCGCCGCAATCGGCACTTGTTCCAGCTCGATCCCTTTATCCCGTGCATTTTGCACCTGCTCCTCTGACATTTGCACCGTGAAGATAAGGTCACATTCTTTATTCAACAACCGTTCGTATGAGCCGTAGGTGCTGTTGTGGGTGACCTGTGCTTCCGCTTCCTCCTGCGAGATGCCGAGCAGCGCGGCACGAATACCCGCTTCCAGCGGAATGGTGGAAGTCGAGCCATCCATCTTCGGCAGGTTTTTCGCCCAATCGTAGAGCGGTGTCGCAACACCCGTGGCCGTCGTTGTTGTTTGGGCAGTTGCAACCGTCGTGGTGGTTGTGGTCGTGGTTACGTTTGTGGTTGCCGCCGTCGTGGTGGCATCTCCCGACGGCGGTGCGGGAGAAACCGTCGGCTGGCAAGCGGTAAGAAACAAAAACACCAACGCTAAAATCCAAATGCTTACTTTCTTCATAACGGTTCCTCCTTTTTGTTATCCAAGATAGGAAAGCGGCAGTTCCGCCCACAGATAGTCCGCTCTATCCGTAAAGCGTTCAAACGTGACAGCCACCGTATCCTCAAACACTTCCAACCCAACGAAGCGCCATGCACGAAGGTCGGGTGCGTTCACCGTCTCCACACCCACAGCCGTACGATCGCAGGTGAAAAATTCGTATTCTTCGGCGTACGCGTCGCCCGTTTGATACCACTGTGCCACGGTCTCCCATCCGTCTTTCAACAACGCTTCATACGTGACCTGCTCCCCGCTTTGCATATCGAAATAGTAGTTTGCACCGTAGGAGGAGGGCAGTTCCTTATCCGCACCAAAGGGGAAAAACAGTCCCGCCGTTGCATTCAGCCATCGGCCGCCCAACAGCATAAGATTCATTTCCACCCCTTCTGCATCGGTATACGTCGTGTTGTAATACTTCGAAAAATAGTCTTCCGACAACTCTTCGTCACAGAGTTCCCGCAAACGGTCGTTGATCTTGGCGGCAACAGCCGTGTCATAATATTGCGTATCCAGCAATTCCGCACTGCGCCCTTGCATAAGCGGATACGCTTTTTTGTACGGTGCCGCCGACCAAATATATTGCTTTACCGCTATTCCGTCTTCAAACACGCCGTCCATGTCACGCGGTATCGAAAGCAGCGCGTTTTCATACAGATCGGGAACGTCGATCGTAACGTACCCGTTGACGTGATAGCTGTTCGCACCGAACAGCACACGATCCAATCCGAACGTTTCGTGCGAAGCATGCAACCCAACGAAAGGTTTTTTCAGTTCTAAAGCATAGTCGCCGAACGCTTCATTTTGCATTTCCGCCCGTTTTAAGCCGCGATGCACCGCGCGGTTGAGCATCGGCACAAAATCCTCGCCTTGGAAGAACAAGTCGGAATAGGCGATCTCCTTCCCCGCTATCAGATCGTACAACTTACTTTGCACTTTTTCGTTCGAAGGCACATCATCCGATGTGTATATCACAACCGACAAATACCCGTTAAAGCACTCCGCCGTCACCCGCACATTGTATCGCGTTAAGTCCGACATGTCTTTTTTTGCCGTTTCGATAAAGGCATTGATCTCCTCTTGCAGATCTGTGTTCTTCAATCCGAAAATGCGGTCATCGTCATCCAACATGCGATCTCTCACCGAATAATACAGCAGCGAAGGAACGTACCCTTCGGGACGCGCCATGCCCGTCCCTACGGCGGTATACAGCGCTTCCTGTTCATCCGCCACCGTTTTGATCGGCACGTATCCTGCCGCTTGCACCGCGCGCTGTCCTTCGTCGGTCAGCGCCCATTCGGTCAGTTTCCGCACGGGAGAGTCGGCAGGCTGCGCTTTGTTGTATACGATATAGTTGCAACTGACTAAGGGATAACTGCCGTCCGCCATCGTTTCTTTGGTCGGCTCGACCCCGTCCACGTGGATGAATTTGATCTCATCCCCGTTGCCGTACATATCCGCGGCATACGCATACACCGAGTAGCCGATGGCGTTTTCCGCGTTGTCGTAATACGCCACCGCATCCATCAAGGCACCCATCGTGGTGGGCACAAATTCGGTGACGGGTTTCATCAGCGGGGTGTCCCCCATGAAGATCTTAATGTAGTTCTGGCTGCCCGAAGTCTCGTTGCGTTGATACGCCACGATGGGCGCATCGTTGCCGCCGACTTGCTTCCAGTTGGTGATCTTGCCCGCGTAGATATCCCGCAACTGCTGTTGCGTGAGCGATTCCACGGGATTGTTCGCATTCACCACGAACACGAAACCTTCCGCCGCAATCGGCACTTGTTCCAATTCTATACCTTTGTCACGTGCGTTTTGCACTTGTTCTTCCGACATCTGCACCGTGAAGATAAGGTCACACAGACCTTTCACCAGTTTCTCATACGAGCGATAGGTGCTGTTGTGGTCGACCTGCTTTTCCGCTTCCTCCTGCGAGATGCCGAGAAGCGCCGCACGAATACCCGCTTCGAGCGGAACGGTGGAAGTCGAGCCGTCCATCTTCGGCATGCTTTTCGCCCAATCGAACGACGGCTCTTCCGTGTTCACAGTCGTGGTCGTCGTACCGTTTGCCGTCGTCGTCGTGGTGACATCTCCCGACGGCGGCGCGGGAGAAACCGTCGGCTGGCAAGCGGTAAGAAACAAAAACACCAACGCTAAAATCCAAATGCTTACTTTCTTCATAACGGTTCCTCCTTTTTGTTATCCGATGCAGGAAAGCGGCAGTTCCGCCCACAGATAGTCCGCCATCTCATCCATACGTTCAAACTCCAACACCACCGTGCCGGTGCGCAGGCTCAGCTAACGAAACCGCCAGAGGGACGTATCGGGGTCGTCGCAAGCAACCACACCGGCGGCTTTGCTGTTAAAAGAGAAATGGTCTTCTTCCACGTCAGCATCGTCGATCTGATACCATTGCGCCTCGGTCTCCCATCCGTCTTTCAAAAGCGCTTCATACGTGACCTGTTCCCCGCTTTGCATATCGAAATAGTACGCCGCATCGTAGGTTGCGGGCAACATCTTATCTTCGCCGAACGGAAAGAACAAGCCACCCGACGACACCAGCCATCGACCGCCCCACAGCGACAGCCGCATTTCCGTTCCTTCGGCACCATTATAGGTCGTGTCGTAGTAGGCTTCAAAATAGTCTATCGAAAATTCGGTTTTGTAGATCGCTTCCAGTCGGGTGTTGATCTTCTCGCAAACGGCAGCATCGTAATACCGCGCATCAAGCAATTCACCGTTCCACCATTCTTGCAGCAACCGCTTACTGGTGGTATACGGCGTATCGTTCCAAATCTGCTGATATACCGTAACATCGTCACGGAACACACCGCTCACATCACGCGGCACCGATAACACCGAATGCTCGTACAGGTCGCGAATCGCAACGGCCTTATATTCGTTTATGTAGTAGTCCGTCTTACCGAACACCACCTGCCGCAGGGTGAAGGTGTCGTGTTCCGCCCGCAACCCCATAAACGGATGGCGCATCTCGAACTCACCACCCACCAAACTGCTTTGTGCTTCCGCACGTCGAAAGCTGCGTTGCACTGCACGGTTGATGAGCGGCACGTACTCCGTATCGCGGAAGAACAGGTCGGAATAGGTGATCTCCTCCCCCGTCACGAGATCGTACAACGCCGTACGCACGTCACCCCATCGGTGATTTTTCGTCCTCTCGCGCACCATGACCGACAGATACCCGTTGACGCTCTCCGCCTCAACGTCAACCTCTTCACAGTTCGGCAATGTCACAAGTTCCCGTTCTGCCTTATCGATAAAGCGGTTGATCTCGTCCTGTAAAGCGCTGTTTTTCAGCACCCAAACGTGACCGTTTTCATCGGTCAGCCGTCCCGAAACGGTGGTGTAGAGCATAGCAGGGACGTGATTTTCGGGGCGTTCCATTCCCGTCCCCACCGCACGGTACAACTCGTTTTCCGTCCCCTCCGCGACCGTCGTGGTCGTCGTAACGTCGGTCGTGGTCGATACACCCGTGGTCGTATCCCCCGACGGCGGTGCGGGAGAGACCGCGGGGTGACAAGCGGTAAGAAACAAAAGCGTCAAAACCAACAACCAAACGCTTACCTTTTTCATAACGATCCCTCCCTTTTTTGAATTATAACGACCAATCCACGTAGTCGAACGGAATCACTGCCGTCACAAGCGGTATATCGCCGCCCTGCGGTGCTATATTCAAAAGGTACGCACCGTTTTTAACCCCGATATATATCGGCACGGCATTTTTCAAATCAGGTATTTCGGACAATGTTTGATCTGCTTCGTGTGCCTCAAAGTAATATCCTACGTCAGAACACGCATCGTACCAAACACTTGCCTCTTTCCATCCGTCCTTCAGGAAACGGTCATACGCAACCTCATCGCCGGTAAGGCGGTCGTAAAATTTCAAAATACCGTACGGCACTTCACCCATAGACCCTGCCTGAAAGGTTCCTTGCAGTTTAAAATACCGATCGGTCCATTCTCCTAAACCGATTCCGCCGTAACTGATCAAACCAACGCGCGAATCAGCGGTATCTCCGAACCGTTTTACCCATGCTTTCAAACTTTCTTGCGAAACGAACGCATTACTTGCCGTGCGGATCGCCTCGTTGATTTTCTTCACGGGGACATTGGGATAATACGAAGGATCCAAACAATTTACCGCGTAAAGCGTATCACCGAGCGGTTCCTTTTGGGTGTGTGCCGTACGATACGCTATACGACAGCGGATCTCTACCGTATCCTCAAATACGTCCTGCATATCCCTCGCGACGGAAAGCACGCTGTCACCGTGCATCCCGTCAATGGAAGCCACGATATCTACCGGGAAGTGATACGTCTCTTTCGGCAAGGTGATGGTCGTGAGTGAGAACCGTGTATGGTCTGCCTTCAGTCCGACAAATTCCAACGGATCCAACCCGTCCGTGGGATTCCCCCATTCTTTCTGCGCCACCGATTCGGATTGAATGGCACGCCGTATACAGTCACGAAACGGCACGGCAAGTTCGGTATCTTTAAAGAACAGATCGGTAAACGCGATACGCTTGCCTTCGTACAGATCATAAAACACGGCATCGTCTTGTGTTTCGACCGACAAGTATCCGTTGACGATTTGAACCGCCACCGCACGCGTTTCCGTTTCGTGCGCTTGGATATAGTCGTTGATCTCCTGTTGCAACGTCTTGTTGCGAAGTCCTTCGATACGCTTGCCGTTTTCATCCAAACGATACACGTAGACGTAATATTCCAATACGTCCGCCACGAAGTTTTCGGGTTTTTCCATACCCGTACCCATTGCATCGTATTTCGTTTTTACCGTAGGTTGTACCGTCGTGGTCACGGTGTTCGAGGCGGTCGTAGCAGTAGTGGTAGTGGTCGTGGTTACCGTTGTGGTGGTGGCGGTTGTTACGGTTGTTCCTGCCGACGGCGGTGCGGGAGAGACCGTCGGCTGACAAGCGGTAAGAAACAAAAGCGTCAAAACCAACAACCAAACGCTTACCTTTTTCATAACGGCCCCTCCCTTAAACTATTCGAATTTACCGCGACCAGTCCACGTATTCAAACGGAATGACCGCCGTCACGAGCGGCTCGTTACCGTTTGGCAGTGCCAGGTTCAAAACGTATCCGTCCTTTTCCACGGTGAAGAACATCGGCGCGGCGTTTTGAAGGTTCGGTTTTTCGGCAAGTTTGCCTTCTTCACTATGCTCGCCGAAATAATAGTAGCCTTCAACCGCGGATATATACCATGTTGCCGCCATATCCCAGCCATCCTTAAAGAAGTGGTGATACGGCACTTCCTCGCCTGTTTCACGGTCGAAGTACATGAGCATACCGTATGGTACGTCCCCCATCGGGCCGATCTGACGCATCACGTCAAACCTGAAATACCGCCCTGCCACTTCGGAACATCTCATACCGCCGTAGCCTGCAAGCATCATAAAATCGTCCTTGCCCGTCAACTTCTCATACCACGCCTGCATCGTTTGCTCGGCAACCAATTGCTCGCTCGCGGCGGTGACTGCCGCATTGATGGCGGCAACGGAAGTTTCAGGATAATGATCTGCATCCAAAACCGTCAATGCATCGTATGTTTCGCCCATACGCTCGTTCACCGTGCGCGCCGTAGTATTTGTGAAGTACAGCTCAACCATGCCATCTTCAAACACACCTTGCATATCCCGTGCGATCGAAAGCACGCTGTCGTTATGCAGTCCTTCGACTGCGGCGTAGATATCCTGTCCGATGTGATACACACTGTTCGGCAAGAAAACACGGTCCAAATAAAAGGCGGTATGTCCTTCTTTCAGCCCCGTAAACGCTTCGGGATTGATCTCACTGCCGTAGGGTGCGATATCTTCCGACAAAACGACCGCTTCTTGGATCGCCTTCTGAATGCAGCGGTTGAGGGTGGGCACGAACTCCACGCCTTTGAAAAACAGGTCGGAAAATTCGATGCGTTTCCCCTCATACAGATCGTACAGTGCAAACTCGCCGCCGACTTCCACCGACATATAGCCGTTCAAAACCCACACTTCCGAAAGATGCGTTTCGGTTTCATATTCTTCTATAAAGGCGTTGATCTCATCCTGCAACGCCGTGTTGAGAAGCCCCGATACCCTCTCGCCCCACGATATCGTCACACGGTACGATATCACGTCCGGCGTGAAATCGGCGGGCTTTTCCATGCCCGTTCCCACCGCGTCGTATTTCGGCTTCGCCACAGGCTGCGCGACCGTCGTGGTCGTGGTCGTCGTGGTGGTATCCCCCGTCGGCGGTTCGGGATCCACCATCGGCTGACACGCGGTGAGAAACGTAAGCAAGCACACCAACACCAAAACAGCGTGTTTTTTCATAGCGGTCCCTCCCCCTATGTCGTTCTTATTGCGCGGGTGCCAATTCGTCCACGTCGATCTTATCCGACAGCGGGACGTAGCCCGCCGCCTGCACCGCCGCTTGACCTTCGTCGGTCAGCACCCACGCCACCAGCTTACGCACGGTGGAATCGGCCGATTCTTCCTTGTTAAACGCCATATAATTGTAGCTGAGCAACGGATAGGTGCCGTTTGCCATCGTTTCCTTGGTCGGCTCCACCCCGTCCACGTGGATGAATTTGATCTCATCGCCGTTGCCGTACATATCCGCCGCATAGGCGTACACCGAATAGCCGATGGCGTTTTCCGCGTTGTCGTAATACGCCACCGCATCCATCAATTGCCCCATACTGGAGGGCACAAATTCGGTGATGGGTTTCATCAGCGGGGTGTCACCCATGAAGATCTTAATGTAGTTCTGGCTTCCCGACGTCTCGTTGCGCTGATACGCCGCAATGGGGGCGTCGTTGCCGCCGACCTCTTTCCAGTTGGTGATCTTGCCGGAGTAGATATCCCGCAACTGCTGTTGCGTGAGCGAATCTACGGGATTGTTCGCATTCACCACGAACACGAAGCCTTCCGCCGCGATCGGCACCTGCTCCAACTCCACCCCGCGGTCGGCGGCCGACTGCACCTGTTCCTCCGACATCTGCACCGTGAAGATGAGGTCACACTCCCCGTTCACCAAATTCTCATACGAGCCGTAGGTGCTGTTGTGGGTGACCTGTGCTTCCGCTTCTTCGAGCGATATGTCGAGCAGTGCGGCACGAATACCCGCTTCCAGCGGAATGGTAGAGGTCGAGCCATCCATCTTTGGGAGTTTTTTCGCCCAATCCGGCGTCGGCTTCGGCGCTTCTGCCGTCGTCGTGGTGGTCACCGTGGTAGTAGTAGCATCTCCCGCCGGCGGCGAGGAAGAAATCGTCGGATTACACGCTGTCATACCCAAAAGCAGTGCCGACACCAAAGCCCCAATTGTCCATTTTTTCATAACGATTCCTCCTTTTTCTTTCTGATTTCAGTATACCGTACCCACCATACGCCGTCAAGTTACAGTTTTGTAACCTTTTCATAAAAAACACGGTTTCCGTTAATAGAAACCGTGTTTTTTGTCGTTATTTTACATACCCTTTCAGGACTTTCAAGGTGTTCCACACGCCGTCGATGTGACTGCGCTCGTATCCGTGGCTGGCGTACACGCCTGCGCCGATCAATCCGTGTCGGATATCGCACCCCGCACGCAGGGTCGCTTCCACGTCGCTGCCGTAACTGGGATACACGTCTACCGCATAGTCTGCGCCTTCGCGTTTCGCGGCTTCGATCAGTTTGCCGACCACTTCGTAACTGTACGGGCCGCCCGAATCCTTGGCACAGATGGATACTTGCTTTTCGGTACATTGTACCCCGTCGCCGACGCACCCCATATCCACGCTGATGGCTTCGGTAACCCCTTGCGGCACCGAGGCAGACCCGCCGTGTCCCACCTCTTCATACACCGTGACGTGTACCCACAGATGGTATGGCGGCTTCGTTTCGGTATCGCGTAACCATTTGGCAAAACTGAGCAGGATACCGACCGACAGTTTATCGTCCAAAAAGCGGCTTTTGATGTACCCCGAGGCGGTCACGCGGGTGCGCGGGTCAAAGCACACCATATCCCCCACTTCAATGCCGAGTGCGCGGGTCTCCTCAGCCGACGCCGTATCCTCATCCAACACCACTTCGGTGGAATCGAAGGTGCGTTTGGTATCCGCAAAGGCGTTGTTCACGTGCACCGATGCGTTGCACAACTGCAACGTGCCTTCGATCACCTTGCCGTCGCGGGTGTATACCCGCACGTTTTCGGTTTCGGTGTTTTCGGCACGCAAGCCGCCGAGGTTGGTCAGCCGCAGGCGGCCGTTGCCCTTCACCTCTGCCACCATGGCACCGAGGGTATCGGCGTGTGCCTCCAAAAGCAGGCCTTCCCCCTCACCGCCAAGGTCGACCAACACGCCGCCTTTTTGGGTGAGGGTCGTCTCAAAACCGAGAGAAGAAAACGCCTCTTTCACCCACGCAGCGGCCGACGCCGTAAACCCCGTGGGGCTGTCGATCGCAAGCAATTCTTTGGTCTTTTCGGTCGCATAGACCGCATATTCCCGTTTCATTCCGTCTCCTCCAACATCCATTGTAATACGTATTGAATATACTCATCCCAGAACTCCCACGAATGGGTCCCCGCCGATTCACGGTAGGTGAAATCGTAACCGTTTTGTTCCAGTTTGGCTTTTAAACCGCGGGTGTTTTCATAGAGAAAGTCCTCCGTGCCGATGCCCATAAACAGTCGCGGACGATGAGGGTTGTCTTTACATTGATCCGCCAACCACAAAAGGTCGTCCTCATCGGGCACTTGCATATCGTCCCCGAAAATGGGACGCATCACCTCCGAAAAGCCGCCACCCTTGATATCCCCCACCGGCGAAAGACCCGCGCCCGCCGAAAAGGTGTCCGGCTCACGCAGTGCCAGTTTTAACGCGCCGTAGCCGCCCATCGAAAGACCGGCCACAAAATTGTCCTCCCGCTTGTCCGACACGCGGAAAAACTCACGGATCAGGCGCGGCAACTCTTTCGCAATAAAGGTGTAAAACGCCATACCGTATTTCATATCGCAGTAAAAACTCTTATCAGCACACGGCATCACCACGCAGATACCGTACGCCGCGGCGTACCGCTCGATCGACGTGCGGCGCAGCCAGATCGTCTGGTCGTCGCTCAACCCATGAAGCAGATACAGGCATTTATAGGCGGTGTTCTCCGCCCCGTTTGCAATGCCGATCTCTCCGTTCGACGAGCGTTGCGGAATAATGACCTTCACTTGCGTTTGCATACCGAGTGCTTCGCTGAACACGTTTAACGTTACCAACGCCATATCATTTCCCTCCGTATACGATATTCGCTTTTTCCTTGATAGTATCCATACAGGTGTGTACCTTATCCGCAAGTTCCGATGCACGGGCATAGTCTTCGCGGTTTTCGCCGCGGATAAAAGCGGCAAACGCCGCCGCCTCACGGCTCATCAGTTGCTCCTTCGGCTCGTCGGCAAACAGCCTTGTTTTCGCGCCGTTTTGCACCAGATACGTCCCGACGTACAGCCCGATGCGTTCAATGACAAGCGTACCTTTATCTCCCGTGATCTCCGAGCCGACAGCACTGTGCCCCACTTTGGTGTAAGTGAGTGCGGCGGAAAAGGAGCCGTAATCGAACAGCGCCGTGCCGCCGCTGTCCGCCCCGTTCGGAAGATAGGACGCCGTTGCCGTAATATTTTGCGGTACACCGAGCAAGTCCACCGCCGCATACACACAGTATACCCCGAGATCCATCAGCGTGCCCGCCGCCAGCGACATATCAAAAATATTCACCTGTTCCCCGCGTTGCAACGCCTCGTACCGACTGGTAAGTTGCGCGAAGTCGATGCGTGCCGAAGCAATCTTCCCGATGGACGCCAGTGCCTCGTGTATCTTCGCACGTCCCGCGACGTACAACGGAATGATCGCTTCCATATACACGAGCCCGCGCGCATCCGCCAGCGCTTTCAAGCGGCGGTATTCCGCCGCCGACGTCGCGATCGGTTTTTCGCAAATCACGTGTTTGCCCGCAAGCAACATCTGTTCCGATTGCGGCACGTGACAACTGTTGGGCGAAGCGATATACACCGCGTCGATATCGGGTGCCGACGCCAGTTCATCGAGCGAAGTATACACGCGGTCGCACCCGTGCTTTTGGGCAAAGACACGCCCCGTTTTCTCCTCGCGGGAATATACCGCCGCGAGGGTAAATTCTCCGCTTAAAGCGGCACCCGCTATGAATTGGTCAACAATGGTGCCCCGCCCGATGGTGGCATAGCGTATCATTCTATCACCTCGTACGAAAACATTTCACAGTGTAGCTTCACACCCACGTCCACCCCGACGGGCAACAGTGCGAGCGCAATAAACACGTCCTCCTCGCACGCCCCCGAAAGGTCGTGCAGATAGGCGTATTCTCCTTCAATTTTTGAAACGATATAGTCTTTCGGTTCCATAGTTTCTTAAAATGTCTTTCCGTAATTGTACTTCGTGGGCAAACCTTCTTTATAAAGATGCGCATCCGACGAGTGTACCAACACTTTCGGTACGGCAAAGCCGTCGAACTCCTGAAAATCAATGGTGGTAATACCCGTGTGACAAATGTCGAAGCGCGTGCAGAACTGCGGATACGGAATATCGAGAAGGCAACTTAAAAACGCGATACCGAAACCTTGATGGGCGAACAGCGCCACCCGCTCTTTGTTTGGCTTCACGATCTTGTAGCGACCCGTATACCGCTCATGCTCGTACCCGAGTGAGAGTAAAAACGCGTCGATATCATCGTACATCGCTTCCATGCCCTCTTTGAATTCCGTAAGTTCGGGATGCTCGTACCAACGGAAACCGAGCGCCGCCACTTCGGGCGTGGTGAACAATTTCACGTGCTTGCCGCTGTAAAACAGCCACGTGTGTACGCCGTTGTCGTCATCCGCCGTCAGGCGACGCCACGCCACCCCTTCTTCGGCAAAGGCCAGTTTCGTCGGCTCGCCCAACCGCAACAACTCGCAGGTCGGCTTGCTCGTCAGGTAGGCGCGGTTAGAGGTAGAACAAAACACGCGGTCCACCCCGTGAAGCGCCAAGCGTTTGCCCACTGCCTCCGCCTGCCGCTCACCGAGCGGCGTCAGCGAATCGGGATCGTAAATAGGGTCCCCGTGCCGAATGTAATGAAACAACATACCCATCACCTCATGTTTTGTAATTCTCTGTTGATCAGCGCCGTGACCGACGGAGTCGTGCGGTCGGCGAGCGCTTTGATGCTATCCACACCGTTTTCCATCGCATAGGAGAAAAACGCCGCGATCATATCGGTATCGTTCACGTTATCCCCCACCGCAATGATATCCTCCTCCGCAACACCCAGATGACGCGCCAAGGTGCGCAGTCCCGCCGCCTTATTGACGTCACGGTGCACCACGTCGATGCAAATACCGTTTTGTAACGGATTCAACACGTCACCGAACCGCGTTTTCAGCACGGCGGTCACCGCCGCCGCCGTTTCAAAATCGGGCAGCATGGTGGATATCTGTGTAAAATACGGAACGCATGGCAGCGTCTCCATCGTATGTTCGTTGTCAGCCATACCGTCAAACGGTGCGGCAAACACGCGATAGTTGACCTGTGCGTGGATATCACACCACGGACAACCGTTTAAAAACATCGTCTCCATCAACGGGCGGGCAAGTTCCCCCGCCGTGCGGGTCTCGTCGATCACCGTACCGTTGACGTGAGCGATCACCGCACCGTTATCCGCCACCAGATATTCGTACGGTAACGCGTTTTCCTGCCGCATTTCGAGCAGGCTGTCAAGCGGGCGTCCGCTGACCACCGCAAAGGCGTTACCCGCCTCCTGCCAGCGCAAAAGTGCTGCGCGCTTTTCGTCGTCAATGCCGCCCCGGTTCAGCGTGCCGTCATAATCACTGCCGATCAGTTTCATGCGATCCACCCCTTCACCCACGAAAGCAGCGTGAACCCATCGGCAAATTCAAAGGTTACGATACCGATCAAAAAGATCAACGCAATGGCGATCGGTAACACGTAGGTGACGTACGGGCGGATCCAACGGCCGACCTTCAGCCCACGCCCCGTATTGACCTCGGCAATAAATTTTTCGAAGCCCCAACCCTTCTTGCTCACGCAGAACAACACAAAGCAGAGTGAGCCGAGCGGCAAAAAGCAGTTGCTGACCAGAAAATCTTCCAGATCCATCACACCGGACTTCGAGGTGAACGGCGTGAAGCCCGACCACAAGTTAAACCCGAGCGCACACGGCACCGAAAGCACCAACACGGTCGCGGCGCAGATCACGCACGCCTTCACGCGACCCCAACCCGTGAGTTCACGTACGCACGCCAGAATGTTTTCGAACACCGCGATGATGGTGGAAAATGCCGCAAACACCATAAACAGGAAGAACAGCGAGCCCCAAAAGCGGCCGCCCGCCATGTTGTTGAACACCTTCGCCATCGCGACGAACAGCAGTTTCGGACCCGCCGTCGGCTGCACGTCGAAAGTGAAGCACGCGGGAAAAATGATCAACCCCGCCACGATTGCCACGAAGGTATCCAGCACCAGAATGTTGACCGACTCCCCAAGCAGTGAGCGTTCCTTGCCGATATAACTGCCGAAGATCGCCATCGACCCGATACCGAGACTCAACGTAAAGAACGCCTGATTCATCGCGCCGACGATCATTTCGCCGTTGACCTTTGAAAAATCTGGTTTCAAATAAAAGGATAAACCCTCGGCGGCGCCGTCAAGGGTGAACCCGTGTACCGCCAACACGATCATCAAGAGGAGCAACACGATCATCATATACTTAGTGATGCGTTCCACCCCTTTTTGCAGGCCGAAGGACAAAATGGCAAAACCCGCCACCACGACGATCGCCATGAAACCCACCATGATCGCAGGGTCTGCCTGCATCGCGGTGAACGCCTGCTCGGACGCCGCGTTCGTGATACCCGTCATCCGTCCCGCAAGAAAGGACGTGAAATAATAGAGGATCCACCCCGTGACGGAGGTGTAAAACATCATCAAAAGAACGTTTGCGATCAACGCGGCGTAACCGTGGAAGTGCCACTTTTGCCCCTTTTTCTCCAGTTTTTGATACAATTTTACGGGACTGCTTTGGCTGGCACGTCCCAGTGAAAATTCCATCAGCATCACGGGAAGTCCCAATAAAACGAGGAAAGCGAGATAAAACAGTACGAAGGCTCCGCCGCCGTACTGCCCCGCCATCCACGGGAATTTCCACACATTGCCCACCCCGATGGCGCAACCTGCACTGAGCAATATGAAGCCGAGACGGCTTCCCAAACGTTCTCTTTCCATCGTTTATCGACCTTTCGCCTTCAAACACGCATACAGCGCGTTGCGCATTTTTCCTTGCATTTCCACACTCCAACTGTGGCTGTGTTGAAAATAGGTGAGCGAGAGTTTGTTTTCGGTGTCCACCATCGAGAAACCGCCCGCCGCACCGTCCCAACCAAATTCGCCTACGGGACTCAGCGACCCGCTCACTTCAGGTTCCATGTGGGTGCGCACACCGAGCCCGTAGCCGTAGCCGACCCGCAACTCGTGAAAATCGTCAAGCGATTGGCCCGAAAGTTGATTCGTCCCCATCAAGCGCACCGTTTCTTCCTTTAAAATGCGGTTGCCGCTTTTGCCGACACCGCCGCACGCCAGTGCATCCAAAAACAGCGCATAATCCTCGGTGCAGGAACACAACCCCGCACCGCCGCTTTGGTATTCCGGTGAAATGTTATATACACACTCCTCACCCTGCCGCACGGGCACGCCGTTTTCATAGGAATACCGCGCCGCCAGTCGGGCGCGGGCAGCCTCGTCTTTCGGCACACCGAAGGCGGTATCGTTCATTCCGAGCGGCTCGAAGATATGCTTTTGCATATAGTCGCCAAGGCGTTCACCCGACCAAATTTCAACCAACGCACCGAGTACGTCATGGCACAAACTGTAGCGAAAACGCGTACCCGGCTCAAACCCCAGCGTTTTGCCCGCCATCGCTTCCACCAGTTGTACCGTACTGCGGCGGCCGTCGGCAAGCGCCGCTTGAATGTTCTCGTCAAACATATCGTAATCAAGACCGCCCTGCATCGTAAACAAGTCGATGATACGAATGGGGTTTTTCGCATAACCGTCTTCGCGGACCGTCACGCTCTCGCCCATACTCTCGCCCGTGGTAATGCGGGCGGCGTTTTGGGTGTTCAGGGCATCGCGGGTGATCTTCATTTTTCTAAAGGCAGGGATGTACGTCGCGAGTTCGTCCTCCAACGTATACTTTCCCCGTTCAAGCAGTTGCAACGCCGCCGTCACGGTGAGCATCTTGGTCATCGAGAAGATGAGGTACAACGTATCCTCTTTGATAGGCACGTTATTCTCAATATCGCTCTGCCCCGCAAAATAACGAAACAGCGGTTGGTGGTCTTGATATACGATGCAGTCCACCGACGGGGTGTTGCCGGTCTTTAAGATGTCGTCTAAGCAATGACGCAAAAGGGTGAAGTCCATTTGTCGGCTACTCCTTTACTTAAATGAAGCATTCTCTGTCCAAAGCATACCACATATTTCGCTGTTTTACAAGCCGAAAATGCCACCAAATGAAAAGAAACCGCCGCGTCCGAAGACTTGGCGGTTTCTTTTAGTCGTGCTTGCGTTTTTTGTCGACCTTTACGTTGTTTTTCACAAACAAAGTATAGGTTACGTATCGGTACGGTAATAGATAAAAGCTCACCCCGCACCCTGCGGCAGTCAAAAAAGATTTGCCGACCGTCGGCATACTCGGCAACCCAAACAGTACGACCAGCGACAAAGCGGCCGCGAGGATTTCCCAAAGGATAAACGAAAGTGTCAACAGCAAAAACGAGATGAATTTCCCGCGCATACCCAAATAAGAAAACGTAACCGTCTCTTTTACCGTGCCTTTGTGCAAAGCGTAATGGTAGTTACAGGCAAAAAAGACGTATTCCGTGACGAACGAAATAATCATAAGAAACGAGAGCACGCCCCCCACCAATCCCGCCGTGTCCCGCGGCACAGCGTTTGCGGCAGACAGCAAACATTCCGTCACGTTCGGGGCAAAAGTTATTACGACCAGTCTTACCGCATCCTTCCATGAAAACGCGGACGTCGAAACCTTTGCCTTCATCAAGCGCATCGATATGAAAATTATCCAATACAGTAACAGCGGTAAAGCCACCAACCGCAAAAGCAGGGAAACGCCCAAAAACACATACTGCACCGTATCGCTCGACGATAGGTCGGAGAAGGTCTGCCACAAAAACGTCGCCGTGCCGTCGGCAACCACGTACAGCAGCACCGGCAACCAAAAGGCTCGATAGTTTTTTCTGACGAGAGCGCCTGCTTGCTTTTTAAGTTCACGAATCATACGATCCACCTCTTTGGCATCATTATAAAACCGGACGCATCCTTAGTATACGTCTATATTAGCGCACTTTGTTTTCAGGAAACGAAAAAAATCGTCGTATTGTCCCTTTGACTCAAAGCAAGAAAAAGGCAGCATATATGACATAACGTTATTAATGTGAATATAGATCACCTTGTCATCAACGATACTTACGCGCTCTATGGCGGAATACGTATGCTCCGTTTTGTTATCGGGTGTTATTTCAACAAAACGATCTTCCCAAAATTCTATAACGGCATCCGGCGAATACCCCATCTTTCCGCTTTTCTTCAACGTTCTTAATTGCCCTTTTATAGACCACACAACGAATTTCGCCAAAAGCATATGAAAAAGCAACAGAAGGATCAGCGTGGGAAGTATACCAATAAAGGCATCCACGGTGAATTTGCCGCCGAAAAGAGAAATTAGACTAAACACGGCAAAAATGACCGTTATCACGATCCTGAGAGATACCATTTGTTTTTTACCATACGGTGACCGCAGCATCCAAAAAATATGATAGTCTAAATAATCTTGGTCGTTCACGTTTACATTGTATTGAAACTTCATCGTATCACTCCTTTTGTGCATTATAACATAAAAGCTGCGGAGGGGCAATACTTTTTCACTATTCACTATTACTTCTTACTTCTCAAAAATCCCGAATGCGGTTTTTAGTGAAGAGTGAAAAGGTAATCAGTAAAAATCCCGCCCACTTTCGTGAACGGGATTTTTGTCATTCGTGTCCGAAAAAGAACTGGTTAAAAACCGAGATTTTCTTTATTTTTACTTAAATAATAACATTATTACGTATCCATCGCGAAAAAATAAAGGATATTAGTATCACAATCATAGATTGCTAATGTATAATTTACAGAATATCGTGATAAAAGTTCACT